>NZ_VYIK01000005.1:0-82988 GCF_008709575.1 Mycobacterium sp.
GGGGTGCTGGTGGTGATGGGGGTGCTGGGGGTAAGGCGCTGGCTACCGGGTTCCAGGCCGGCGCTGCCGGTGTTGGTGGCGCTGGTGGTAATGGGGGTGCTGGTGGTGCTGCGGGCGCCCACGGCGGTAGCGGGGCGGCGGGCTCGTTTGCCGATGGTGGGGATGGCACGGGTGGTGCCGGCGGCGACGGTGGTGATGATGGGGTCGGCGGTGCCGGCGGTGCCGGTGGGGAGGGGTCGACCACCGGGGCCAGTGGCAGCGCGGGTGCTGACTCGACGGTGTTGAGCAATGGGGGTGCTGGGGGGGCTGGTGCTGCCGGGACGGCGGCGCATCCGACTGGGGGTAATGGGGGTGCTGGCGGTGATGGTGGGGATTACGGTGACGGCGGTACAGGGGGTGCTGGGGGTGTTGGGCTGGCCGGTGTTAATGGGGCTGATGCGAGCACGCCGGGCGGGGATGGCGGTACTGGGACTGCTGGGGGTAATGGCGGTAATGGGGGTGCTGGCGGTAATGGGGGGATCGATGCCGGTGACGGCGGTAATGGGGGTGCCGGGGGGCAGGGCGGCAATGGGGGTGCTGGCGGTACTGGGGCTGATGGGGTTGATGCGACCACAGCGGGGGCGGCCGGCGGTAACGGCGGTAATGGTGGTGATGGGGGTGCCGGGGGTGCTGGTGGTGATGGGGGTGCTGGGGGTAAGGCGCTGGCTACCGGGTTCCAGGCCGGCGCTGCCGGTGTTGGTGGCGCTGGCGGTGATGGGGGTGCTGGTGGCACTGGTGGCACGGGTGGGGCAAGCGCCAACGGCGGGACTGGAATATCTGGCGCTGCCGGTCAGGCCGGGCAACCCGGGGCATCACCTTACGGCTTCTTGGGCGGTGCAGGTGGGCCAGGAGGTAGCGGTGGCGCTGGCGGTGCAGGAGGAGCATGGATACCCACCCTTTACGTAACCGATTACGGAACGAATGAAGTGTCGGTGATTAACGCGAACACGAACGCGATCGTCGCCACCATCGCCCTACCCAGTGGGAGTGATCCGTTCGGGGTGGCGGTCAATCCGGACACCGGCACTATCTACGTCACCGACTTCCTCAGCGGCGAGGTCTCCGTGATCGACGGGGCCAATAACACCGTCACCGCCACGATCGCCCTCCCCCTCGATAATGGCTTCGCGGATAGTGACCCGTATGGGGTGGCCGTGAATCCGGACACCAATACAGTCTATGTCGCCGACTCAGGACCCGGTGAGGTGTCGGTGATCGACGGCGGCGATAACACGATCCATTCCAACATCAGCTTAGGCGGCACCACGATGCCGTATGGGGTGGCGGTTGATCCGAGTACCGGCTATGTCTATGTCACCGAGTCTGGGACGGGTGACGTGGCGTCCATTAACGGGGCCAGCGTCTCCACCTACCAGTTGAACCAGCCATATGGGCCATATGGGGTGGCGGTTAATCCGTCGTCGGATACGGTCTATGTCGGCTGCGGATGCGGCACCTCCACCACCACCGTCGGAAATATCACTCAGATCGGACTATCCGAGTATGACGAACCAGTTGGCGTGGCCGTCGATCCGAACACCAATTATGTTTACGTCGCCGATTCCGGGACCAACCAAGTGTCGGTTTTCGACTCGACCGGTATCACCAACATCTCGCTGCCCAGCGGCAGCGACCCGGGTGCAGTGACGGTCGATCCGAACACCGATACCGTCTATGTCACCGACTACGGGACTGATCAAGTGTCGGTGATCAACGGGTTCACCAACAAAGTCACTGCCACCATCTCCTTGCCCAGCGGCGCCGAACCCGAAGACGTGGCGGGGCTGTGGTGATGGGCCGGGCCGGTACCGGTGGCGCGACGGGCTTGAGGGTATCAAGCCGGCAGAATTGACCGGTTTGATCGACCCGGATTGTGCTGGCCACCCGCCGGGCCCGTCGTGCGCCGCCCCGCGAGCACAGCCCGTTGCGCCGATCGGGGACAATCGTCAGCATGACCGTGATGGCCCGCATCGACCTGCGCGGCGCCGAGCTGTCGGCGGCGCGGCTGCGGGCGGTATTACCGCGCGGCGGCGTCGACGTCGACGGCGCCCTGCCCACGGTGCGGCCGATCGTCGAGGCGGTCGCCGAGCGCGGGGCGGTGGCCGCACTGGACTTCGGTGAGTCATTCGACCGGGTGCGCCCGGCGGTGGTGCGGGTGCGGGCAACCGAGCTGGATTCCGCGCTGGCCGGGCTCGACGCCGATGTTCGCGACGCGCTGCAGGTGGCGATCGAGCGTACCCGCGCCGTGCACGCCGCCCAGCGCCGCGCCGACGTGACGACGTCACTGGGGCCTGGCGCGACGGTCACCCAGCGCTGGGTTCCGGTCGCGCGTGTGGGCTTGTACGTGCCCGGCGGCAACGCCGTCTACCCGTCGAGCGTGGTGATGAACGTGGTGCCCGCACAGATCGCCGGGGTGGGTTCCCTGGTGGTGGCCAGCCCGCCGCAGGCGGCCTTCGACGGCCTGCCGCACCCGAGCATCCTGGCCGCGGCCCGGCTGCTGGGCGTCGAGGAGGTCTGGGCGGTCGGCGGGGCGCAGGCGGTGGCGTTGCTGGCCTACGGCGGTACCGACACCGACGGCGCCGAGCTGGCGCCGGTGGACATGATCACCGGGCCCGGCAACATCTACGTCACCGCGGCCAAGCGGCTCTGCCGCTGCAGGGTCGGTATCGACGCCGAAGCCGGGCCCACCGAGATCGCCGTCCTGGCCGATCACACCGCCGACCCCGCGCAGGTGGCCGCGGATCTGATCAGCCAGGCCGAACACGACGAGATGGCCGCCAGCGTGCTGGTGACTTTCAGCCCGGGGTTGGCCGACGCGGTCGAAGAGCAGCTGGCCGCCCAGCTGGAAACCACTGTGCACGGCCGGCGGGTGAGCACGGCCCTGTCGGGAGCCCAGTCGGCGATCATCCTCGTCGACGACCTCGACGCCGGCATCCGCGTGGTCAACGCCTACGCCGCCGAGCATCTGGAGATCCACACCGCCGACGCTGCCGATGTCGCGGCCCGGATCCGGTCGGCGGGCGCGATCTTCCTCGGCCCGTATTCGCCGGTGAGCCTGGGCGACTACTGCGCCGGGTCCAACCACGTGCTGCCGACCGCGGGCAGTGCGCGGTATTCCGGCGGCCTGTCGGTGCAGACGTTCCTGCGCGGGATGCAGGTCGTCGACTACACCGAGGCGGCGCTCAAAGACGTGTCCGGGCACGTGATCACGCTGGCCGCGGCCGAAGACCTGCCCGCCCACGGCGAGGCGATACGCCGGCGGTTCGAGCGATGACCGACCGACCGACGCTTGCCGACTTGCCGCTGCGCGAGGATCTGCGGGTCAAAACCCCCTACGGCGCACCGCAATTGGCTGTCCCGGTGCGGTTGAACACCAACGAGAATCCGCACCCGCCCACCGCGGCGCTGGTCGAGGAGGTCGCGCGATCGGTGCAGCAGGCGGCGGCCGGGCTGCACCGCTATCCCGACCGCGACGCGGTGGCGCTGCGCGCCGACCTGGCCGCATATGTCAGCGCGCAGACCGGTGTGCCGCTGGGTGTGGACAACCTCTGGGCGGCCAACGGGTCCAACGAGATTCTGCACCAACTGCTGCAGGCATTCGGCGGTCCCGGCCGCAGCGCGATCGGTTTCGTCCCGTCCTATTCGATGCACCCGATCATCGCCGACGGCACGCACACGGAATGGATCCAGGCTACCCGCGCCGAGGATTTCAGCATCGACATCGAGGCCGCCGTCGCCGCCGTCGCCGAACACCACCCCGATGTGGTCTTCATCACCAGCCCCAATAACCCGACCGGGCAGAGTATCTCGCTGGACGAGCTGCGGCGGCTGCTCGACGTGGCGCCGGGGATCGTGATCGTCGACGAGGCCTACGGCGAATTCGCGACACCACCCAGCGCCGTGACGCTGATCGCCGAATACCCGAGCAAGCTCATCGTCACCCGCACCATGAGCAAGGCGTTCGCGTTCGCCGGCGGCCGGCTGGGCTACCTGATTGCCACGCCCGCGGTGATCGATGCGATGCTGCTGGTGCGGCTGCCCTATCACCTGTCGTGCATCACCCAGGCCGCCGCCCGGGCCGCCCTGCGCCACGCCGATGAGACCCTGGCCAGCGTGGCGAGGCTGATCGCCGAGCGCCGACGCGTCAGCGCGGCGCTGAGCGGCCTGGGTTTCCTGGTCGTGCCCAGCGACGCCAACTTCGTGCTGTTCGGGCGATTCGCCGACGCGCCCGCCGCCTGGCAGCGCTACCTGGAGGACGGGGTGTTGATCCGCGACGTCGGCATCCCCGGTTATCTGCGCGCCACCATCGGCCTGGCCGAAGAGAACACCGTGTTCTTAGACGTCAGCGCGCGCATCGCCGCCACCGAGTTGGCCCAGCCACAAGGGACCAACGCCGGGCGCGATGGCTCGGCACCACAAGGATCACTGGGAGCGTCATGACCACAGGCCGCCGCGCGCGCGTGGAACGCAGCACCGCCGAATCCAGCGTCGTCGTCGAATTGGACCTCGACGGCACCGGGCAGGTGCACGTCGACACCGGAATCGGCTTCTACGACCACATGTTGACCGCGCTGGGTACCCACGCCCGCTTCGATCTGGCCGTCCGCGCCACCGGCGACGTCGAGATCGAGGGCCACCACACCATCGAGGACACCGCGATCACGCTCGGCCAGGCGCTGGACCGCGCGCTCGGCGACAAAACGGGCATCCGGCGCTTCGGAGACGCCTTCGTCCCGATGGACGAGACGTTGGCGCACGCCGCGGTCGACCTGTCCGGCCGGCCCTACTGTGTGCACACCGGGGAGCCGGACCACCTGCGGCACGTCACGATCACCGGAAGCGGAGTGCCCTATCACACCGTCGTCAACCGGCACGTGTTCGAGACGCTGGCGTCCAACGCGCGCATCGCGCTGCACGTGCGGGTCCTCTACGGCCGCGACCCGCACCACATCACCGAGGCGCAGTACAAAGCCGTCGCCCGCGCGCTGCGCCACGCCGTCGAACCCGACCCGCGGGTGTCGGGGGTGCCGTCCACCAAAGGCGCCCTATGAAGTCGGTGGTGGTGCTCGACTACGGCTCGGGCAACCTGCGCTCGGCGCAGCGCGCGCTGCAGCGGGTGGGCGCCTCGGTGGAAGTGACCGCCGATCGTGCGGCCGCGGCGGCGGCCGACGGGCTGCTGGTGCCCGGCGTCGGTGCGTTCCAGGCCTGCATGAGCGGGCTGCGCGCCATCGGCGGCGAGCAGGTGATCGCCGAGCGGGTCGCCGCCGGGCGACCGGTGCTGGGGGTGTGCGTGGGGATGCAGATCCTGTTCACCCGGGGGGTGGAGTTCGGGGTGGAGTCGGCGGGTTGCGGGCAGTGGCCCGGCGCGGTGACCCGGCTCGACGCCCCGGTGGTGCCGCACATGGGCTGGAATGTGGTGGCCGCGGCGCCGGGCACGGCGCTGTTCAAGGGCCTGCCCGAGGACGCCCGGTTTTATTTCGTGCACTCCTATGCCGCCCAGCGGTGGGAGGGCAGCTCTGCGGCGCTGCTGACCTGGACCACCCACGGGGTGCCGTTTCTGGCCGCGGTCGAGGACGGGGCGCTGGCCGCCACCCAGTTCCATCCGGAGAAAAGCGGCGACGCCGGAGCGGCCGTGCTGAGCAACTGGGTCGAAGGGCTGTAGCGATGCCGTTGATGGTGTTGCCCGCCGTGGACGTGGTCGACGGGCAGGCGGTGCGTCTGGTGCAGGGCCGCGCTGGCAGCGAAACCGAGTACGGCTCGGCGCTGGAGGCGGCGCTGGGCTGGCAGCGCGACGGCGCCGAATGGGTGCATCTGGTCGACATCGATGCGGCGTTCGGCCGCGGATCCAACCGGGAGCTGCTCGCCGAGGTGATCGGCAAGCTCGACGTGCACGTGGAACTGTCCGGCGGCATCCGCGACGACGACTCGCTGCAGGCCGCGCTGGCGACCGGATGCGCGCGGGTCAACCTGGGGACCGCGGCGCTGGAGAACCCGCAGTGGTGCGCCCGGGTGATCGCCGAACACGGTGAGCGGGTCGCCGTCGGCCTGGACGTCCAGATCCTCGACGGCGCGCACCGGCTGCGCGGCCGCGGCTGGGAAACCGACGGCGGCGACCTGTGGGAGGTGCTGGAACGCCTTGACCAGCAAGGGTGTTCACGCTATGTCGTCACCGACGTCACCAAGGACGGCACCCTTACCGGCCCGAACCTCGATCTGCTGCGCGCGGTCACCGAACGCACCGGCGCCCCGGTGATCGCCTCCGGCGGGGTGTCGAACCTGGAGGACCTGCGCGCCATCGCCACCTTGGTCGATGCCGGCGTGGAGGGCGTCATCGTCGGTAAGGCCCTCTACGCCGGGCGGTTCAGCCTGCCGCAGGCGCTGGCGGCGGTGGCGGGATAGGGCCGGCATGGATCTCGACGCACTGGTGGCCAAGGCATCGGTGATCCTCGACGCCGCCAGCGAGCTGTTCGTCGCCGGGCACCGCGCCGCTTCCGCGGTGGCCAAGAAGGGGGACGACTTCGCCACCAAAGTCGACCTGGCCATCGAGCATCAGGTCGTCGACGCGCTGGTGGTGGCGACCGGCATCGAGGTGCACGGCGAGGAGTTCGGCGGCGCAGCCCTCGACTCGCCGTGGGTGTGGGTGCTCGATCCGATCGACGGGACGTTCAACTACGCCGCCGGGTCCCCGATGGCGGCGATTCTGCTGGGACTCATGCACGACGGCGATCCGGTCGCGGGGCTGACCTGGTTGCCGTTCACCGGGGAGCGCTATACCGCCGTGGCCGGCGGGCCGTTGGTCAAAAACGGTGCGCCCCGCCCACCGCTGGAGCCCGCCGGGCTCGCCGAATCGATCATCGGGATCGGCACGTTCAACGTGGACTCGCGCGGTGCGTTCCCGGGGCGTTACCGGCTGGCCGTGCTGGAGAATCTCAGCCGGGTGTCGTCACGGCTGCGCATGCACGGCGCCACCGGCATCGACCTGGCCTACGTCGCCGACGGCATCCTCGGCGGCGCAATCAGTTTCGGCGACCACGTGTGGGACCACGCCGCGGGGGTGGCGCTGGTGCGGGCCGCCGGCGGTATCGTGACCAATCTCGCCGGCGAGCAGTGGACCCCCCAATCGCGGTCGGCGCTGGCCGCCGCACCGGGCGTGCATGCTCAGATCTTCGACATCGTGCGTCGGGTGGGCAGACCGGAGGACTACTGAGGTGCGCGGCGCAGCTGTTTCCGGTCTTGCGGTGCGGGTGATCCCGTGCCTGGACGTCGACGACGGCCGGGTGGTCAAGGGCGTCAACTTCGAAAACCTGCGCGATGCCGGCGATCCGGTAGAGCTTGCGGCGGCCTACGACGCCGAGGGTGCCGACGAGTTGACGTTTCTGGACGTCACCGCGTCGTCGTCGGGACGCGCCACCATGCTCGAGGTGGTGCGCCGCACCGCCGAGCAGGTGTTCATCCCGCTCACCGTGGGCGGTGGGGTGCGCAGTGTGGCCGACGTCGACGCGCTGTTGCGGGCCGGTGCCGACAAGGTGTCGGTCAACACCGCGGCGATCGCCCGGCCCCAGTTGGTGTCCGAGTTGGCGCGTGAGTTCGGTTCCCAGTGCATCGTGTTGTCGGTGGATGCGCGCACCGTTGCGGCGGGTTCGCCGCCCACGCCGTCGGGCTGGGAAATCACCACCCACGGCGGGCGACGGGGAACCGGCATCGACGCCGTGGAATGGGCCTCGCGCGGGGCCGCACTCGGGGTGGGGGAGATCCTGCTGAATTCGATGGACGCCGACGGCACCCGGGCCGGCTTCGACCTGCCGATGCTGCGCGCGGTGCGCGCCGCGGTGAGCGTTCCGGTGATCGCCAGCGGCGGCGCCGGCGCGGCCGACCATTTCGCGCCCGCGGTGTTCGCCGGCGCCGATGCGGTCTTGGCGGCCAGCGTGTTTCACTTCCGGCAACTGACCATCAAGCAGGTGAAAGCCGCGATGGCCGCCGAAGGGATCGTGGTGCGGTGAGTGCACTCGATCCGGCCATCGCGGCGCGACTGAAGCGCAACGCCGACGGACTGTTCGTTGCCGTCGTCCAGGAACGCGGCAGCGGCGAGGTGTTGATGGTGGCCTGGATGGACGACGACGCGCTGGCCCGCACCCTGGAAACCCGTGAGGCGACGTATTTTTCGCGATCTCGCGGTCGGCAGTGGATCAAGGGTGCCACCTCCGGTCACACCCAGCGGGTGCACTCGGTGCGGCTGGACTGCGACGGCGACGCGGTGCTGCTGGTGGTCGACCAGGTCGGCGGGGCGTGCCACACCGGGGAGCACAGCTGCTTCGACGCCGATGTGCTGTTATCGCCACAGGACGGTTCCACGCCGAAGAGACGGCGGACTTGAGCGGCGGGGTCGAAGCGATGCCCGGCGGCGAGCAGGTCTGGCCGAGACTACCCGCTCCGCAATGAATTCGTGGCGCCGGTGTTGCCTGCGCCAGCGCTTCGGCCAACACATGTTTGAGCCGCTACCGAGCGCCCACGTGCCGGACATCGGACTCACCGCCGACGCGTAGGACATCGTCATCGACGTCGTGCGGTACGGGAAAACGTTGTCAACAAGTCGCCGTTGGCATCGACCACAGGACCGATCTGCGGTGAGCCAACCGATGCCGTCTGTCGACCACCCGGAAACGCTTGTCAAACAAAAGCTTTGTCAAGACGTGGAATCAGATTCGCGCCGATCCTGTCGCGCAGATCCTGTCGACCTGGATTGCCAAAGAGGAGTTGCGGACCCTGCTGTCGACCGTGCGGGGTTGACGGGGACGTGCTAGCCCGCGATCAATGTCCTCCCGACCGCCGGCATCACCAACGCCCGCGCCGAGGGCTGCGCGAACAGGACAAATGCGCCGGCTGCGGATTCAGAAACCGTAGCATTCTGCCCGCCGGATTCGATTCCAGTGTCTCCGCAAACGACAGGTCGCAACCGAGATTTCATGCCGAATGCCCAATTTAAGGTTGAAGACCCGATTTGACGGACCGACCAGCGGTGATCTGTCAATCACGTTTCAGACTGAGACGTCCGGAGGCGGTATCACGTGTTTGTCTTTTCAGAGCACTGATCCTACCGGGATATCTTTGACATGTATACCGGAGTAGCGGTATGAGGAGACCATGCCTGACGAAGGCACGAGCAAAGATCAGCGAAGCTTCCCGAGAAACCAAGTCGCTACCCCGGACGGGCGGTTAGATATCGACCACACCTTTGAAAAACCTCGCAGAAGTGCTCGCTCAAGCAGATTATTCGGCCGGATTTCACGATCGCGGAGCTAAAAAACCAGCATTTCAGTGCTATGGACATGCACGGGAGCATGGCACTGAGTGGCAGCGCTGACCTCAACCGTCGATTCTTCCCCGGTCAATTCGGTGCCGCGAGCGATCCGGGATCACTGAAAAGGCGTTCGGGGAGTGCTACGCATCAACGTTAGGGCAGTATTTCGGTGAGCTTCTTATCTTCGCCGAAGAGCTCGCCATAACCAACTCCGACCCGACCCGTCAGAATCCGGCAGCGTCGCAGCAACCATGACTCATGCTAGCAACACATCACGCCACCAATTCAGCGATACCCCTGCAAAGAAATCATGGTCCGGAGGAGGACTCCGTGTGGCTTGACGATTTAGAGGGGCACTGGCCGAGTATCGAGGACGTGGACGACAACCGGCTAATCGAGATCCGCAAGAAGACGCTTGAAGCCATCGATGACCCGATCCTGCTAATTCAGCAGCCGTTTGTGTGGTATTGGGAGGACCAGCTGCGGGCCATCGACACCGAGATGCGCAGGCGTGGACTGACCTTTGATTAATACCGGCTTGGCCAACGAGCCGTCGGCACACCTTGCCGACGTGGCCGCGGGGGATTCGGTCTCGCCATCCCTTGCTGGACCGGAACTTTGGTTGACTCAAACCCGTCTTAGGCTGAGTTGGAAAAAATTACGCGACCAGCACAACGACTCCAATGCGCCACTCGAGCCGGCAGCTATCTGCGGAGTCAGCCCCACGTTCGTCGACCCGAATGCCGCACTGAACGTCTCGCCTGTCGCGAGGTCGTCGACGAGGGTGGCTGGCTCGGCAGCGGTGTCGCCGAGCACCGATCCGGAGGACGCAGCTATCGCCGCGTCGACGCTGTGCAGGCCTGGTTGCACAGCTTCCTCCATTGGTGCGGTGACAAATCTCGACCCGGCCATTGCGGCCCGACTGAAGCGCAACGCCAGCGGACTGTTCGTCGTCCAGGAGCGCGGCAGGGACGACGTGTCGATGGTGGCCCGGATGGACGACGACGCGCTGGCCCGCGCCCTAAAAATCCGCGAGGCGACCTTTTTTCTCGGTCCCGCGGGCGTGCAACAGCGGGACCACAGCTGCTTCGCGCCGTGCTATAGTCGGCTAATCATAAGCATAGCCTGTTAAAGGTGTAAGACGATGCCGAATCTATGCCAACAGCACAGTAAGTTATTGGCGAGCGTTGCTGTCGGTCTTGCCCTCGTCGGCGCCGGCGTCATCGCCGTCATCCCGGCCACCTCGTCGTTCTCGGATGCCCGCGGAGCTGACGTCGTGCTCACCGCGGGCGAGGAGGACATCGTCCTCGACCTGGTGCGCCACGGAAAAACGGTGTCAACAGGTGTTGTCGCCGGCAATTTTCTGCCCGGATCGCCGCTTAGCGCGCTCGGCCAGCAAGAGGCCACCGAGGTCGGGCACCAACTGGCCAGCCAGCTCGGCAGCCCCGACGCGGTGGCCGGCATCTTCGAGGGGCAAAACATCAGGATGGCCGAGACCGCAGCGCCGTTCGTCGCACTCGAGCAGGAGACCCCGCAAGTATTTTCCGGGCTCAACGAGATCGGCGGCGGTATTTACGCGGGCGACCCGTATTCCGGCCCCGGCGGCATCCTCTACGACCTGACGCTGCTCACGTGGGCGTTTGGATACGAATTCGTGCCGATGCCGGGCTCATTGGACTTCAACGGGATCGCGTTCGAGGACTACTTCAGCAACGCCGTTGCCACGATGTATGCCGACGCGTTGGCCAACCCGATCGTCAGCGCGACGGGCCAGGTCACCGACGTGGCGTTTTCCGGCGAAGCGGCGATCAGCACCTGGACATTGCTCAACGCCAAAAACCCCGATCTGGCCATCTTCTTGCCGCGCTTCGTCGAAGCGGTGCTCAGCCCGGAAGAACACCCGTTCCTGTTCAACGCCGGCGTGGTGGAACTGGAAGGCAATCCCACCCAGGGCTGGACGCTGGTCAGCTTCGACGGGCAGGCCATTCCGCAGGATCCGGGGTTGCTGACGCAGCTGATCGTCGATTTCCGGGATCTGATCACCCCGCCGCAGACGGCCGCCTACAACCTGGTCGAGGCCGCCCTCACCGGTGACCCGACGACGATCCGGGATGCGCTTACCGCCGGCGTGCAGAGCGTCGGCGCAGCCCTAGTTCAGTACCCGGTATCGGTGATCGACGACATCGCCTCCGTGGTGCAAACCCTCGGCGCCGACGTGGCAGCCGGGGATTCGGCGGCCACACTCGCCGACGCGTTCGGGTCGTTGGTCCTGGGCCTGCCCTAGGCTAAATCCACTAATCACAGCGACGCCAGTGCGCCACCCAGGTCGGCGGCGATCTGCGGAGTGAGTCCCACGATCGTCGAGCCGAAGGCCGCACTGAACGTCTCGCCTGCCGCGAGGTCGCGGACGAGGTTGGCCAGCTCGTCCACGGTGTCGGTGAGCACCGCTCCGGGGAACGCGGCTATCGCCGCGCCGACGTTGTGCAGGCCGGTTTGCGCGGCGTCCGCCATGGCTGCCGGGTCGGCGCTGAGCACGGCTTGCGCGAAGTTATATGCCGCTATCTGTGGCGGCGCGACGAGGTTGCGGACATCGACGGCCAGCTCGGTGAGCAATCCCGGATTCTGCGGAATGGCCTCTCCGGCCCAGCTGACCAGCGTCCAGCCGTCGGTGGGATTACCCGTGACGTCGACGACATCGCCGTTGGGCAGGAACAATCCGCCCGCATCTCCGGTGATCAACGACTCTAAAAACCGGGGCGCGAAAAAGGCCAGATCGGGGTTTGTGACGTTTCCCAGCACCCAGGTGCTGATTGCCGCCTCACCGGAGCCCGCCACGACGGTGATCTCACCGTTGGCGCTGACGACCGGGTTCGCCAGTGCGTCGTTGTACATCGTGTCCACAGCGTTGGTGAACATGTCTTCGAACGCCGCGCCGTTGACGTCGACGGAGCCCGGCATCGGCACGGAGTCCAAGCCGAAGGACCACGCAAGCAGCGTCAGGTAGAACAGGACGCCGGCAGGCGACAATATCGAATTGCCCGCGTAGATACCGCCATCCATTTCGTCGAGCCCGGTCAACATCTGCGTGGTCATGTCTTCCAGCGCTGCAAATGGCGCCATGGTCTCCGGCATCCTGATGTCCACGCCGGCAAAGATGCCGGCGACGCCCTTCGGGCCGCCGAGCTCGTCGAATAATTGTTGCCCGACGGCCTGTGCCTCCTGCTCGCCTACCGCGTTGAGCGCGGTCCCGGGCGGCAGCCCAGAGATCCCGAGAGTTCCTCCGACCTGGTCGGGCAAGACCTGGTTGGTGACCACGCCGTGTTCGACGAAGTCGATGACGATATCCGGCTCGCTGCCGGCGCTGAGCCGGATATCGCCCAGGTAGACCCGGGGTGACTGCGCTCCCGCCGGGGCCATGACGGCAGCGCTGATCAGGGCGAGGGCGGCCAGTCGACGCAGCATGTGAAACTCTCACCTCTCCTTCAGGTTGGGGTGAGCGTAGCGCCGTCCGGGCACCAGGTCACCGAAATTGAAACTCTTACGAAAAATCGGGTCGATTGTCGCGACAGTTTCACTTTCGGCGAGGGCTGGATGCGTAGCGAACGGCTGCGCGAGACCGCTACGCCGACGAGCGGGCCCGTAGCGTCGCCAACGCCTTGTCGGCGTGGGTATCCATGTTGAACTCGCTGGAGATCACATCGAGCACGGTGCGGTCGGTGTCGATGACGAACGTCGTGCGCTTGACGGGCATCAGCTTGCCGAGCAGCCCGCGTTTGACCCCGAACTGCGCGGCGACCGTTCCCTCGGAGTCCGACAGCAGCGGGTAGTCGAAGCTGTGCGCGTCGGCGAACCTGGCCTGCTTGGCCACCGGGTCCGTGCTGATACCGACGCGCTGCGCGCCGACGGCGTCGAACTCGGCGGCCACGTCACGAAAGTGGCAGGCCTCCTTCGTGCAGCCGGGTGTCATCGCCGCGGGGTAGAAAAACAACACCACGGGTCCGCGGGCCAGCAGCGCGCTGAGCGTGCGCGGTGTTCCGGTCTGGTCGGGAAGTTCGAAGTCGGGCGCCTTGTCACCGGGTTTCATGGCCTCAGGCTACGGGCCCGTGCGGAGCCGGGGAAGACGGCTGGAGAATAAGTGGGTGACCGCTGAGCTCGCCACGACCTCCCGCGAGGACTTTCGCTTTCTCGCCGCCGGACACCGGGTGGTCCCGGTCACGCGCAAAGTGTTGGCCGACGCCGAGACCCCGCTGTCGGCGTATCGCAAGCTGGCCGCGAACCGGCCCGGCACCTTCCTGCTGGAATCTGCCGAAAACGGGAGATCCTGGTCGCGCTGGTCTTTCATCGGAGCCGGCGCGCCGTCCGCGCTGACCGTGCGCGACGGCGAGGCGGTGTGGCTGGGCGCGGTGCCGCAGGACGCCCCCGTCGGCGGGGATCCGCTGCAGGCTCTGCGTGCCACGCTCGCACTGCTGGCTACCGCACCGGTGCCCGGGCTGCCGCCGCTGTCGGGCGGCATGGTGGGCTTCTTCGCCTACGACCTGGTGCGACGGCTGGAGCGGCTGCCCGAACTGACCGTCGACGACCTGGGCCTGCCGGACATGCTGCTGCTGCTGGCCACCGATGTGGCCGCGGTCGACCACCACGAGGGCACGATCACCCTCATCGCCAACGCAGTGAACTGGAACGGCACCGACGAGCGGGTCGACGAGGCCTATAACGACGCGGTCGAGCGGCTCGACGTGATGACCGCGGCGCTGAGCCAGCCGCTGCCGTCGACCGTGGCGACCTTCAGCCGCCCTGAACCCAACCACCGTACCCAGCGCAGCGTCGCCGAGTACGGGGCGATCGTCGAGCATCTGGTTCACCAGATCGAGGCCGGGGAGGCGTTTCAGGTGGTGCCGTCGCAGCGTTTCGAGATGGACACCGATGCCGATCCGATCGACGTCTACCGGATGCTGCGGGTGTCCAACCCGAGCCCCTACATGTATCTGATGCACGTCCCCAATGACGCTGGCGGCACGGCTTTTTCGATTGTCGGGTCCAGTCCTGAGGCGCTGGTCACCGTGCACGACCGGTGGGCCACGACCCATCCCATCGCCGGGACCCGCTGGCGCGGGCGGACCGAGGAAGAAGACCAGCTGTTGGAAAAGGAGCTGCTGACAGACGACAAGGAACTCGCCGAACATCTGATGCTGGTCGATCTGGGCCGCAACGACCTGGGCCGGGTGTGCGTGCCGGGCACGGTGCGGGTGGACGACTACAGCCACATCGAGCGCTACAGCCACGTCATGCACCTGGTGTCCACGGTGACCGGGATGCTCGCCGAGGGCCGCACCGCGCTGGACGCGGTGATCGCCTGCTTCCCGGCGGGCACACTGTCCGGCGCTCCGAAAGTGCGGGCGATGGAGCTGATCGAAGAGGTCGAAAAGACCCGCCGCGGCCTCTACGGCGGCGTCATCGGCTACCTGGACTTCGCCGGCAACGCCGATTTCGCAATCGCCATCCGCACCGCGTTGATGCGCGACGGTACCGCCTACGTGCAAGCCGGGGGAGGAGTGGTGGCCGATTCCAATGGCCCCTACGAATACACCGAAGCGACGAACAAGGCCCGCGCGGTGCTCAACGCCATCGCCGCCGCGGAAAACCTGACCGCGCCCGACATCGGCACGCCGTGACCGCCGATGCTGATCGCCGGGCCCGGCTGGCCGCGCGGATCGCCCAGGCGCTGCTGGTGCTCGCCGCAGCGGGCTTGTGGGCGGCCTCGCGGTTGCCGTGGGTCGCCGTCGAATCCTTCGACGGTCTGGGGCAACCGAGGACCGTCACCGTCTCCGGCGCCTCGTGGTCGAGCGCATTGTTGCCGTTGGCGCTGCTGGCACTGGCGACGGCGGTTGCGGCGGTGGCGGTGCGCGGCTGGCTGCTGCGGGTGCTGGCGATGCTGATGGCGGCGGTCAGCCTGGCGATCGGCTACCTGGCGATCTGCCAGTGGGTGCTTCCCGATGTGGCGGTGCGCGCAGCCGATCTCGCGCACGTCGCGCTGCTGACGGTGATCGGAAGCCGGCGCTATTACGCCGGCGCGGGGATCGCGCTGACCACCGCTGTGGGCATCCTGGCCGCTGCCGTGCTGCTGATGCGGGCGGGTTCGGCCCTGGGCTCGACGTCGCGCTACGCCGCACCCGCGGTCCGCCGGTCGCTGGCCCGGCGCGAGGGTGAGGCCGTGTCCGAGCGGCTGATCTGGGACGCGCTCGACGCGGGCCGCGACCCCACCGAAACGAAAGACGACGACACCGAGGGGCGGTGACACACCCTGCGCCAACGGCCGCTACCCTTCGATGAACGTCTTCGAATCTGCCGCACCCGCGGGGAAGGACCGACACGTATGAGTTCGGCAACCGTGCTTGACTCCATCATCGAGGGAGTTCGCGCCGACGTTGCCGCCCGCGAAGCCGTCGTGAGCTTCTCCGAGATCAAAGCGGCCGCCAAGGCGGCCCCGCCGCCGCGCGACGTGTTGGCGGCGCTGCGCGAGCCGGGTATCGGCGTCATCGCCGAGGTCAAACGTGCCAGCCCGTCGGCGGGGCACCTCGCGTCGATCGGTGAGCCGGACAAACTGGCGCGGGCCTACGAGGACGGCGGCGCGCGGATCATCAGCGTGCTGACCGAACAGCGCCACTTTCGCGGCTCGCTCGACGACCTCGACGCGGTGCGCGCGGCGGTCTCGGTGCCGGTGTTGCGCAAGGATTTTGTGGTGGGGCCCTACCAGATCCACGAGGCGCGCGCGCACGGCGCCGACATGCTGCTGCTGATCGTCGCCGCACTCGACCAGCACACCCTGGTGTCGATGCTGGAGCGCACCGAGTCACTGGGCATGACAGCCTTGGTCGAGGTGCACACCGAGGACGAAGCCGACCGGGCACTCAAGGCCGGGGCCCGGGTGATCGGGGTCAACGCCCGCGATCTCAAGACGCTGGAAGTTGACCGAGATTGCTTCGCGCGCATCGCACCCGGGCTGCCCAGCGACGTGATCAGGATCGCTGAATCCGGGGTGCGGGGCACCGCGGACCTGCTGGCCTACGCCGGCGCGGGCGCCGACGCGGTGCTGGTCGGCGAGGGTCTCGTCGCCAGCGGTGACCCCCGCGCGGCCGTTGCCGACCTGGTCACCGCGGGCAAGCACCCGTCCTGTCCGAAACCGGTCCGCTAGGCGTGCAAGTGCACTCTTAATGATGGCAGACTTTCCCCCGCAACTTCCGCGGTCCAGCGCGGCCATCGCCGAACCGACTCGTCACGAGCCCGATTCGCGGGGCCATTTCGGTGTCTACGGGGGCCGCTTCGTCGCCGAGGCGCTGATGGCGGTGATCGAGGAGGTCAGCGCCGCCTATGCGAAAGCCCGCACCGACCAGGCTTTCCTGGACACGCTGGACGCGTTGCAGGCCAACTACACGGGCCGGCCGTCGCCGCTGTATGAGGCGGTGCGCCTGGGGGAGCATGCCGGCGGGGCGCGGATTTTCCTCAAACGGGAAGACCTGAACCACACCGGTTCTCACAAAATCAACAATGTGCTCGGCCAGGCGCTGCTGGCCCGGCGAATGGGCAAGACCCGGGTGATCGCCGAGACCGGGGCGGGCCAGCACGGCGTCGCGACCGCCACGGCCTGCGCGCTGCTGGGCTTGGACTGTGTTATCTACATGGGAGCGGTCGACACCGCGCGCCAAGCGCTCAACGTGGCCCGGATGCGGCTACTGGGCGCCGAGGTCGTTTCCGTCGAATCCGGTTCGCAGACCCTCAAAGACGCGATCACCGAGGCATTCCGGGATTGGGTCACCAACGCCGCCACCACCTACTACTGCTTCGGCACCGCGGCGGGACCGCATCCGTTTCCGGCCATGGTGCGTGACTTCCAGCGGGTCATCGGCCTGGAGACGCGCGCGCAGATCATGGCTCAGGCCGGGCGGCTTCCCGACGCCGTCACCGCATGCGTCGGCGGCGGGTCCAACGCGATCGGCATCTTTCACGCCTTCCTCGACGACCCCGGGGTGCGGTTGATCGGCTTCGAGGCGGCCGGCGACGGGGTGGAAACCGGTCGGCACGCCGCGACGTTCACCGGCGGTTCGCCGGGTGCGTTCCAGGGATCGTATTCCTATCTCCTGCAGGACGAGGACGGTCAGACCATCGAGTCGCATTCGATTTCGGCGGGGCTGGATTATCCCGGCGTGGGTCCGGAGCACGCCTGGCTCAAAGACACCGGGCGCGCCGAGTACCGGCCCATCACCGATGCTCAGGCTATGGAAGCGTTTCGGCTGTTATGCCGCACCGAAGGCATCATCCCGGCGATCGAATCCGCCCACGCGGTAGCCGGGGCGCTGCAGCTGGGCGCCGACCTGGGTCGCGGGGCGCTCATCGTGGTCAACCTGTCCGGTCGCGGCGACAAGGACGTCGAAACCGCGGCGACCTGGTTCGGTCTTCTCGACAGCCGGGACGACTCGTGATTGTGGCGCAGGGTGAAAGCCGTTTGGGCGAGCTGTTCAGTGTGTGCCGTGTGGGTAACCGGGCAGCCCTGATCGGCTATTTGCCCACTGGCTATCCCGATGTGCCCACCTCGCTGACCGCGATGACCGCGCTGGTCGATGCCGGCTGCGATCTGGTGGAAGTCGGTGTGCCGTACTCGGATCCGGGCATGGACGGCCCGACGATCGCGAAGGCGTCGGAGATCGCGCTACGCGGCGGTGTGCGGATCCGCGATACCTTGTCAGCGGTGGAGGCGATCAGCGCAGCCGGTGGCCGGGCCGTGGTGATGACCTACTGGAATCCCGTGCTGCGCTACGGGGTCGACGCGTTCGCCCGAGATCTCGCAGCCGCCGGCGGACAGGGCCTGATCACCCCGGATCTCATCCCCGACGAAGCCGATCAGTGGTTGGCGGCCTCCGACCACTACCGTCTGGACCGCATCTTCCTGGTCGCGCCGTCGTCGACCCCGCAGCGCCTGGCGAGCACCCTCGAGGCGTCCCGCGGATTCGCCTACGCGGCGTCGATCATGGGGGTTACCGGTGCCCGCGATGTCGTCTCACAGGCCGCACCGGAGTTGGTGCGTCGGATAAGGGCGATTTCGGACATCCCGGTAGGGGTGGGTCTGGGGGTGCGTTCGGGTCAACAGGCGGCGCAGATCGCTGGCTACGCCGACGGCGTCATCGTCGGCTCGGCGCTGGTGTCGACGTTGGCCCAGGGCATTCCCGCCCTACGCGGACTGACCGAAGAACTTGCTGCCGGTGTGCGGCAGCGGATTTCCGGGGTTTCTGCGTGATGACAACGACGGTGCTGGCCTACTTTCCCAGCCCGCCGCGGGGAGTGTGGCGGCTCGGGCCAGTGCCGATCCGCGCCTACGCGCTGTTCATCATCACGGGAATCGTTGCCGCGCTCCTGCTCGGCGACCGGCGCTGGCAAGCTCGGGGCGGCGCACGGGGTGTGATCTACGACATCGCTTTGTGGGCAGTGCCGTTCGGCTTGGTCGGCGGGCGGCTCTATCACCTGGCCACCGATTGGCGCACGTATTTCGGCGCGGGCGGCGCGGGTCTGAGCGCGGCGCTGCGGATCTGGGACGGCGGCCTGGGTATCTGGGGAGCGGTCGCACTGGGCGGCGTCGGGGCGTGGATCGGCGGCCGGCGCCACGGGATCCCGCTGCCCGCCTTCGCCGACGCGGTCGCGCCCGGGATTGTGCTTGCTCAGGCGATTGGGCGGCTCGGAAACTACTTCAACCAGGAGCTTTTCGGCCGGGAAACCACCATGCCGTGGGGTCTGGAGATCTTCTACCGGCGCGATCCGGCCGGGTTCGTCGACGTGCATTCGCTCGACGGGGTGTCGACCGGACAGGTTGCGATGGTCGTGCAGCCGACGTTTCTCTACGAATTGCTCTGGGATCTTGTGGTTTTCGCGATGCTGCTGTATGTAGACCGACGGTTCAGAATCGGCCATGGGCGGCTGTTCGCGCTGTATGTCGCCGGCTACTGCGTCGGGCGGTTTTGCATCGAGTTGCTGCGTGACGATGCCGCTACCCACATCGCCGGCATCCGGATCAACTCCTTCACCTCCACGTTCGTCTTCATCGGCGCGGTGGTCTATCTAATCCTGGCGCCGAAAGGCCGCGAAGACCCGGCATCCATCGGCGGCACCCGGATCGACGAACCCACGCCCGAGCCGGTAACCGTGGGCGCGCCGACCACGGCGGTGACGGGGCAACCGGATCGGTCGGCGGCTGACGAAGTGGTGGTTCCCGACACCTCAGGCGACGGATCCGAGGCCGCCGAACCGGCCGACGAGCCCGAGGCCGCACGGCCTGAAGCTGCAGAGTCTGCTGCACAGGAGCCGACCCGGTCTGGGTCGAGACGGTGGCGCCCGTGGTTAAGCGGGCTCAGGCGGGGATAGCCGCAATAATCCTCGGGCGGGAGAGCGGCCTGGCATGCTGGCGGGCGTGAACGCTTCGTCCTCACCTGGCGGCCACCGTGGCATCATCTCCAGCCGCGGCCGCATCCTGGGCGCCGGGGCCCTGCTGGTGGGCGTGCTCGGCTACGTCGGCCTGGTGGACCCGCACAACCCGCACACGGTGTTCCCGCCGTGCCTTTTCCGGAGGCTGACCGGCTGGAACTGCCCCGCGTGCGGCGGTCTGCGGATGGTCCACGACCTACTGCACGGTGACCTGGGCGCCGCCGTCACCGACAACGCGTTCCTGCTCGCCGGCATCCCGCTGCTGGCGCTGTGGATGCTGGCGCGACGCCGTGACGCAGCGCCGCCGATAGCGGCCATCGTCGCGGTGGTGCTCGTCACAGTTGTGTGGACGGTGCTGCGTAATCTGCCCGCGTTTCCCTTAGCGCCGACTGTGCTTCCCGGATAATTCAGCTGCCGGGACTATGCTGTGTAGCCATGGCGAGGCGCGGCAAGATCGTCTGCACCCTCGGCCCGGCCAGCAACACCGACGAAACGGTCAGGGACCTGGTCGAGGCCGGAATGGACTTCGCCAGAATGAATTTCAGCCACGGCGACTACAGCGAACACAAATCGGCCTACGAACGGGTGCGGGCGGCCTCCGACGCGACCGGCCGGGCGGTCGGGGTGCTCGCCGACTTGCAGGGCCCGAAGATAAGACTGGGACGCTTCGCGGACGGTCCGACCTTCTGGGCCAACGGCGAAACCGTGCGGATCACCGTCGCGGCCTGCGCAGGCAGTCACGACCGGGTGTCAACCACCTACAAGCAGTTGGCCAACGACGCCGCGCCCGGTGACCGCGTTTTGATCGACGACGGCAAGATCAGCCTGGTGGTCGAGGAAATCGACGGCGACGACGTGGTCTGCACGGTCACCGAGGGCGGCCCGGTCAGCGACAACAAGGGGATGTCGCTGCCCGGGATGAACGTGTCGGCCCCGCCACTGTCGGAAAAGGACATCGAGGACCTCAGGTTCGCGCTGGACCTCGGAGTCGACATGGTGGCGCTGTCGTTCGTGCGTTCACCGTCGGATGTCGAATTGGTCCACGAGGTGATGGACCGGGCCGGGCGCCGGATACCGGTGGTGGCCAAGCTCGAAAAGCCTGAAGCCATCGACAATCTCGAAGCCGTCGTGCTGGCCTTCGACGCTGTCATGGTGGCCCGCGGCGATCTCGGGGTGGAGTTGCCGCTCGAAGAAGTTCCGCTGGTGCAAAAGCGGGCCATTCAAATGGCCCGGGAGAACGCGAAACCCGTCATCGTGGCCACCCAGATGCTCGACTCGATGATCGAGAACTCACGCCCGACCCGGGCCGAGGCCTCCGACGTCGCCAACGCGGTCCTCGACGGCGCCGACGCGCTGATGCTGTCCGGGGAAACCGCCGTCGGCAAGTACCCGATCGCAGCGGTGCAGACGATGTCGCGGATCATCTGTGCAGTCGAGGAGAATTCGACCGCCGCCCCGCCGCTCACCCACGTGCCGCGCACCAAACGCGGGGTGATCTCCTACGCTGCCCGCGACATCGGCGAACGCCTCGACGCCAAGGCGCTGGTCGCCTTCACCCAGTCCGGCGACACCGTGCGCCGGCTGGCCCGCCTGCACACCCCGCTGCCGCTGCTGGCGTTCACCGAGCTTCCGGAGGTGCGCAGCCAACTGGCGATGACGTGGGGCACCGAGACGTTCATCGTGCCCCATCTGTCGAGCACCGACGGCATGATTCGGCAGGTCGACAGGTCGCTGCTGGAACTGGGCCGCTACCGGCGGGGAGACCTGGTGGTGATCGTCGCGGGCGCACCCCCGGGCACCGTCGGGTCGACCAACCTGATCCACGTGCATCGCATCGGCGAGGACGACGTGTGACCGTGTCCGACTTCGACGAGCTGATGGCCGTTCTGGATCTGGGTCGCCTCGGCGAGGACATCTTCATCGGATCGCACCCCAGCAAAAACCCGACGCGCACCTTCGGCGGCCAGGTGATGGCGCAGGCGTTCGTGGCGGCCAGCCGCACCCAGCGCCACGACCTGCCGCCTAATGCGCTGTCGGTGCACTTCATCAACGGCGGCAACCCGGCCAAGGACATCGAATTCCGGGTGGCGCGGCTGCGCGACGAGCGCCGCTTCGCCAATCGGCGGGTGGATGCGATGCAAGGCGACACGCTGTTGGCCACAGCCATGGTGTCCCACCTGTCGGGTGGGCAGGGACTTGAGCACAATGTCGCCGCCCCGCCGGTCGCCGACCCGGATGGCCTGCCGAAACTGGATGCGTTGCTGCGCGGTTACGAAAAAACCGTGCCGCAGTTCCTCAACGCGCCGTGGCCCATCGAATGGCGCTACACCAACGACCCGGCGTGGGTGATGCGCGACAAGGGCGACCGGTTGGCCTACAACCGCGTCTGGGTCAAAGCCGACGGTGTCATACCCGACGATCCGGTGCTGCACGCCGCGACGCTGGTCTACTCGTCGGACACCACCGTGCTGGACTCCATCATCACCACACATGGCCTGTCCTGGGGTTTCGACCGGATCTTTGCCCTCACCGTCAACCACACGATGTGGTTTCACCGCCCTGTCAATCTCAACGACTGGGTGCTCTACGCCACGTCGTCGCCGGTGGCCGCAGATTCCCGCGGGCTGGGCAGCGGGCACTTCTTCGACCGCGGCGGGCAGCTGGTCGCCACCGTGGTGCAGGAAGGCGTCGTGAAATACTTCCCCGCTTCACGTCGCTGAGGCGGCCGCCGGGCAACGATCCGGCAGCAACACGCGCCGCGGCACCCCCGCGACCGGTATCGAAGCGTACCGTTTGGGGTAATCGCCCGGGGCAAGCAGAGCAAACCGGAGGTGGGCGTGCGCGAGTCATCGGTCGACGTCGCACCCGGACTGGGCGCCAGCGAACGGGTCGTCGTTCACGTTGATTCCGCCGCGGCGCGGCTGATCGGCGCGGCCGCGGTGCTCAGCGCCGGGACGTGGCTGATCGCTCTGGTCGTTCACGATCACCGCCGCACCGATTGGCAGGCCAGCCGGCTGGAGTGGTCGCTGACCATGCTCGCGGTGGTCGCGCTGATCGCGCGGGGCATTTTCCTGGGGCGTCCGGTGACCATCAAACACGCGGCCGCCGCCGCCCTCGCCGTGCTCCTCGGGCTCGCCGCGCACATGCTGGCCTTCGACCTGGTCGGTGACCTGCTCATCGCCGGATCGGGGCTGGCGTTGATGGCGCCGACGACGGCGCGCCCGCGCCCCGACGACTTGCCGCGGGTGTGGGCGCTGGTCAACGCCACCCGCGGGGACCCGCTGGCCCCGTTCGCCATGCAGGTGCGCAAGTGCTACCACTTCAGCGCTGACGGCGGCGCAGCCCTGGCTTACCGTACCCGCATCGGCTATGCCGTGGTCAGCGGCGACCCGATCGGTGACGAAACGCAATTTCGGCAGCTGATCGCCGACTTCGCGGCGATGTGCCGCGCCCGCGGCTGGCGCATCGTCGTGCTGTGCTGCAGCGAGCGCCGGCTGGCGTTGTGGAGCGACCCGGCGGTGATCGGCCAGCCGCTGCGCGCCGTGCCGGTCGGGCGCGACGTCGTCATCGACGTCGGCAATTTCGCGATGAGCGGCCGCAAATTCCGCAATCTGCGCCAGGCCGTCCAGCGCACCCACAATTGCGGTGTCACCACCGAGATCGTCGCCGAGCAGGACCTCGACGACGAACGGCGCGCCGAGCTCATCGAGGTCCTGCGGGCGTCACCGAGCGGCGCGCACACCGAGCGCGGATTCTCGATGGCCCTGGACGGGGCGCTGGAGCGCCGCTATCCGGGGATCCAGCTGATCATCGCCCGCGATGCCGCGGGCCGGGTTCAGGGCTTTCACCGGTACGCGACCGCCGGCGGCGGAAGCGAACTGTCACTCGACGTGCCGTGGCGCCGGCGCGGAGCGCCGAACGGGATCGACGAGCGGCTCAGTGTCGACATGGTGATGGCCGCCAAAGAGGCCGGGGCGCAGCGTGTGTCGCTGGCGTTCGCGGCGTTCCCGGACATCTTCGACGAAAAGCATCGCGGCCGCGTGCAAGCGGTCTGCTACCGGCTTATCCACCTCGGGGATCCGCTGATCGCGTTGGAGTCGCTGTACCGCTACCTGCGTAAGTTCCACTCGCTGGGTGAGCGCCGCTATGTCCTGGTGCGATTGACCCAGCTGCCCGCCTTGCTCTACGTCGTGATGTCGCTGGAGTTCATGCCGCGCCGCCGGCGTCTCTCACGGCCGGCGATGGCATCGACCCGGGCGTCAGGGTGACGCCGAACTGGTCCTGCACCTTGTCGCGGAACTGATCGGCGCATCGCTGCTGCAGCGCGTGGTCGGGTCCGGCTTTCCGCAGGCAGGCAATGTAGTCGTTGCCGCCGGCTTGCCGCCAGAAGGCGATCCAGATGCCGGCAAAGGCCAACCCGACGAGGACAGCCAGCACGCCCAGCGCGATCCCGGCGATCGCGATCGCAGCGTTGTTGGCCTCGCCGCGCCTGGCCCGTTGCCACCCGACGAGGCCGAGCACCGCGCCGACGACACCGAGGACGATCCCCCCGACCACGGACCACACCGACAACAACCCCGCGACGGCGAGCACCAGGGACGCGACACCGAGACCGTTGCGCGGCCCGACCGGCCGGTAGCCGGGATAGGACGGCGGCGGATAACCGGGGTGGGTGCCCGGTGGGTACGGGTCGCAGTAGCGGTTCGACACGGTGCGCTCTTCGGATCGGGCCGCAGATCGGGCACAGTAGGCGATCAGCCGTCAGAATACTCAAGGGAGCCCAGGCGCAGCTCAGCGCAACGAAGGCCGCTGGGCAGGTGGTGGGTCGCCACCACCACCGTGCGCGCTGCACTGAGCAGCGGGCCGCCCGGATCGAGCAGGCTGCGCAGCAGAGGCTCGGCGTCGGCGGCGTCGAGATGCTCGGTCGGTTCGTCGAGCAGCACGATCCGTGCCGGCGAGATCAATGACCGCGCCAGCAGCAGCCGCCGGCGTTGCCCCGCCGACAGCGCGCGCGCCCCGCCGGCCAGCACGGTCGTCAACCCGTCCGGCAGACCGGCCAGCCAGCCGCCCAGACCAACCCGGCGCAGCGCCGACGTCAGCTCCTCGTCGGGGCAGTCACCGCGCGCCACCAGCAGGTTGTCCCGGATCGTGGTGGCGAACACGTGGGCGTCCTCGGCGAAGAATCCGACCGCGCGCCGTAATTCGTGTTCGTCGAGCAGATCGACCGGGGTGCCGTCGAGCGTGACCTGGCCGCCCGTGGGCGGCACCAGACCCGCCAGGGTCATCAGCAGCGTGGTCTTACCGGCACCGCTGGGCCCGGTGACTGCCAGTCGGGCGCCCGGCGGCAGGTCGACGGTGACTGGCCGTGCGCCCCGGTACCCGGTGAGCAGGTTCTGCGCGCGCAGCCGGGCGGCCGCCGTCGTGCGGGGCAGTGCGGCGCCGGGCTGCACCGGTCGTGGCGGGCCGGCGGGCGCCAGATCCATCAGCCGCCGCGCCGCCAGTCGTGACCGGGTCAGCTGGATCGCGGCGGCCGGCAGGGCAGTGGTGGCCTCGAAGGCCGACAACGGCAACAACATCAGCACGGCCAGTGTGGTGGGCGCGACCGTCGGTGCGATCGCGATGCCCGCGACGACGGCGCCCAGCACGCTGACTCCGATCGCGGCGGTGGGCACGGCTTCGGCGACTGCGGCCGGCCGCGCGGCGGCATCGATGGCGTGCCCCCAGTCACGTTGTTGTCGCTGCGATTCGGCGACGACGGCGGGAAGCGTGCCGCCGACCCGCAGCTGTGGCGCATGCTCGAGCGCCAACATCGCCGCTACGTCACGTTCGCCCCGATGCCGCCGCGCGAGGGCCTCCTGTGCCGCGGCAGCGCGCGCGGCCAACCACGGTGCGGCCACACCGGCCACCAGCAGGCAGGTTCCCATGACCGCCGCGGCCGACACGGAGATGACGGCGACGACCGCGGTGGCGGCGACGGCCAGCACCGCCGCGACACCGATCGGCAGCAGGGCGCGCACCAGCACATCAGCCAGCTGGTCGACGTCCGCGCCGACGCGGGCTACCAGTTCACCGCTGTGCAACCGGGTCGCGATGTCGGCCGGCCCGTGCGCCAGCCGGGAATACAGTTGCGCGCGGGCGGTGCCGGCGGCGCGCAGCGCGGCGTCGTGACTGGCCAGCCGTTCGCAGTAGCGCAGCACGCCGCGGGAAATCGCGAAGGTCCGTACCGCCACCACCGCGACCGAAAGATCGAGCACCGGCGGCATTTGCCAGGCCCGGGTGATCAGCCACGCCGACGTCCCGGCCAGCGCCAGCGCACTGCTCAGCGACAGCACGCCGAGCGCGACGGCCAGCAGCAGACGGGTCAGTCGCGGCCGGAGCAACTGCAGCGCGGCCCGCAGCGGGTCACACATGGGCAGGATGCTCCGCGCAGACCTCGACGACCCGGTCCCCGATGGCCAGGACCGGTTCGCGGTGCCCGACGATCACCACCGTCGCGCCGGCGCGGGCTCTCTCGACTAGGGAACGCAGCACGGTGTTCTCGGTGGCCGCGTCCAGGTGTGCCGTGGGTTCGTCCAGCAACAGCACCGGGGCCGTCGACCCGAAGGCCCGCGCCAACCCGAGGCGTTGGCGCTGACCCAGGGACAGCCCGACGCCGCCGCGCCCGATGACGGTCTGCGCTCCCTGGGGCAGCTGATCGAGGACCGCGTCGAAGCCGGACGCCGCGCACGCGGCTGCGGGGTCTGTCAGCGGCCCGAACAGCGTCAGGTTGTCGGCGATGGTGCCCGGCA
This sequence comes from Mycobacterium sp., assembly GCF_008709575.1. Lineage (GTDB taxonomy): Bacteria > Actinomycetota > Actinomycetes > Mycobacteriales > Mycobacteriaceae > Mycobacterium. Next base: position 26,593 of record NZ_VYIK01000005.1, read on the forward strand.
CCAGTGCCGGGTACTGCGGCAGCCACGCGATCTGTCGCCACCATGCGGTCGGTTCCAGGTCGGCGATGTCGGCCCCGGCGACGGTGACGCGACCCGATGTCGGCGCGATGAGGCCGGCGATCACCTGCAACACGGTGCTCTTGCCCGCGCCGTTGGCTCCGGTGAATACGGTCACCTGACCGGGTTCGACGACCGCGCTCAGCTCGCGGGGCGCCAGCCCGTCACGGCCGGCCACACTGAGCTGCTCGAGGTGGATCACCGCCCCGCGCGCGACCACCGTCTGCGCACCCCGCGTCGCCGGCACGGCGCCGCCGATCAGGGTGAACGCCCGATCGGCTGCGGCCCGGCCGTCCTGGGCGGCATGGAATTCCACGCCAACGCGGCGCATCGGCGCGTACACGTCGGGCGCCAGCAGCAGCACTGCCAGACCGGCGGTCAGGCCGATCTGTCCGGACAGCAAACGCAAGCCGATGTCGACCGCGACGACGGCCACGCCCAGCATGGCCAGCAATTCGAGCACCAGCGCCGAGAGAAAGGCGATCCGCAACGTGGCCATGGCCGACCGCCGGTGCGCGGCGGCCAGTTCGGCGATGCGGCGCTCGGGACCGACAGCACGGCCGAGCGCGCGCAGCGTCGGAATGCCGGCGACCAGGTCCAGCAGCCGGGCCTGCAGGGTGGTCATCGCGGCCAGGGTCGCGGCGGACCGCTCAGCGGTCGCCACCCCGATCAACACCATGAAGATCGGGATGAGCGGCAGCGTGATCAGCACGATCACCGCCGATTGCAGATCGTAGGCCCCGATGACGACAACGCTGGCCGGGGTCAGGACCGCCGCCAGGAACAGCGCCGGCAGGTAGGCGGTGAAATACGGTCGCAGCCCGTCGAGCCCCCGGGTGACCACCGCCGCGGCGGCATCCTGCTGGGTCGTCAGGTGGCGCGGGTCACGGGCGGTGACCGCGGTCAGCACTTGCCCGGCGAGGTCGGCGATCACCGCGCTGGCACCCCGCTGGCCCAGCCGTGCTTGAAGCCAGGACACGACGGTACGAACCGCCCATAGCGCCGACAGGACCGACAATTCCGCTGCCCACTGGTGCAAGCCGCCCGCGGCGGGGTGTTCGATGACCCCGGACACGATGTGCGCCAGCACGATCGCCGAACCGACTGCGCAGCCCGAGATCATCACACCGCAGACCACCGTCGCGGTCAGCAAGCGCCGCAGCGGCGCAGATGACCGCCACAGTCGAGGATCCAGCGGCGCGCGACTGCTCGTGCTCAGGACGGGTGTGTGGCCAGGCCGGCGGACGGCGGTATCCTTTCAACCGAAATACGTTGCCGGAAAACCCAATATGCCCAGCCTTGGTACATCATCACCAACGGAGTCAGCAGTCCCGCCACCACCGTCATGACTTTCAACGTGTAGGGCGTAGACGACGCATTGGCGATGGTCAGACTCCACTGCGGGTTCAGGGTGGAGGGTATCAGGTTCGGGTACAGCGCTCCGAACAGCAGCACCACGACGGCGGCAACGACCACGCCGGCCGACAGGAACGCCCAGCCCTCTCGTTTCCGGCCGAACACCACCGTCACCGCCGCCAACTGCGCGACGACCGCAACGGCCAGCACCGGCCACGTCCAGGGCTTGCCGTAGGCGAGCTGAGTCCAGATTCCGAAGCCGGCGACCAGCAGCGTCACCGGCAGCGACAACCACCCCGCGAACCGCAGGGCGTCGTCGCGGATGGCACCGGCCGTTTTTAGCGCGAGGAACACCGCGCCGTAGAACAGGAACAGCCCAAGGGTAGCCAGACCACCCAGCAGCGTATAGGCGTTGAGCACGTCGCCGATGGACAGCGCCACGTGATGCTCGGCGTCCACCGGCAGGCCGCGGACCAGCACCGCGAACGCCACACCCCACAGCAGCGCGGGCAGCCAGGATCCGGCGGCGATCGCGAAGTCGGCCCAGCCGCGCCACTTCGGGTCGTCGACCTTTCCGCGCCATTCGATGGCGACCGCGCGCACGATCATGCCGAACAGGATCGCCAGCAGCGGCAGGTAGAGCGTCGAGAACACGGTGGCGTACCAGCCGGGAAAAGCAGCGAACATCGCCGCGCCCGCGGTGATCACCCACACCTCGTTGCCGTCCCATACCGGGCCGATGGTGTTGAGTGCTGCGCGACGGCGCCTCTCCGGATCGTCGTTGCCGACCCGGGCCAACGGTTCCATCAGCATGCCCACCCCGAAGTCGAAGCCCTCGAGGACGAAGAAAGCAAGGAACAGCGCCGCGAGGATGCCGAACCACAGTTCTTGAAGGCCCACCGATCGACTCCCTTCTGTCAGGCACTCAATAAGCGAACGACAGCGGAGCCACCTCGTCCGCACCGGCCGGAGCGGGGGCGATCGGTTGCGCGTCGTGTTCCTGCGGCCCTTCGATGGTGTAGCGCTTGAGCAGCCAAAACCAGATCACCGCGAGTATCCCGTACACCACGGTGAACATCACCAGGGAGGTGAGCACCATCGCTGAGCCATGGTGTGAGACGCCTTGCTGGACGGTGATCCGGATCATCTGGTCACCGGTCGGATTGGGGGCCACCACCCAGGGCTGGCGGCCCATCTCGGTGAATATCCAACCGGCGATGCTGGCCAGAAATGGAGTGGGTATAGCCAGCAGCGCGAACCGGGAGAACCACGACTGCGTGGGGATTCGCCCACCACGGGTCAGCCACAACGCGGCCAGCGCGAAGGCCACCGGGATGAGCAACAATCCGATCATCGCCCGGAACGACCAGTAGGTCACGAAGAGATTCGGCTGGTAATTCCCCGGCCCGAACCGCTGCTGGTATTCGCGCTGCAGGTCCTTGACTCCTTGCAATGTGACGCCGCTGAATCGGCCCTCGGCCAAAAACGGCAGCGCGTAATGCAGTTTGACCACCTCGGTGACACTGTCGCAATTGTTGTGCGTGCCGATGGTCAGCAAAGACAAGTCCGGATCGGTCTCGGTGTGGCACAACGACTCCGCCGACGCCATCTTCATCGGCTGCTGGCGAAACATCAGCTTGCCCTGGGCATCCCCGGTGAAGAACAACGCGACCGCGGCGACCAGCACGACAAGACATCCCACGATGGTGGCCGGCCGATACATCGTGCGGGCGTCGTCGGCGGTTTTGCCGCGAACCATCCACCAGGCGGAGATCGCGGCGACGAACGTCCCCCCGGTCAGCAGCCCGGCGGTGAAGGTGTGCAAAAACGCTTGCTGCGCAGTGTTATTGGTGAGTAATGCCCAGATGCTGGTCAGCTCGGCCCGCCGCGTGATCGGGTTGTAGCGCGCGCCGACCGGATGCTGCATGAAGGCGTTCGCCGCGATGATGAAGAACGCGGACATCTCGACCCCGATCGCGACGAGCCAGATGCAGGCCAAATGCACCGCCCGCGGCAGCCGGTCCCACCCGAAGATCCACAATCCGAGGAAGGTCGATTCGAAGAAGAACGCGGCCAGACCCTCCATGGCCAGCGGAGCGCCGAAGACGTCGCCGACGAACCGGGAGTACTCGCTCCAGTTCATCCCGAACTGGAATTCCTGAACGATCCCGGTGGCCACCCCGAGCACGAAGTTGATCAAGAACAACTTGCCGAAGAACTTCGTGAGCCGATACCAGGCGACGTTGCCGGTGATCGCCCAGACCGTCTGCATCGCCGCGACCAACGGTGCCAAGCCCATGGTGAGCGGCACCAGAATGAAGTGGTAGACGGTGGTGATGCCGAACTGCCACCGTGAAATGTCGACGACGTCCATGTGTCATCTCCCCGATTGCGCGGCCTGGGGCCACGGCCTATAACGAACCTACTACGACATAGTGTAGTACCCAAGGGGGCCGATGCCGCGGCCCTGCTGTGCATGCCGGTTGGTCACGACCGAGCCGGACTGTCGCCCGGCGCCGTGAACAGTTTCTTGGCGGCGCTGCGCACACCGAACGACGTCACAATTTCCAGCACGCCGATCACGACGAGCCAGACACCGACGACGAACGCCAGGATGTCGATGGATTCGAACGGCGATGCGATCATCACAATGCCGGCCAACAGGCTGATCACACCGAGAAACACCGACCACCACCGGCCCGGCAGGGTGGGATCGCTGATGGCCGAGATCGTCGTTGCCACGCCGCGGAACAGGAAGCCGACGCCAATCCAGATGGCCAGCAGCAGGATCGCGGTGAACGGATCTCTGCCGAAGTGCCGGAACGCCAGCAGCGCCAAAATCAGCGCCGCCGCCCCGCTGATGAACAGCAGCACCCGTCCGCCCGTCGAGACGTGCAGACTGAATGCGAAAACGACCTGCGTGACACCGATTATCAGCAGATACACCCCGAACACGATGGCGGCGACCAAGATGGTCAGTCCCGGCCATACCAGGGTCAGGATGCCAAGAGCCAGCGCCAGGAGACCCGAGACCAGCGTGGACTTCCACAGGTGCGGCAACAGACTGGGAATGGTGGTGGGTTGCATGCGCGCAGTCTTGCATACCCGCGATCGCGGTGCAGCAATTACCGGTGGTCTCAGAGGATGGCCTGCCGAGGCGTCGCGGCAGTGACTTCCCCGGCGCCGGTGTCGGGCTTGCGCCCGACCAGATACCAGGTGCGCACCAGGCCCTTGCCCTTGACGTTGACCTCGCCGCGCTCCTCCAACACGAAATCGCTCTTCAGACGCTCGTATACGGTCTCGGGCACTTGGATCCGCCCGACGGCATCGGTGGACTCCATCCGCGATGCCAGGTTGACCGCGTCCCCCCACACGTCGTAGAAGAACCGGCGGGAGCCCACCACACCGGCCACCACCGGTCCGCTGGCAAGCCCGATCCGCAGCGGCACGGGGTTACCGTGCGGATCGGTCAGCCCGGCCGCGGTGGCGGCGATGTCCAGCGCCAGGTCCGCCAGCGCCTCGACGTGGTCGGGACGCGGCCGGGGCACCCCGCTGACCACCATGTAGGAATCACCGCTGACCTTGATCTTCTCCAGCCCGTATCGGTCCACCAGCGTGTCGAACGCGGTGTAGAGCCGGTCCAGAAAACGGATGAGCTCGTCCGGCGGCGTGTCGCTGACCCGCTCGGTGAACCCCGCGATGTCCGCGAACAGCACCGAGGCGTCGTCGTACTTGTCGGCGATGACACCGGAGACCGGATCCTTGAGTCGGGCCGCAATGCTGGCCGGCAGCATGTTGGCCAGCAGCGCCTCGGATCGGTCGTACTCGACTTCCATGACCGCCTCGGCCCGGCGGACTTCGCGCAGCGCGTACCACATCGTCGCGACCGCTATCACGCAGGCCGACACCGTGGTCAGCACGAAATCCAGCGACAGCACCCAATCCGGTGCAAGCCCGGTGCTGCGTGGGACGAAGAACTCCAGCGCGATCACCAGCCCCGCGGCGACGGCGGCCAGCACCACCGCCAGCGCGATGTGCTCGATGCCCAGCAGCAGCACCACCAAACATGCGCCGACCAGGAGAAAGAACTGAGAGCCCGCGGCGGTGCCCGCGTCCCAGGCGTTGATGAACACCGAGATGTACGCCGTGCCGGTGAAGGTGAGCGGTGCTATCAGCTCGCCGAAGCGGTTGAGCAGCGGCACGACAGCGAAGATCACCGCGGCGGCGACGTTGATCGACCCGAGCCGCCAGTTTGCTGCTGTGGTGCCGGTCAGGAATGTCACGATCGCGAAGCTCGCGCTGACCATCCCCGCCAGTGACGCAGTGATGGTCAGCACGCGCTGGCGCCGTGCGAGGCGTTCGCTGTAGTGGCGACTACGGGCACGCGAATCTGTCCGCACAGCCGCGACGCAGTCGAGTCTCGGCGGCGCACCATCGGTCCACAGCCGGGTCAGCGGGGCGTCCTTTTTTGCCGCCATGGCCCAAAGCCTAGCGAGTGAGCTGGGCTTTTGGGTGCCGGTCAAGGCTGCTCGGCGATCCTGCGGGGTGCCCTCGGTGGGATTCGAACCCACACTGTACGGGTTTTGAGTCCGTTTCCTCTGCCAGTTGGGATACGAGGGCTCGGCTTCCTCAGGCTGCTGAGGCCTCCCACCATAGAGGATCGGGGTGGTCGCGCGGCGTGACAACCCCGGGGTCGTGGACCGCGCCCGCCCGGGACACAATGGCGTCATGACTGCCGCTGTGCCGGGCGACGACGCAGTCGCCCCACGCCGAGTTCTGGTCGCCGAGGACGAGGCGCTCATCCGGCTCGACCTGATCGAGATGCTGCGCGAAGAGGGCTACGACATCGTCGGGCAGGCCGACGACGGCCAGAAGGCGGTCGAACTGGCCGAGCAGCTCAGACCCGAGCTGGTGATCATGGACGTGAAGATGCCGCGGCGTGACGGCATCGACGCTGCCTCGGAGATCGCCGGCAAACGGATCGCGCCGATCGTCATGCTCACCGCGTTCAGCCAGCGCGACCTGGTCGAACGTGCCCGCGATGCCGGGGCGATGGCCTATCTGGTGAAGCCGTTCACCGTCAGCGACCTGGTGCCGGCGATCGAACTGGCGTTGTCCCGGTTCGATGAACTGATCGAGCTGGAGCGCGAGGTGGCGACGTTGTCCGACCGGCTGGAGACCCGCAAGCTTATCGAGCGCGCTAAAGGCCTGCTGCAGACCAAGCAAGGCATGACCGAGCCGGAGGCGTTCAAGTGGATTCAGCGGGCCGCGATGGACCGACGGACCACGATGAAGCGGGTCGCCGAAGTCGTGCTGGACTCCCTCGACACCCCCAAAGATCACCCCTGACTCCCGGATCGTGAGCGTGCGCTGTTGCGCGCCGACACGCGGCGTGTCGCCCGGCGACACGCACACTCGGCGGGACGGGCGGGACAGCGGGTTAGCGCGCCACGATCACCGAGGAGCCGTGCCCGAACAGGCCCTGGTTGGCGGTGATGCCGACCGCGGCGCCTTCGACTTGCCGCCCGGTTGCCTGGCCGCGCAGCTGCCAGGTGAGCTCGCAGACCTGCGCGATCGCCTGCGCGGGGATCGCCTCGCCGAAGCAGGCCAGCCCGCCCGACGGGTTGACCGGGATCGTGCCGCCGATCCTCGTCGCGCCGCTGCGCAGCAGCCCCTCGGCCGCACCCTTGGCGCACAAGCCGAGATGCTCATACCAGTCCAACTCCAGCGCGGTGGACAGGTCATAGACCTCGGCCAGGCTGAGGTCCTCGGGCCCGATACCGGCCTCGGCGTAGGCCGCGTCGAGGATCTGATCCTTGAACACCCGCTCGGGCGCCGGCACCGCCGCGGTGGAATCCGTCGCGATATCCGGTAATTCGGGTAGGTGCTGCGGATAGCGCGGGGTGCGGATGCTGACCGCCCGCACCGACGGCACACCCTTGAGCGACCCGAGGTGTTGGCGGGCGAACGCGGCGCTGGCCACGACCAGCGCGGCCGCGCCATCGGAGGTGGCACAGATGTCCAGCAGCCGAAGCGGATCGGCCACTACCGGGCTGGCCAGCACCTCCTCGACCGAGGTCTCCTTGCGGAACCGCGCGTTCGGGTTCGCCAGGCCATGGCGGGCGTTTTTGACTTTCACCGCGGCGAAGTCTTCGGCAGTAGCGCCGTAGAGATCCATCCGCCGGCGCGCCAACAGCGCGAAGTAGACCGGGTTGGTCGCACCGATCACATGGAACCGCTGCCAATCCGGGTCGGTTTTCCGTTCCCCGCCCACCGGCGCGAAAAAGCCCTTCGGCGTGGTGTCGGCGCCCACCACCAACGCGACGTCGCAGAACCCCGCCAGAATCTGGGCGCGGGCGTCCTGCAGCGCCTGCGAGCCGCTGGCGCAGGCCGCGTAGCTGGAACTGACCGGCACCCCGGTCCAGCCGAGCTTCTGGGCGAACGTCGCACCGGCGACAAACCCCGGGTAGCCGTTGCGGATGGTGTTCGCCCCGGCGACCAGCTGGATCTGCCGCCAATCCAGGCCCGCCTCGGCCAGCGCGGCCCGCGCGGCGACGACTCCGTAGTCGGTGAAGTCGGTTCCCCATTTGCCCCACGGATGCATGCCGGCACCCAAGATGTAGACCGGGTCGGGCGTGCTCACGCGATCCGCCACGCGTGGACTATCCGCTCCACGCCGTCCTCGTCGGTGAACAGCGGCATCGTGGTCAGCTCCATCTCCATGCCGACGGTCAAGTCGGCGGCCAGCCTGCCCTCGGCCACCTTGCCCAGCACGATCAGCCCTTCGTGGGCCAGTTCGACCGCGGCGATCGCGAACGGCTCGAACGGGTCGGGGGCCGGATATGGCGGCGGCGGGGCATATCGGTTCTCGGTGTAGCTCCACAGCGTGCCGCGCCGGGACAACGCAACCGCATCCAGCCGGTCGCCGTCGCACGCCGGGTTGGGGCAATGCGCGGCGCGGGGCGGAAACACGTAGGTGCCGCACTGCGGGCATTTCGCGCCGATCAGGTGGGGCCGCCCGGAGTCGTCGGAAGCGAACCATCCCTCGATCGCCGGTGCTCGGCGGGTGGCTGATGGCACCCGACCAGCCTACCGAGGTGCTTTTGGTATCGGCGCCGGTGCCTAGAGTTAAGGCCGTGAGCCCAGCGCGGACCGCGAGCCCCACGACGGACACCGGCCAGGCCGCTGCCGGCAGGCCTACGTTGCTGCTGCTGGACGGCAATTCGCTGGCCTACCGGGCGTTCTATGCGCTGCCGGCGGACAACTTCAAAACTGCCGGCGGGCTGACCACGAACGCGGTGTACGGCTTTACCGCGATGCTGATCAACCTGCTGCGCGACGAATCCCCGACGCATGTGGCGGCGGCGTTCGACGTGTCGCGACAGACCTTTCGCTCCGACCGCTATCCGCAGTACAAGGCGACCCGCTCGGCCACCCCCGACGAGTTCGCCGGCCAGATCGACATCACCAAGGACGTCTTGTCCGCGCTGGGGATCACCGTGCTCTCCGAGCCGGGTTTCGAAGCCGACGACGTGATCGCCACGCTGGCCACCCGGGCCGAAAACGAGGGTTTCCGCGTGCTGGTGGTCACCGGCGACCGGGACGCGTTGCAACTGGTCAGCGACAACGTGACGGTGCTCTATCCGCGCAAGGGGGTCAGCGAGTTGACCCGTTTCACCCCCCAAGCCGTCATCGAAAAGTATGGGCTGACACCCCGGCAGTATCCGGATTTCGCCGCGCTGCGCGGCGATCCCAGCGACAACCTGCCCGGTATCCCCGGCGTGGGGGAGAAGACCGCGGCGAAATGGATCGCGCAGTACGGTTCGCTGGAATCACTGGTCGATCACGCCGACGCGGTGCCCGGCAAAGTGGGTGACGCGCTGCGCGCGCATGTGGCCGGCGTCATCCGCAACCGCGAACTCACCGAGCTGGTGCGTGACGTGCCGCTGGCGCAGTCCCCCGACACGCTGCGCATGCAGCCCTGGGACCGCGACAAGATCCACCAACTGTTCGACCAGTTGGAGTTTCGGGTGTTGCGCGACCGGCTGTTCGACACCCTGGCCGCCGCCGGAACGGGCGTGTCGGACGTCGACGAGGGCTTCGACGTGCGCGGCGGCGTGTTGGAACCCGGCACGGTCGGGCGATGGCTGGAGGTCCATGCCGGAGACGGGCGCCGAGCCGGTCTCGCGGTGATCGGCACCTACCTCGCCTACGACGGCGACACCTCCGCGCTGGCGGTCGCCGCCGGCGACGGCGAGGCCGGCTACCTCGACACCACCGCGCTGACCCCCGACGACGACGCCGCGCTGGCCGCTTGGCTGGCCGACCCGGACAAACCCAAGGCGCTGCACGAAGCAAAGCTGGCCATCCACGCCCTGGCCGGACGCGGATGGGCCCTGAGCGGGGTCACTTCCGACACTGCGCTGGCCGCCTATTTGGTCCGGCCCGGACAGCGCAGCTTCAGCCTCGACGACCTGTCGCTGCGCTACTTGCGCCGCGAGCTGCGCGCGGAACAGACAGAGCAGCAGCAACTGTCTCTGCTCGACGACGCCGATGGCACCGACCGGCAGACGGTCCAGACGGCGATCGTGCGGGCCCGCGCCGTCGCCGACCTGGCCGACGTGCTGGAGCGCGAGTTGGCCCGCATCGATTCCGCTGCGCTGCTGGCGAACATGGAACTGCCGGTCCAACGGGTGCTGGCCGGCATGGAAGCCGCGGGCATCGCCGTCGACATGGACCTGCTGGCCGGGCTGCAGAGCCAGTTCGGCGACCAGATCCGGGACGCCGCCGAGGCCGCCTACGCGGTGATCGGCAAACAGATCAACCTCGGCTCGCCCAAGCAGCTGCAGGCGGTGCTCTTCGATGAGCTGGAGATGCCCAAGACCAAGCGCACCAAGACCGGATACACCACCGACGCCGACGCGCTTCAGTCGCTGTTCGACAAAACCGGGCATCCGTTCCTGGCGCACCTGCTGGCGCACCGCGACGCCACCCGGCTGAAAGTCACCGTCGACGGATTACTCAACTCGGTTGCCGCCGACGGGCGGATCCACACCACGTTCAACCAGACGATCACGGCGACCGGCAGGCTGTCCTCGACCGAACCCAACCTGCAGAACATCCCCATCCGCACCGACGCCGGCCGGCAGATCCGGGCGGCGTTCGTCGTCGGTGCGCGCTATGCCGAGCTGATGACGGCCGACTACAGCCAGATCGAGATGCGGATCATGGCCCACCTGTCCGGTGACGCCGGACTCATCGAGGCGTTCCGCACCGGTGAGGACCTGCACACCTTCGTCGCCGCCCGGGCGTTCGGCGTGCCGATCGAGGAGGTCACACCGGAGCTGCGGCGCCGGGTCAAGGCGATGTCCTACGGGCTGGCCTACGGCCTGAGTGCCTACGGGCTGGCCCAGCAGCTGAAGATCTCCACCGAGGACGCCAAGGTCCAGATGGAGCAGTACTTCACCCGCTTCGGTGGCGTGCGCGACTACCTGCACGCCGTCGTCGAGCAGGCCCGCAAGGACGGCTACACCTCGACGGTGCTGGGCCGACGCCGCTACCTGCCCGAGCTGGACAGCAGCAATCGCCAGGTGCGGGAGGCCGCCGAGCGGGCCGCCCTCAACGCGCCGATCCAGGGCAGCGCCGCCGACATCATCAAGGTGGCGATGATCGAGGTGGACAAGGCGCTGCGCGAGTCGCGGTTAGGGTCCCGGATGTTGCTGCAGGTGCACGACGAATTGTTGCTGGAGATCGCCCCGGGCGAGCGGGAGCAGGTTGAGGCGTTGGTGCGCGACAAGATGGGCAGCGCCTACCCGCTCGACGTTCCCCTGGAGGTCTCGGTAGGTTACGGTCACAGCTGGGACGCGGCCGCACACTAGAGGCTGGCGTCCACCCGCCGGATCGGCAGCCTGCTATCATTTGCCGACGTTTTTCTCGCACCGGGTGCAGACTCGACGTGAGCGGTTGGCGTTTGTCCACCGAACGCGCAGTCGAGTAGCCTCGACGGGTAAACCTGCTTTGTCCCTACGACCCAAGCTGTCCGGAGCAACCCAACAATATGCCGAGTCCCACCATCACCTCGCCCCAAGTAGCCGTCAACGATATCGGCTCCTCCGAGGATTTTCTCGCCGCCATCGATAAAACGATCAAGTACTTCAACGATGGCGACATCGTCGAAGGGACAATCGTCAAGGTTGACCGGGACGAGGTCTTGCTCGATATCGGCTACAAGACCGAGGGGGTCATCCCGTCTCGCGAACTGTCCATCAAACACGACGTCGACCCCCACGAGGTGGTGTCGGTCGGGGACAAGGTCGAGGCCCTGGTTTTGACCAAGGAGGACAAGGACGGCCGGCTGATCTTGTCTAAAAAGCGCGCCCAGTACGAGCGCGCCTGGGGCAGGATCGAGGAGCTCAAAGAGAAGGACGAGGCCGTCAAGGGCACTGTCATCGAGGTCGTCAAGGGCGGCCTGATCCTCGATATCGGGCTGCGCGGCTTCCTGCCGGCGTCGCTGGTCGAGATGCGCCGGGTTCGTGACCTGCAGCCCTACATCGGCAAAGAGATCGAGGCCAAGATCATCGAGCTGGACAAGAACCGCAACAACGTGGTGCTGTCGCGGCGGGCTTGGCTGGAGCAGACCCAGTCCGAGGTGCGCAGCGAGTTTCTCAACCAGCTGCAAAAGGGCGCTATCCGCAAGGGTGTGGTGTCCTCGATCGTCAACTTCGGCGCGTTCGTCGACCTCGGCGGCGTCGACGGCCTGGTGCACGTCTCCGAGCTCAGCTGGAAGCACATCGACCACCCGTCCGAGGTGGTGCAGGTCGGCGACGAGGTCACTGTCGAGGTGCTCGACGTCGACATGGACCGCGAGCGGGTGTCGTTGTCGCTCAAAGCTACCCAGGAAGACCCGTGGCGGCACTTCGCCCGCACCCACGCGATCGGTCAGATCGTGCCCGGCAAGGTGACCAAGCTGGTGCCGTTCGGGGCGTTCGTCCGCGTCGAGGAGGGCATCGAGGGTCTGGTGCACATCTCGGAGTTGTCGGAGCGGCACGTCGAGGTGCCCGACCAGGTGGTGGCCGTCGGCGACGATGCGATGGTCAAGGTCATCGACATCGACCTGGAACGTCGCCGTATTTCGCTGTCGCTCAAGCAGGCCAACGAGGACTACACCGAAGAGTTCGACCCGGCCAAGTACGGTATGGCCGACAGCTACGACGAGCAGGGCAACTACATTTTCCCGGAGGGCTTCGACCCCGAGACCAACGAGTGGCTGGAGGGTTTCGACAAGCAGCGCGCCGAGTGGGAGGCGCGCTACGCCGAGGCCGAGCGCCGCCACAAGATGCACACGGCGCAGATGGAGAAGTTCGCGGCCGCCGGGGCGGAAGGTGCCGCGAAGCAGGATTCGTCGGCCGGCGGCGCACCCGGCGAACCTCAACAGGGTGGCGCGTTGGCCAGTGACGCTCAACTTGCCGCGCTAAGGGAGAAACTGGCCGGCAGCGCCTAATTCCTCCGATATTCTTCCGATGCTGCGGATCGGGCTGACCGGCGGGATCGGCGCCGGTAAGTCCTCGGTGGCGGCCACTTTCGCCGAGTGCGGGGCGATCGTCGTGGATAGCGATGTGCTCGCCCGCGAGGTTGTCGAGCCGGGTACTGAAGGATTGGCGGCGCTGGTCAGGGCATTCGGCGACGATATCGTGCGCCCGGACGGTTGGTTGGATCGGCAAGCGTTGGCCGCCAAGGCATTCAGCAGCGATGACAACCGCGCCACTCTGAATGCCATCGTTCACCCGCTGGTGGCCCGACGGCGTGCCGAACTGCTCGCCGACGTGCCCGCGGATGCCGTGGTGGTAGAGGACATTCCCTTGCTGGTGGAGTCGTCGATGGCGCCGTTTTTCCCGTTGGTGGTCGTCGTCGACGCCGATGCCGAAGTGCGGGTCGCGCGGCTGGTCGAACACCGCGGTATGGCCGAAACCGACGCCCGGGCCCGCGTCGCCGCACAGGCCACCGACGCGCAGCGCCGTGCCGCCGCCGACATCTGGCTGGACAATTCGGGTACGCCAGAAGCGTTGGCCGAGTGCGCCCGCCAGGTGTGGATCAACCGGATCGAACCGTTCGCGCGCAATCTGCGCACTCGCCGGGTCGTCGCACCAGCATCGCGGGTGATCCCGGCCGACCCTGCCTGGGCCGCTCAGGCGGCGCGCATCGTTGCCCGCATCAAGGCTGCGTGCGGTGCGCGGGCGGTGCGAGTCGACCACGTCGGCCCGACCGCGGTGCCCGGTCTGGCGGCCAGGGACGTCATCGACGTCCAGGTCACGGTGGATTCACTGGCGGTCGCCGAGGACCTGGACGCAGGACTGCTGGCGGCGGGTTATCCGCGCATCGCCGACGTCACCGAGGACGCCGAAGTCGCCGATGCCCGCAGCACCCGCGCAGGCTTCGACCACCGCAGCGATCCCGGTTTGTGGCGAAAGCGGGTTTACGGCTCCGCCGATCCGGGCCGGCCGACCTATGTGCACGTCCGGGTCGACGGCTGGCCCAATCAGCAATACGCCCTGCTGGTCGCGGACTGGCTGACGGCTGATCCGGCTGAGCGCGACGCGTATCAGACCGCGTTGCACGCACATGCAGACGAGCAGTGGCTGCACGACGCGTACCGGCGCGCCTGGCACTGGGCTGACCGCACTGACTGGCGGCCGTAGGCGCTTTGATTCCGTCGCCCAGGACTCACAGTCGATGCGCAACACGCGACTAGGTGGGAAGCGGAGCGCCGCAAGCTAACACGCCGCTGTCCGGGTCGTTGCTACCGGGTTTGACGAACCGATCGACCTGGGTGGCGACGGCGTCGTCGACGTCGATCTCGCAGCGCACGGTCGCCGAATACGGCCACGGGATCGACACTTGCATGCCGGCCTTGTCGGGATCGGTCAGCACAGTGTGAGCTTCGAAGGGTGTGCCCGGAATTGCGCCCAGGGTGGCGGTGCCGGTCTCGTTGTCGTGGATGAGAAAGGTGACCTGTGCACCCGGGGCCACCCCGTCGGCCTGGGCGATGTAGGTGATGTTGTGCAGTTCTGCGTGAGCGGCCGGCGGAGTTAGCTGGGAGCTGACTGCGGCGCTCGCCAAGATGAAAAGCGTCAGCCAGCTGTGCTTGGGGGAGCTCATGTCTGCAAAGATTACGCCCAACGCTGCACCCGGTCGACGCTTTTGCCAGCGATCGGCTTTGGCGACGATCGCGCGACGCCGGGAAGGTCGGGCCCAGTCGCCTTGGAGGCGCGGGGTCGCGCGGACGTGACCACGTTGGCGGGCAGTGCCGAAGTCGATGTCGCCGCGTCGTCGGGTTGAGCAGGCCTCATTCCGTGCGCCAGGTGAGGTCCATCCCCGCAGCTGCCAGCCAGCATCGCAAGTCATAGCCGTGCCGGGCCAGGCCGTCGACCGCGTCGACGGCGCGGCGCACGGCTTGTTCGGCGACACCGGGTGCTAGCAGACCATGGCGAACGGCGTCGAGTAGTTCTCCGACGTCGCCCAGGCTCACCCCGGTGCCGGTGCGCACCTCGAGATCCAGGTAGTGGTCTTCGGAACGCCATACCTCGGCGCCCGGAGTGTATTCGCCGATGTCGAGGTAATAGTCGTAGTCACGTCGGTGGCCGGGGGAGAAGTGGAAGATGTTGGCCCGCAGGCCCAACGACGGCAGCAGCCACGACTCCAGGTAGTGAAATTGGACCCGGCCCGGCGTGGGGCGCGCCATGTAAAGACCCCACGGTCGCACGCTGTACTCGTCGACGGCCCGCACGATGCCCTGGGGATCGGTGTTGGTTCCGGCGACCAGATCGAACGTCTCGTGCTTGGGTGGGTGGATGGCTTCAGTCTAGGAGCACCGCCCGCCGACCGCACGGTCGCGCGATGATGGTGTGATGGCAGACCGCTGCGCGGAATGCGGCTTCGTCTACGACTTGCGTCAGGCTGCGACGGTCGCGCGCAATCTTGGCCAGCCGATCGCCGAGGCCCTGGCAATCTTGCGCTCCCGCGACGTCGACCTGCGATCCCGGCGGCACCCGGAGGTGTGGTCGCCGCTGGAGTACGGCTGCCATCTGCGCGACATCCTGCTGGTGCAGCGCGAGCGGGTGCTGGCGGCGCGCCGGGCGGACCGGCCGGACTGCCCACCGATGGGGCGTGAGGAACGGGTCGGGCACGACGGGTATGCCGAGCAGGAGCCCGCCGATGTGGCCCGCCAGCTCGCGGACGCGGCCCAGCTGTTCGGCAACGTTGTGGCCCGGCTGGCCGCCGCGGACTGGGCTCGCACGGTCGTGTACCACTATCCGCAAACCTGTGAACGCTCGTTGCGGTGGCTTGCGGTGCACACGCTGCACGAGGCGCAGCACCATCTGCTGGATATGCGCCGGCAACTCTGATCGGGAACGTGCCGCGCTTAGTCTGGACGCATGGCTTTTGCTACCAAGCATTCCGTGGTCGCTCACTCGGAGTACCGCGCGGTCGAGGACGTCGTGCGCACCGGCGGCCGCTTCGAGGTGGTCAGCTCCTATGCGCCGGCCGGTGACCAACCGGCCGCGATCGACGAGTTGGAACGGCGGATCAAGGCGGGCGAGCGCGACGTCGTGCTGCTCGGCGCCACCGGCACCGGGAAGTCGGCCACCACCGCCTGGCTGATCGAACGTCTCCAGCGACCCACCCTGGTCATGGAGCCCAACAAGACGCTGGCCGCGCAGATGGCCAATGAGCTGCGAGAGATGCTGCCCAACAACGCGGTCGAGTACTTCGTCTCCTATTACGACTACTACCAGCCGGAGGCCTACATCGCCCAGACCGACACCTACATCGAAAAAGACAGCTCGATCAACGACGACGTGGAACGGCTGCGGCACTCGGCCACGTCGGCGCTGTTGTCGCGACGCGATGTGGTGGTCGTGGCGTCGGTGTCGTGCATCTACGGTCTGGGGACGCCGCAGTCGTACCTGGACCGCTCGGTGCAGCTGCGGGTCGGCACCGAAGTGCCCCGGGACGGGCTGCTGCGGTTGCTGGTCGATGTGCAGTACACCCGCAACGATCTCTCGTTCACCCGGGGCTCGTTCCGGGTGCGTGGCGACACCGTCGAGATCATCCCCTCGTACGAGGAGCTGGCCGTGCGGATCGAGTTCTTCGGCGACGAGATCGAGGCGCTGTATTACCTGCACCCGCTGACTGGGGAGGTGATCCGCGAGGTCGACTCGCTGCGGATCTTTCCGGCCACCCACTACGTGGCCGGTCCCGAGCGGATGGCCCACGCGATCTCGACGATCGAGCAGGAACTGGCCGACCGGCTGGCCGAGCTGGAAGGCCAAGGCAAGCTGCTGGAGGCGCAGCGGCTGCGGATGCGGACCAACTACGACATCGAGATGATGCGCCAGGTCGGGTTCTGCTCGGGCATCGAGAACTACTCCCGGCATATCGACGGCAGGTCGGCCGGGTCACCGCCGGCGACGCTGCTGGACTACTTCCCGGAGGACTTCCTGCTGGTCATCGACGAGTCGCACGTCACCGTGCCGCAGATCGGCGGAATGTACGAGGGCGACATCTCCCGCAAGCGCAACCTGGTCGAGTACGGGTTCCGGTTGCCGTCGGCGTGTGACAACCGACCGCTGACCTGGGAAGAATTCGCCGCCCGTATCGGTCAGACGGTGTACCTGTCGGCCACCCCCGGCCCCTATGAGCTCAGCCAGACGGGCGGGGAGTTCGTCGAGCAGGTGATCCGGCCGACCGGGCTGGTCGACCCGAAGGTCGTGGTCAAGCCCACCAAGGGCCAGATCGATGACCTGATCGGCGAGATCCGTGCCCGCGCCGCCGCCGACCAGCGGGTGCTGGTGACCACGTTGACCAAGAAGATGGCCGAAGACCTCACCGACTACCTGCTGGAGATGGGCATCCGGGTGCGTTACCTGCACTCCGAGGTCGACACCCTGCGCCGGGTCGAACTGCTGCGCCAACTGCGGCTCGGTGACTACGACGTGCTGGTCGGTATCAACCTGCTGCGGGAAGGCCTCGACCTGCCCGAGGTGTCGCTGGTGGCGATCCTGGACGCCGACAAGGAAGGGTTCCTGCGCTCGTCCCGCAGCTTGATCCAGACCATCGGCCGCGCCGCCCGCAACGTCTCCGGCGAGGTGCACATGTACGCCGATGCCATCACCGAGTCGATGAAGGCGGCCATCGACGAAACCGAGCGGCGCCGCGCCAAGCAGATCGCCTATAACCAGGCCCACGGCATCGACCCGCAGCCGCTGCGCAAGAAGATCGGCGACATCCTCGACCAGGTCTATCGGGAAGCCGCCGACACCGCGGCCTCCGAGTCCGTCCTGGTCGGCGGTTCGGGACGCAACGCGTCGCGCGGCCGTCGCGCCCAGGGTGAGCCCGGCCGGGCGGTCGCCGGCCTCGTCGAAGGCCGGGACACCGCCCACATGCCGCGCGCCGAGCTGGCTGATCTGATCAAAGACCTGACCGAGCAGATGATGGCCGCCGCGCGGGATCTGCAGTTCGAGCTGGCCGCCCGATTCCGCGACGAGATCGCCGACCTGAAAAAGGAATTGCGCGGCATGGATGCCGCCGGCCTGAAATGAGCGGCACCGCGATCGTCGGCCCGCGCGCCGGTTGCCTACCGCGCCGGCCCGGGCCGTAACGGCGCCCGCTAGTGTCCCTGGCGTGGACGCCTTTACTGCAGGTCAGCTGACCCGCTCCCTGGACGCGCTGCACGCCGTCGTGTACTTCGTGCCCGACGCCAACGCGAAGTTCGGCGAGTTGGGCCTGGATTTCATCGCGCACTATTTCGCCAGCCGGTCCGCGCCGATGGGGGCGGTGTCGGCCAATGTCGTTGCGGCGACCTTCTACAACTTCAACCCGAAATTGGTGGCGAGCGTGATTCCTGCTGCCTGGGACACGGCGTCGCCGGCGACGGTGACGCGGGTGCGTTACGAGATCGTCGCGACGGCGCTGCCGCGCGTACTGGGTGACGAGCTCAGCGGCTCCGCGGAGCTGGCCCGCGCGGCGTCGCTGCTGCGCCGGGTCGCAGAGTCGATCCCCAACGCCGACGGCCGGCCGTTATACGCCGGCCACGCCGAACTATCCTGGCCGGATACCCCGATTGTCCAGTTGTGGCATGCCATAACGTTGTTGCGGGAATACCGCGGCGACGGGCACATCGCCGCGTTGGTGACCAACGGGCTCAGCGGGCTGGATGCCCTGATCACCCACACGGCAACCGGCATCGGCTTCAACCCCGAGTGGGCCCGCCGCTCGCGCGGATGGAGCAACGACGAATGGAACGCCGCCACCGAGGACTTGGTGGCGCGCGACATTCTGCACCCGTCCGGCGAGCTGACCCGCGCCGGCGCCGAGCTGCGGTCCCGGCTCGAGGACCTCACCGACGAGCTGGGCTATGCGCCGTGGCGGGCGCTGTCCGCCGATCAGGCCGATGAGCTGCACCGGCTGGCCACGGTGATCCGCACGGCCGTGCAAGCTACCGGGCTGTTCCCCGCCGCGGTGTTCGGCCCGCGCTACGGCCAGCACCGCTAGGCGCGGACGCCCTCAGCGGGTCAACTCGACGACCTGGGCGCGGTGGAACTGCCAGCGCCGGACGATATGGAATCCGAGTTCGCCGGCGAATTGGTACGCCGGCGCACGACTCAACAGCGGACCCGGCGGCAGGGACCGGCCGCTTTGGCGGTCGGGCAGCGTGGTGTCGCGACTGGAGATGGCCCACACCGTGGTGCACTTGTCGAGCCGGGGCAGCACCAGCCATATCGCGACATGCCCGTCCCAGAGGTGGCCGTGCTCGGGTCCGCGGTCGCCGCGTTCGATGTCGGCCAGCGGCGCGAAGGCCGCCGGCCGGGTCGCCACCAGCGCCCGGATCGGCCCGGGCAACCAGCCCACGGTGTTATCGACGAGCAAGCAGTCGCCGGGTTGGGCGTGAGCGCTGATCACATCGGCTACCTGGCTGTAGTCCCAGCCTTCTTTCGCGTACGGACCGCGCTGGGTGAACAGGTAATTCGGGAATGCCGCGGCCGCGAGCACGACCACCACAGCGGCGACCGGCCACGGCTTGCGGGCGATCGTGACGATGCAGACTGCCACGACGACGGCCGCCGCGGGCGCCGTCAGGATCAGGTAACGCGGGTAGTACATCGGCTCGCCGATGGCCGAATAGCCGAGGACGACACCGGTGGGAATGACGATCCAGGCAGCGCAGATGGCCAGCAGGCGGCGGGTATCCGCCGGCAGGACCTGTCGACGGGTGAGCCGGACCACGATCGCGGCCACCACCAGGACGCCGGTGAGAATCGCGAACGGAACGCTGTGATCGAAATACTGGCGGTGCACGACGTCGAGGAAGAGGCTGCGCCGGAGCGTTGAGATCCACTTGACCTGCCAGACCTGGCGATGGGCCAAGACCATGAACGGTGTCATGATGCCCAGCGCGGCCGCCGAGGCGACTGTCCACCGCCTGACGACGAACGTGCCGCGGCGCAGCACCGCCAGCGTCGCCGCGTACACCGGCACCAGCAGCGACAGGTTGACACTGAGGAGGATGGACAGCATCAACGCCAGCGCATAGAGCAGCCACAGCCCCCACCGGTTGTGGCGCACCGCGGCGAGCAGCAGCAGGGTCAGCCAGACCGCGGCAGCCGCCTCCAGCGCATAGGGGCGGGCTTCGATCCCGGCCCAGGTCACCCGCGGCAGGATCGCGAAGACAACGCCCGCGCACACCGCGGTCGTTCGGGTCGCGAACTGTCGGGCGAAGATCACCACGCCGGCCGCCGCGGCCCCAACAGCCAGCGCACTCGGCGCCCGCGACCAGAACTCCGTCGGCGGGACCACGGCGAACCAGCCGTGCATGAGCAGGTAATACAACCCGTGCACCGCGTCGATGTGGCCCAGCAGGCGCCACAGCTGCGGCAATGAGCGGCTGGCCGAGGCAGAAATGGTCGCGCCCTCGTCGAACCACAGCGACGGCCGGCCGGCGAAACTGCCGCTGACGGCGCTGGCCAGCACACCCACTAAGAGCGGATCCACCACTCTGCCCCGGGATTGGTCGGGCAGGCGGGCTTGCGCACTTGCGGTCGCGGGTACCTCGGCGATCGAGACGGCCATGATGGTTGTCACTGTAAGGCCCCTACCCGGGACCCGATCATCGATCGCCGGGCGTCCGTCACGCCGATATCGGATGTTCGGCGCGGAACGGACCTCGTGCATCCGGCGAAGCGTTAGTGTCTTGGTTTGGCGTAGCAACCGACACTGGGAGGGTAAATGAGCGCCTATCGGACCGTGGTGGTAGGAACCGACGGCTCGGATTCGTCGCTGCGGGCAGTGGACCGGGCCGGCACCATCGCCGGCTCGGACGCAAAGCTGATCATCGCCACGGCCTACCTTCCCCAGCATGAGGACCCGCGGGCCGCTGACGTCCTGAAGGACGAAAGCTACAAGGTGTCGGGCAGCGCGCCCATCTACGCCATTTTGCGCGAGGCAGCCGAACGGGCGAAGGCCGCCGGAGCCAAGAATGTCGAAGAACGGTCGGTCGTCGGCGCCCCGGTCGACGCCCTGGTCGGGCTCGCCGAGGAGGTCGATGCGGACCTGCTCGTCGTCGGGAACGTGGGCTTGAGCACCATCGCAGGTCGGTTGTTGGGGTCGGTTCCGGCCAATGTGTCGCGCCGAGCCAAGACCGACGTGCTGATCGTGCACACCACGTCCTAGCCGGCCATTCGCCGCGAGAGTGCAGCTGCCGAACTATTTCTTGCACCCTCGCGGTTCGAGTTACCAGCCGCGTTCGCGCCATGCACCGAGACTGGGCCGCTCTGCGCCCAACGTGGTGTCGTCGCCGTGCCCGGGATAGACCACAGTGGTATCGGGGTAGACATCGAACACCCGTGTGGTGACGTCCTCGAGCAGTTGCGTGAAGTCGTCGGCCGTCCAGGTCTTACCGACACCGCCGGGGAACAGGCAGTCCCCGGTGAACAGTTGGGTGATCCCGCCGGTGGCCGGTCCGTCGAGTGCCAGCGCGATCGAGCCCGGCGTGTGGCCGCGCAGGTGGATGACGTCGAAGGTGAGCTCGCCGATCTGCACGGTGTCACCACCGGCGAGCAAACGGTCCGGCCGGACTGGCAGCGAGCCGGCGTCGATCGGGTTCGCGGCGGTCGGGGCGCCGGTGGCCCGGGCCAGGGCTTCCAGCGCCTGCCAGTGGTCGAAGTGCTGGTGGCTGGTGACGATCAGCGAGACCTTCGGAGCGTAGCGTCGCACCAGGTCGAGGAGGAACTCGGCGTCGTTGGCGGCGTCGATCAGCAGAGTTTCCCCGGTCGCCGAACACGTCACCAGGTAGGTGTTGTTGTCCATCGGGCCCACCGACGCCTTGATGATGGTGGCCCCCGGCAGCGTGCGGCGCGCGGCAGTGCCGGGTTCGACGTGCCCGGTGTAGTTGTCGTCGACGCGGGTTGTCATCAGCACCAGGTTACTGCTCGGACACTTAGCATGGGTGAGTGTTGCGTCGGCTGAAGGGAAGACTGTGGCTGACCGGTTGATCGTCCGGGGCGCGCGCGAGCACAATTTGCGCAGCGTCGACCTTGATTTGCCGCGCGATGCGTTGATCGTCTTCACCGGCTTGTCCGGCTCGGGCAAGTCGTCGCTGGCATTCGACACCATCTTCGCCGAGGGACAACGCCGCTACGTGGAGTCGCTGTCGGCTTACGCCCGCCAGTTCCTGGGCCAGATGGACAAGCCCGACGTCGATTTCATCGAAGGTCTCTCCCCGGCGGTGTCCATCGACCAGAAGTCGACCAACCGCAATCCGCGCTCGACGGTCGGCACCATCACCGAGGTGTACGACTATCTGCGGTTGCTCTACGCCAGGGCCGGCACTCCGCATTGCCCGGTCTGTGGTGAGCGGATCGCCCGTCAAACCCCGCAGCAAATCGTCGACCAGGTGTTGGCGATGCCGGAGGGTACCCGGTTTCAGGTGCTGGCCCCGGTGGTGCGCACCCGCAAGGGCGAGTTCGCCGACCTGTTCGAGAAGCTCAACAGCCAGGGCTACAGCCGGGTCCGGGTCGACGGTGTCGTGGCCCCGTTGACCGACCCGCCGAAACTGAAAAAACAGGAGAAGCACGACATCGAGGTCGTGGTAGACCGGCTCACCGTGAAGGCCAGCGCCAAACAGCGGCTCACCGATTCGGTGGAGACCGCGTTGGCCCTGGCCGACGGCATCGTCGTGCTGGAGTTTCCCGACGATCGGGTCCACGAGCACGACCGTCCCCGCGAACAGCGGTTCTCCGAGAAGCTCGCCTGTCCCAACGGTCACTCGCTGGCTGTCGACGATCTGGAGCCGCGGTCGTTTTCGTTCAACTCGCCCTATGGCGCCTGCCCCGAATGCAGCGGGCTCGGCATCCGCAAAGAGGTCGACCCCGACCTGGTGGTGCCCGATCCCGAGCTCACCCTGGCCGAAGGCGCGGTGGCCCCTTGGTCGATGGGTCACGCCGCCGAATATTTCACCCGGATGATGGCCGGCCTCGGCGAGACGATGGGCTTCGATGTCGACACCCCGTGGCGCAAGCTGCCGGCCAAGGCCCGCAAGGCGATCCTGGAAGGGTGCGACGAGCAGGTGCACGTGCGCTACCGCAACCGCTACGGGCGCACCCGCTCCTACTACGCCGACTTCGAAGGCGTGATGGCGTTCCTGCAGCGCAAAATGGCCCAGACCGAGTCCGAGATGATGAAGGAGCGCTACGAGGGCTTCATGCGGGACGTGCCGTGCCCGGAGTGCGGGGGCACGCGGTTGCGGCCGGAAATCCTGGCTGTGACGCTGGCGGCAGGAGAGCGTGGCCAGAAATCGATCGCCGAGGTGTGCGAGCTGTCGATCTCCGAATGCGCGGATTTCCTGAGCTCACTGACCCTCGGGCCGCGAGAGCAGGCTATCGCCGGGCAGGTGCTCAAAGAGATCCAGTCGCGGTTGGGGTTTCTGCTCGACGTCGGGCTGGAGTACCTCTCGCTGTCACGGGCCGCCGCCACACTGTCCGGCGGTGAGGCGCAACGTATCCGGCTGGCTACCCAGATCGGCTCGGGGCTGGTCGGTGTGCTGTACGTGCTCGACGAGCCGTCCATCGGACTGCATCAGCGTGACAACCGCCGACTCATCGAAACCCTCACGCGGTTAAGGGATTTGGGAAACACTCTGATCGTGGTAGAACACGACCAGGACACCATCGCGCATGCCGACTGGATCGTCGACATCGGCCCGGCCGCCGGCGAACACGGCGGGCGGATCGTGCACAGCGGAACCTACGAGGAGCTGCTGCGCAACAAGAACTCGATCACCGGCGCCTACCTGTCGGGTGCGCAAAGCATCCAGGTACCGGCGATCCGGCGCCCGGTCGACACGCGGCGGCAGCTGACGGTCGTCGGCGCGCGCGAGCACAATCTGCGCGATATCGACGTGTCCTTCCCGCTCGGCGTGCTCACCGCGGTGACCGGGGTGTCCGGATCCGGAAAGTCGACGCTGGTCAACGACATCTTGGCGGCGGTGCTGGCCAACAAACTCAACGGCGCCCGCAACGTCCCGGGCCGACACACCCGGGTGACCGGTCTCGATCACGTCGACAAGCTGGTGCGGGTTGACCAGTCACCGATCGGACGCACCCCGCGATCCAACCCCGCCACCTACACCGGGGTGTTCGACAAGATCCGGACGCTGTTCGCCGCCACCACCGAGGCCAAGGTCCGCGGTTATCGGCCGGGCCGGTTTTCGTTCAACGTCAAAGGCGGTCGCTGCGAGGCGTGTTCGGGTGACGGAACCATCAAGATCGAGATGAACTTCCTGCCCGACGTCTACGTGCCCTGCGAAGTCTGCCACGGCGCCCGCTACAACCGGGAAACCCTCGAAGTGCATTACAAGGGCAAGACCATCGCCGCAGTGCTGGACATGTCGATCGAGGAGGCCGCGGAGTTCTTCGCGCCGATCACCGGGATTCATCGCTACCTGCGCACTCTGGTCGATGTCGGCTTAGGCTATGTCCGGCTGGGTCAGCCCGCCCCGACGTTGTCCGGCGGCGAGGCACAGCGGGTGAAGTTGGCCTCGGAATTGCAGAAGCGCTCCACCGGTCGGACGGTCTACATCCTCGACGAACCCACCACCGGTTTGCATTTCGACGATATCCGCAGGCTGCTCGATGTGATCAACGGCCTTGTCGACAAAGGTAATACGGTGATCGTCATCGAACACAACCTGGACGTGATCAAGACGTCGGACTGGATCATCGACATGGGACCCGAGGGGGGCGCCGAGGGCGGAACCGTGGTGGCAGTCGGCACGCCGGAGGATATCGCTGCGGTGCCGGAAAGTTACACCGGCAAATTTCTTGCCGAAGCGCTGGGGATGCCGGTCAGCGTCCCGCCGGGACCGCGGCGCCGGGTCAGCGCCTGACGGCGGGGGATACTGCCGCGGGCGACGTGTGCTGACCTGCCGGCCCGGGCGACGATCGGTTATCGCGGTTTGGCCAGCGGGAAGGGCAGCGTCTCGCGGATGCTGCGACCGGTGATGAGCATGATCACCCGGTCGACGCCCATCCCGAGACCGCCGGTGGGCGGCATCGCGTAGTCCATGGCCTGCAGAAAGTCCTCGTCGAGTTCCATGGCCTCCGGGTCCCCGCCGGCGGCCAGCAGCGATTGCTCCTGCAGCCGGCGCCGCTGCTCGACCGGATCGGTCAGCTCGCTGTAGGCGGTGCCCAACTCGATACCCCAGGCCACCAGGTCCCACCGTTCGGCCACGCCGCGCTTACTGCGGTGCGGCCGGGTCAGCGGCGACACCGATGTCGGGAAGTCGATGTAGAAGGTGGGCTGTTCGGTGCGTGCCTCGACCAGATGCTCGTAGAGCTCCAGCACCAGCGCGCCGGTATCCCACCGGGTCGGGTACGGGATTCGCGCGGCGTCGCACAGTTTGCGCAAGGTGGCCAGGCCCGTTCCGGGGTCGACGTGCTCGCCGAGCGCCTCGGAGACCGCGTCGTGGACAGTTTTCACCGGCCAGCGCCCCGAGATGTCGACCGGTTCCAGGTTGGCGTCAGTGTCGGTTAGGCCGTTCGACGTTCGGGGACGCATCACCACGGCCGCGCCGTTGGCCGCTCGCGCGGCATTCTGAATCAGTTCCCGGCAACCGTCGATCCAACTCAGGTAGTCGGCGTGCGCCTGATAGGCCTCCAGCAGAGTGAATTCCGGATTGTGGCTGAAGTCGACGCCCTCGTTGCGAAACGCGCGGCCCAGCTCGAATATCCGCTCCACCCCGCCGACGCACAGTCGTTTGAGGTACAGCTCCGGCGCGATCCGCAGGTACAGGTCCAGGTCGTAGGCGTTGATGTGGGTGACGAACGGGCGTGCCGTGGCACCGCCGTGGACTTGCTGCAGGATCGGCGTCTCGACTTCGAGGAAACCCTTGGCGGTCAGCGTCTCGCGAATCGAGCGCAGCACGCTGCTGCGGGCGACGATCAGCTGCCGGGAATCGGCGTTGATCGCCAGGTCGACGTAACGACTGCGCACCCGGGCCTCAGGATCGGCCAAACCCTTCCACTTGTCGGGCAAGGGCCGCAGACACTTACCAATGAGCCGCCAGCCGTGCACGATCAGCGATCGGGTGCCCCGCTTGCTGAATCCCATCTGACCGGTCACCTCGATCAGGTCACCCAAATCGATGGCGCGCCTGAAATCTGCGGCACGGCTGTGTTCGAGCACCGCATTGTCCAGCAACACCTGCAGTTCCCCGGACCAATCGCGCAGCTGAGCAAACAGCACACCGCCGAAGTCGCGGATGCGCAGCACGCGGCCGGACACCGACAGAGTCACCTGGTCGTTGGCCGTCAGCGCCTGCGCGATCGTGTGACTGGGCGGGACTCCTACCGGATAGGCGTCAACACCGTGGTTTTGCAGAGTCTGCAGCTTGTGGAGTCGGACGCGCATTTGTTGGGGAAGCCGACGGGGGACGTCGCCCTCGGAAAGCCGGGCCTGCTCCAGTCCGGAGATGTCCGGCGCTGTGCCGTCGGGGTGCAAAAGTCCGGTGTTCATCAGCACTTGCGGCACGGCCGAGTGATGGCCGGTGTGGTGTCTGTTGCGGCGGCTGAACGGCAGTACCAGGAAACCTTCTGCGATCACCGACGCGACCCCTACCCGTGGAATCAGCCGGGCGTCCTCGTAGCAGGCGTAGCGGGGCAGCCATTCGGGCTGGTATTTCATGTTCGAGCGGTACAGCGTCTCCAGTTGCCACCAGCGCGAGAAGAACACCAGCAACCCGCGCCACAGCCGGGCGATCGGTCCGGCGCCGAGCTGGGCGCCCTGCTCGAACGCAGAGCGGAACATGGCAAAGTTCAGTGAAATACGGCTCAGCCCAAGCTTTTCCGCTTGTAAAGCGAGCTCGCTGACCATGAGCTCGATGGTGCCGTTGGGTGAGTCGGGGGATCGGCGCATCAGATCCAGCGAGACCCCGTTAGGACCCCAGGGCACCAGGGACAGCATCGCCGCCACCTGATTGTCCCGACCTATGGCCTCGACCAGCAGGCAGTCGGCGTCAGCCGGGTCACCGAGTCGCCCCAGCGCCATCGAGAAGCCCCGCTCGGTTTGGGTGTCTCGCCAGGCATCGGCAAGCGTGATCAGTTGTTCCATCTCCTCGGCAGCAATTTCGCCGTGACGACGGATACGTATCGTCAGCCCGGCGCGGCGGGCCCGGGTGACCGCCTGACGTACTGCCCGCATGTCGGGGCCCGAGAGTTTGAATTCAGCGGTGTGCAGGATGGCCTCGTCGCCCAGCTCCAAAGCGTTCAAGCCGGCGTCCCGAAATGCTTTGGCCGCTTGCGCGCTGGCGCCCATCACCCCCGGCGCCCAGCCGTAGGTCTGGCACAGCCGCAGCCACGCGTCGATGGCCGCCGGCCACGCTCTCGGGTCGCCGACCGGGTCGCCGCTGGCCAGGCAGACCCCGACCTCGACGCGGTAGGTGATCGCGGCGCGGCCGCTGGGCGCGAAAATCACCGATTTGTCGCGGCGGGTGGCGAAGTAGCCCAACGAGTCGTTTTTCCCGAACAGCTCGAGCAAGCCACGGATGGCCGATTCATCCTCTCCGGTCAGCGCGTTCTCAGCGCGCTGAGATTGAAACAGTACGATGGCTGCGGCAGTCAGCGCGAGCGCACCGAAGAGCCCGAAGACCGCGTTGAGGACGAACTCGGGTCGGCCCGCGAAAAAGTTTTGGCCGAAGACGGCGAAGCCCACCACCCGGTTTGCCACGTAGGGCAGCCGGTCCGGCCGTTCCAGCGACCCCGGGAACAGCTCGACCAACCCCCAGGACAGCAGGATTCCGACTACCCACCCGGCGATGAGGACCGCCGCTGCCTTGTAGGGTGCGCCGCGGCGGACCTTGGCCCAAAATTGCGGGTAGCCCACGACCAGCAGCGCGATGGCGGCCGTGTGCAGCGCCAGCCCCAGGACTCCGCCGACGACGTCCATCGAGGTGCGATCGCTGGCGACCAGATCTTCGATATTCAGCACCGCGGCAATGAGCAAGTTGCCGGTCAACAGCCACCAGGCGATGCGTTTGCGTGCAGTCAGCGCCGCGGCCAGCAACGCCAGCACGAACGACCAGGCGATGCTGGTGTCGGGGAAGTTGAACAGGTAGTCGTTGATGAACTCCCTTGGCACCTTGATGACCCACCGAACCGGCGGCAACACGCTGGCGACCAGCGACAGGGTCGCGATGACGCCGACCGTCCAACCGGCGGCCGCAGGCAGCCAGGAGTACCGGGACGCCGGCCGGCCGGTAGTAACTATCACAGGTGGCGAGGATATTCGCTCAATCGGGGAATTGCCCGTGAGCACGCAGGGGACAAGATCGGCCGGGTATTGGCCGCGGCATCAACACTGCTACACTCATTGGTGCGACCGTCCCGGCGAAAGCCAGGGATAGCAAGTGGAGTCCCACTCCCACCGTTGGCCGCGGGACCTTTCCGCAGGCCTCAACGGTCCGGTCACCGGCACCGTGCGGTGCCGGTTTTGCGCACGCGCAGGCGGCTTCGGCTGCGACCGGTCGGCACAGGGCCCTGCTTATGCAGGGCTTTTTTGCTGATGGCGTGGTATCACCGCTGGATCCGACCCGGCCGGTCGCGACCGGAAAAACCTGCCCGGCGACGATACGGGCCGCGCCGCGGTCCGCAAAGGAGTCGGGCCACCGACATCAGGGAGGTCCCATCAGCACTGAGACCCGCGTCAACGAGCGCATTCGCGTACCTGAAGTCCGGCTGATCGGCCCAGGAGGCGAGCAGGTAGGCATCGTGCGTATCGAAGACGCCCTCCGCGTTGCCGCCGACGCCGACCTCGACCTCGTTGAAGTTGCACCGAACGCCAGGCCACCGGTCTGCAAGATCATGGATTACGGCAAGTTCAAATACGAGGCGGCGCAGAAAGCGCGGGAGTCTCGCAAACACCAGCAGCAGACCGTTGTCAAGGAACAAAAGCTGCGCCCCAAGATTGACGATCACGACTACGAGACGAAAAAGGGTCACGTGATCCGGTTTTTGGAGGCGGGATCTAAGGTCAAGGTGACAATCATGTTCCGCGGACGTGAGCAGTCGCGGCCCGAGTTGGGCTATCGGCTGTTGCAGCGCCTGGGCGCCGACGTCGCCGACTACGGATTCATCGAGACCGCGGCCAAGCAGGACGGCCGCAACATGACCATGGTGTTGGCGCCGCACCGCGGTGCGAAGACTCGGGCCAGAGCGGCACAGCAAGCCGGGAGTCCGGCGGCCGTGCCCGCGCCCGCCGGCGAGACCCAATCATCGAAGTGACACCGCAGAACTGAGGACAGATGCCCAAAGCCAAGACTCACAGCGGAGCCTCTAAGCGGTTCCGGCGCACCGGAACCGGCAAGCTGGTGCGCGAGCAGGCCAATCGCCGGCACCTCTTCGAGCACAAGCCGAGCACCCGCACGCGTCGGCTGGAGGGGCGCACCGGGGTGTCGGCCAACGACGCCAAGCGGGTCAAGAAACTGCTGAACGGGTGACCGAAGCCCCGGGCCGGGTCCGGGTCAGGCGCAACCCGGCACCATGGGGACAAACGAGGACAAACGAGGACAAGCGAGGATAGGAACATCCAATGGCACGCGTGAAGCGGGCGGTCAACGCCCAGAAGAAGCGGCGCACCATCCTGAAAGCCTCGCGAGGCTATCGCGGTCAACGCTCCCGCCTCTACCGCAAGGCTAAAGAGCAGCAACTGCATTCGCTCAACTATGCCTACCGCGACCGGCGAGCGCGCAAGGGCGAATTCCGCCGGCTGTGGATCTCCCGGATCAACGCTGCAGCCCGCGCCCACGACATCACTTACAACCGGTTGATCCAGGGGCTCAAAATGGCCGGTGTCGAGGTCGACCGTAAAAACCTCGCCGACATCGCGGTGACCGATCCCGCAGCGTTCACCGCTTTGGTCGAAGCCGCCAAGGCCGCACTGCCCGAGGACGTCAACGCACCCTCCCCAGAGGCCGCCTAGTCCAGGCTCGCGGCGGTGCTCACTCAGCGCTCGGCCCGGGTGGCCGCGGCGGTGAAATTGCATCGGCAGGTGGGCCGTCGGCGCGCCCGACGGTTTCTGGTGGAGGGCGCCCATCTTGTGGAAGCTGCAGCCGAGCGCGGACTGATCCGGGATCTGTTCGTCACCGAATCGGCGTCGCGCCGCTACGCCCCTCTGCTCGCCGAGCTGAACGCACCGCTGCATCTGGTGACCGAGCAAGCCGCGAAAGCATTGTCAGACACCGTGACCCCGGCCGGCCTGGTGGCAGTATGCGACCTGCCCACGACCCGTTTGGCCGAGGTACTGGCCGGATCACCCCGACTGGTCGCGGTCGCGGCGACGATCGGCGAACCCGGCAACGCGGGCACCCTGATTCGCACCGCCGACGCGATGGGCGCCGGGGCGGTGATATTCGACGGGGACAGTGTCGACCCCTACAACGGCAAATGCGTGCGCGCCTCCGCGGGCAGCATCTTCGCCGTCCCGGTCGTGGTGGTGGCTGAGATCTTGGCGACGGTGGGCGCGCTGCAAGCCGTCGGGTTGCAGGTGCTGGCCGCCACCGTGGATGGCGAGCTGTGCCTGGAGGACGCAGAGTTGGGCCGTGCCACGGCGTGGCTGTTCGGCTCCGAATCCCGCGGACTACCCGAGGAGCTGGCCGGGCGGGCCGATCACCGAGTCCAGATCCCGATGTCGGGCGGGGCGCAAAGCCTCAACGTCACTGCGGCCGCAGCCATCTGTCTATATCAGAGTTCGCGGGCACAACGACGGTTGCCGGGATAGCTCACGCTGCCGTGCCGTGACCCGGCCGCCTGCCGGCGGGCCTCAGGCCGGCCAGCGCAAAGGTATTGTGCACCAGCGACCCGGCACGTTCGATGATCGTTCTGCGGGGCGGAAAGTAGTGCATCGGCAGCCCACGGCGGTCCCGCGGCGGCGCCACGAATCGGGGCGCCTCCACCAACGGAGCGTCGGCCGGAATCCGGCCCGCCGCGCGGCGGTAGGCGGCCAGCGCACGGGGATGCAGCCGGATCTCGTCGGGCACGGCCAAAAACGCCAGCTCGACCGCTTTGCCGAAGAGCCGCAGTAACACCTCGTCGCCGGGAGTCCACCGCAGTCCTGCCTTTTCTCGAACAGGCGGGTCGAAAAGCCCGGCCGCGATCCAGCGCTGCCCGACCGCCAACGGCTTGAACAACTGATCCCACAGCGGCGTGGGCAGCAGCACGAACTTCGGCTTAGGAATGCGTATCTGGAAGATGTCCAGCGTGGCCTGGTTCATCTCCAGCACGTCACGGCACACGTGGTCCCAGTACTGCTGAAACTCTTCCCAGGTTTTGGGCACCGGCCGCATGCTCATCCCGTACATCCGGTACCACTGCACATGCTCGTCGAAGAGCTGGCGTTTCTCGGCCTCGGTCAGCCCGCCGCAGAAATACTCGGCCACCTTGATCACCAGCATAAAAAATGTGGCGTGGGCCCAGTAGAAGGTCTCCGGGTTGAGTGCATGGTAGCGACGGCCGGCCCGGTCGACACCCTTGATCGTGTGGTGGTATCTCTTGATCTGCTCGCCGGTTTGTGCGGCGCGGTCGCCGTCGTAGACCACACCCATGATCGGATACACCGAACGGGCCACCCGCTGCAGCGGTTCGCGCAGCAGGATCGAATGATGCTCGACTCCGGCGCCCAGTTCCGGGTACATGTTCTGGATCGCGCCGATCCACACGCCCATCATCCCAGTGCGTAAATCGCCGAAATACTTCCAGGTCAGCGAATCCGGCCCGAGCGGACCGGTATGGGTGGCCGCCTCGGCTGCGGCGGACGTCATCGATGTTGTCGTGGTCATCGCGACCTTTCGGCTCCTCAACCTCCCTCTTCACGATAATGTTGACAACGTATGTTGTCTATGATTTCGGGGGTGCGCCGCAGTTCCTCCAAGTGCCGCGCTGCCCGAACCGGGCCCCGACTCATTCCGCGGCGACCACACCCCCGTCTGCAGCCAGTCGATGGCGGATAGCAGGCTTAGTCGGGCATAGTAGAGACCGATGATCTCCGACATCGCGACGCGACTGGCCCGGATTCGGTTGACGGTCGGCTATGCGGCCACTCTGCTGGCGGTGAGCGTCACCCTCGTGATGCTCGGACCGCAGGCACAGGCCCAAGTCATACGCAACGCGAGCACGAACGTGCACAACCTGGCGCACGGGCAGCTGGGAACGCTGTTGGGCAGCGCCTTTGTCACCGACACCGGCCCGATCTACATCTGGCTGCCCGGCCTGGTCTGCCTGCTCGCGCTGGCCGAGCTGTTGTGGCACGGGGCGCGGCTGGCCATGGTGTTCGTCACCGGCCATATCGGTGCCACGCTGCTGGTGGCGGGCAGTCTTGCCACGGCCATCAAGCTCGGCTGGCTGCCGCTGTCGATCGCGCGAGCCAGCGACGTCGGCATGAGCTACGGCGCCGTCGCGGTGCTCGGCGCGCTGACCGCGGCGATCTCGCCGCGGTGGCGGCCGACCTGGATCGGCTGGTGGGTGCCGGCCGGCGTGGCGGCCGCGGCCGCTAGTGCCGATTTCACCGATGCCGGCCACGCCATCGCGTTGCTGCTGGGGGTGCTGGTCGCGAACCGCTTCACCGGACCGGTGACGTGGACGCGCACGCGCTACACGCTCCTCGGCGTCGGGGCGGCGTTCGGATTTCTGGTGCTGGCGCATACCGCCTGGTCAGCGTTGGCCGGTGTCGGCGTCGGTGTCCTGGGCGCCATCGTCGCCGACGTGCTGGCCGGACTCCGGATGACCCGCCGCCCGCGGCCGGTGCCCGCGGTCGCCACGCAGTAGCCGGTACCGCCGGGCGGCGCGGTTGGATGCGCCGGTCCGCGGCCGACATCGGCCGATCACCTATGATCAGCACTTGCGTCACAGTCTTTTCGTGACCAGCCCGGTTCCTCTCATCCCGTAAGTCATCCCGTCAGCAAGGAGCGTGTCGCCAGCGTGGGTGAGCACCCCGTCGACCTGTCACCGGAGGCGTTGACCGCCGCCGCCGAGGCGGCCCGGCAAGCATTTGCCGCCGCGGCCGATCTGGATGCCCTGGCACAGGCGAAAACCGAGCACCTGGGCGATCGCGCACCGCTGGCGCTGGCCCGCCAGGCGTTGGCCGGCTTGCCCAAAGCCGACCGCGCCGACGCCGGCCGGCGGGTGAACGCCGCCCGCGGCGAGGTCCAGCGCAGTTACGGCGAACGGCTGGCGACGCTGCGCAACGAACGGGACGCCGCGGTACTGATCGCCGAACGTATCGACGTCACCTTGCCTTCGACCCGGCAGCCCCCCGGGGCCCGGCATCCGGTGACGATCTTGGCCGACCGCATCGCCGACACCTTCATCGCGATGGGCTGGGAACTCGCCGAGGGGCCCGAAGTCGAGACCGAGCAGTTCAACTTCGACGCGCTGAACTTTCCCCCCGATCACCCCGCGCGCAGCGAGCAAGACTCGTTCTACATCGCGCCGGAGGGTTCCCGGCAGCTGCTGCGCACCCACACGTCGCCGGTGCAGGTGCGCGCCCTGCTGCAGCGCGAGCTGCCGGTCTACATCATCTCGATCGGCCGCACCTTCCGCACCGACCAGCTCGACGCCACCCACACGCCGGTGTTCCACCAGGTCGAGGGCCTGGCGGTGGATCAGGGTTTGTCGATGGCCCATCTTCGGGGCACGCTGGACGCGTTCGCCCGGGCCCAGTTCGGGCCGTCCGCCCAGATCAGGATCCGGCCGCACTTCTTTCCCTTCACCGAACCCTCGGCCGAGGTCGACGTCTGGTTTGCCAACAAGAAGGGCGGTGCCGGCTGGGTGGAATGGGGCGGGTGTGGCATGGTGAACCCCAACGTTCTGCGCAGCGCCGGCATCGACCCGGACCGCTATTCGGGTTTCGCCTTCGGCATGGGATTGGAACGCACGCTGCAGTTTCGCAACGGCATCCCCGACATGCGCGACATGGTCGAAGGCGACGTGCGCTTCTCGCTGCCGTTCGGGGTGGGAGCCTGATGCGCGTCCCGTACAGCTGGTTGCGGGAGGTCGTGACCGGCGCTGCCGGGAACGCGCCCGGTTGGGATGTCAGCCCCGACGAGCTCGAGCAGACACTGCTGCGCATCGGCCACGAGGTCGAGGAGGTGATCCGGCTCGGCCCGGTCAGCGGCCCGCTGGTGATCGGGCGGGTAGCCGACATCGAAGAGCTCACCGGGTTCAACAAGCCGATCCGCGCCTGCCTGGTCGATGTCGGCGAACCTGAGCTGCGCGAGATCATCTGTGGAGCGACGAATTTCGTTATCGGTGATCTGGTCGTGGTGGCACTGCCGGGCAGCGTTCTTCCCGGCGGCTTCGCGATCGCCGCACGCCAGACCTACGGTCGCATCTCGAACGGGATGATCTGTTCGGCGGCCGAACTAGGCTTGGCCGCAGACCATTCCGGCATTCTCGTGTTGCCTCCCGGCACGGCCGAACCGGGGGCCGACGGGGTCGACGTGGTTGGTTTAGACGACGTGGTGTTTCACCTGGCCATCACCCCGGATCGGGGTTACTGTCTGTCGCTGCGCGGTCTTGCCCGCGAGATCGCCTGCGCTTACGACCTCGACTTCGCCGATCCGGCCTCCAGCGCTGCGGTGCCGCCATTGCCCGCGCAGGGTCCGGCCTGGCCGCTGAGCGTCCAACCCGGCACCGGCGTGCGCCGGTTCGCGTTGCGCTCTGTCACCGGAATCGATCCGGGCGCGGTGTCGCCGTGGTGGCTGCAGCGACGGCTGCTGCTCTCAGGTATTCGGGCGATATCACCGGCCGTCGATGCGACGAACTACGTCATGCTCGAACTGGGTCATCCGCTGCACGCGCACGATCTCAAGCGCATCACCGGAGGCCTGCAGGTGCGGTTTGCCCGGCCCGGCGAGACCGTGGTCACCCTCGACGCGGTCGAGCGGCAGCTGGAACCCACCGATGTCCTGATCGCCGACGACGTCGCGACCGCGGCGATCGGCGGAGTGATGGGTTCGGGCACCACCGAGATGCGCGACGACACCACCGACGTGCTGCTGGAGGCCGCGGTCTGGGATCCGGCGGCGGTCTCGCGCACCCAGCGGCGGCTGCGTTTGCCCAGCGAAGCCGCCCGCCGCTATGAGCGCGCGGTCGACCCGGCCATCTCGGTGGCGGCGCTGGACCGGTGCGCGGTGCTGCTTGCCGAGATTGCCGGCGGCGTGGTCTCCCCGGCGCTGACCGACTGGCGCGGCGACCCGGCGGCCGACTCGTGGGCCGGGTCGCCGATCCGGATCCCCGCGGACCTGCCGGACCGCGTCGCCGGGGTGCGCTATCGCGCCGGCACGACTGTGCGACGGCTGACCCAGATCGGGGCGGTGGTGGCCACCGACGGCGACATGCTGGCGGTGACCCCGCCGAGTTGGCGTCCCGACCTGGTCCAACCCGCCGACCTGGTCGAGGAGGTGCTGCGGCTGGAAGGCCTGGAGGTGATCCCGTCGGTGCTGCCGTCGGCACCGGCCGGCCGCGGACTCACCGCGACGCAGCGGCGTCGCCGGTCAATCGGCACGGCGCTGGCCCTGTCCGGCTATGTCGAGATCCTCCCGTCACCGTTCCTGTCGGCCGCCGTCTTCGACGCCTGGGGCCTGCCCGCCGACGACCCGCGGCGGGCCACCACCCAGGTACTCAATCCGCTGGAGGCCGATCGGTCGCATCTGGCTACCACCCTGCTACCTGGGCTATTGGAAGCGCTGGGGCGCAATGTCTCTCGCGGCATTGCCGATGTCGCGCTCTATGCCATCGCGCACGTGGTGCAGCCGGGCGGGCACAACCGTGGCGTCGAGCCGATCCCGGTGCACCGTCGCCCCACCGACGCCGAGATCGCCCTGCTCGACGAGTCGCTACCCCGGCAACCTCAGCACGTCGCCGCGGTGCTGGCCGGCCTGCGGGAGCTGCCCGGCCCGTGGGGCGCTGGTCGCCCGGTAGCGGCCGCCGACGCGTTCGAAGCAGTCCGGATCATCGCCCGGGCCAGCGGAATCGACGTCGCGTTGCGGGCGGCGACGTACTTGCCGTGGCATCCCGGGCGGTGCGCCGAGGTGCTCGTCGGTGACCCCCGGGAAGGGAAAGTCATCGGTTACGCCGGCCAGTTGCATCCGGCGGTGATCGAGCGCTGCGGGTTGCCCAGCGGCACCTGCGCCCTTGAGTTGGATCTCGACGCGATGCCGGTCGTCGAGTCGTTCCCGGCGCCCCGGGTGTCGCCGTTCCCGGCGGTATTCCAGGACGTCAGCTTGGTGGTGGGCGCCGATGTAGCCGCTCAAGCCGTCCTGGACGCGCTGCGCGACGGCGCGGGCGAGCTGCTGGAGGACATCCGGTTGTTCGACGTCTACACCGGCCCGCAGATCGGGAACGACCGGAAGTCGCTGACGTTTGCGCTGCGGTTCCGCGCGCCGGATCGGACGCTGACCGAGGACGAGGCCAGTGCGGCTCGCGACGAGGCGGTGCGCTGCGCCACCGAGCGCGTCGGCGCGGTGCTGCGCGCCTGACCGCGCGCGATCAATTGTGCTCGTGGGCGAGTTGGACGCGCGAGATCAGGCCGAGTTTGGTGGGGATGTGGCTGAAGTGGGTTTTCATTGTGCGTGCTGCGGTGGGAAGGGCACTCAGGTGCCGGCTGGCCGCCTCGCTCGCGTCCAGTGCCGTGGCAACATCGCCTGTGTGCGGGGCATTTCCACGTCGACCGCGTTCGGATTGACGGTTGAGATCGACGGCTATCCGGACTCGGTGTCCGATGAGCACTCCTCGGCGTGCTCGCGCTCCCGGGGCGGGGCCACCAAGACCGGCAACAGGCTCGCCGGCTGCTCATCGAAGCGGCTTGACATCCTCCACCGCTTGGAAAGCGGTGGATTCCCTTGGCCGTTAGGCGGCGTTGGGTGGTTCGCGGTTCATCGCAGATGCCGCCGGCCCAGGGGCCGGACCCGTGTGTGGGGGTCGGTCTTATTCTTGCTCCCCGCCTGGCTGACGGCTTCGCCGCCCGGTTTTTCACCGGATGTCCCAGCCAGTTGTTCGGATTGCTGCGCCACCCAGCGCGTGAGGGCTTCCTCACGTATGTTGATGGCGGCGTTGGTGTCAGCGTTGCCGGTCCAGCCACAACTGTGTGATTGGCACCGGAATACCGCTTGGCTTTCGCGGTTCTCCCGTGCTGTGTGCCCGCACTGATGGCAACGCTGACTGGTGTAGGCCGCCGGCACCTCGACAACGGTGACACCGACCAGTTCGGCCTTGTACTGAATGTGTTTGGCCAGCCGCGCGAGCGCGGCATTGCGCATCGACCGGTTGAGTCCTCGTTTGCGTGCGGCCCCATTAGGCAAAAACCGGGTCGGATTGTTGTGGTCCCGACCAGGTTTGGGTCGGCGGGTCATGCGTTCCACCGGTAGTTTCTCGATCCCGATGAAATCGTGCCCCCGCACGAGTTGGGTGCTGAGCTGGTGGGCGAAATCGTCGCGGATGCGCGCCTGTTTAGCGGCCAAGCCCGTGGCCGCGCTCTTGTGCGCCTGGTAGCGGCGTGATTCCCAGAAACGCCGCCCTTGGCGCGCGGCGATGAGCTTGGATTTGGCCATCCGACGTTGATGAAACCTGCGCTGTTTGTCCAGCGCGGCGGTGTCGGGGGCGGCATAGAATCGGCCACGGTCATCGGCGGTCCCCCGGCCGCTAAAGCGACCGGCCCCCTCGGGGCTCATCGGTGGTTGGTATTTGGATGCCCAGAATCAATGCGAGGCCACGTTCAACGTGGTGCATTGTGTCGGGCGCCAGGCTGCCCAGTCGCTCCAGGAGGCGGCTACGGACGACGGCGCGGACGCCGCGGCAGACGGCGACGCTGTCGGTGTCTATGCCTTCGGGGGATGAGATGCGTGGCCGCAATGGGCTGTCGGGCAGTGAACTCGACACCGGTACTACGACAATGAGTTCATCATCGACGCCGGCCAGTATCTCCTCGGTCGAGACGACGACGGCGGGGCGGTGTTTGCCGGGTTCGCCGGCTCGCGCGGCGCCGAGGGCGACGAGCCACAGTTCGCCGCGCCGCGGTTCAGCCAATGCCATCGCCGACCGTGGCGTCCCAGTCGCGGTTCTCGTCGCGTACGGCTGGCAGCGTCGCCTCGGCGCGGGTGGCATCGCGTTCGGCAGCGAAGATCTCCTCCCGTTCCGCACGGGCGGCGAGCTCAGTCAGCAGGGCAGCGATAGAAATACCTCGTTCACGGGCCTGGACGGCTAGCCGGTCACGGGTTTGCACTGGAACCCTGATCGTAGTCGTTGCCATAGACATTTAGCGTAGCCTATCAAGTAGACATGTCTTAGCGCTTGTTATTTTCCCGCAGTGGCGGTGTGCGCCATTGCCCGGGCGCGCGCCGAGCCCGAATCGAACTGGCCGAAGCCCGGACGACGCCGTACCTTGGTATTAACTTGCAATCATATGCATAACCATGCAGAATGAGCGGGATGACCCGGACGGTGCGTGTGGCGGTGGCCGGCGCCAGCGGTTACGCGGGCGGTGAGATCCTACGGTTGCTGCTCGGGCACCCGGCCTATGCGGACGGCCGACTGAGGATCGGCACACTGACCGCGGCACGCAGCGCCGGCAGCGCGCTGTCGGACTGGCATCCGCACCTGACACCGCTGGCCCAACGGGTCGTCGAGCCGACCGACCCGGAACTGCTGCGCGGCCATGACGTGGTTTTCCTCGCGCTTCCGCACGGGCATTCGGCCGCCCTGGCCCACCAGCTCGGCCCCGAGGTGCTGGTCGTGGACTGCGGCGCGGACTTCCGGCTCACCGATCCGACCGCATGGCAACGGTTCTACGGGTCCCCGCACCCCGGCAGCTGGCCGTACGGACTGCCCGAATTGCCCGGGGCCCGGGACCGGCTACGGAATGCGCGCCGCATCGCGGTGCCGGGCTGCTATCCCACCGCCGCGCTGCTGGCGCTGGTGCCCGCGATGGCCCAAGACCTCATCGACGCCGCCGTCACGGTGGTCGCGGTCAGCGGGACCTCCGGAGCCGGGCGCGCCGCCGATCCCGACCTGCTGGGGTCGGAGGTCATCGGATCTGCGCGGGCCTACAACATCGCCGGCGCGCACCGGCACACCCCCGAGATCGTGCAAGGGCTCAAGACCGTCACCGATCGCGACGACGTCACCGTGTCGTTCACCCCGGTGCTCATCCCGGCCTCGCGGGGCATCCTGGCCACCTGCACCGCACGTACCGACTCACCCCTCTCGGCGTTGCGGGCCGCTTACGAAAAAGCTTATGACAGTGAGCCGTTCGTCTACCTGCTCCGCGAGGGCCAGTTGCCGCGCACGGGTGCGGTGATCGGTAGCAACGCCGCGCACATCGCCGTCGCGGTGGACCAGGACGCCGCGACGTTCGTCGCGATCGCCGCGATCGACAATCTTGTCAAGGGCAGCGGGGGGGCCGCCGTGCAGGCGATGAACCTGGCACTGGGCTGGCCCGAAACCGAGGGGCTTTCGGTGCTGGGGTTGGCACCGTGACCGGCGCGGACCACGTCGCCGGCTCGGCGCGGCTGGTGCGCACCCAGGGGGTCACCGCCCCGGCCGGCTTCCGGGCAGCCGGCATTGCCGCGGGCATCAAGGCGTCCGGTGCCCCGGACCTCGCGCTGGTGTTCAACGAGGGCCCCGACTGCACGGCCGCGGGGATGTTCACCCGCAACCAGGTCAAGGCCGCGCCGGTGTTGTGGACCCGGCAGGCGCTGACCACCGGCCGGCTGCGCGCGGTGATCCTGAACTCCGGCGGCGCCAACGCCTGCACCGGCCCGGCCGGATTCCAGGACGTGCACGCCACCGCCGAGGCCGTGGCCGCCGCCTTGTCGGCCCGGGGCACCGAAACCGGGGCGATCGAGGTGGCCGTCTGCTCCACCGGGCTGATCGGCGATCGGCTGCCGATGGACAAGATGCTCGCCGGTGTCGCGGCTGTCGTGCAGGAGATGGCCGGCGGGCTCACCGGCGGAACGGACGCCGCCCGGGCCATCATGACCACCGACACCGTGCCCAAACAGGTCGCGCTGCACCATTGCGGAAACTGGTCCGTCGGGGCCATGGCCAAGGGGGCCGGGATGGTGGCGCCGTCGCTGGCCACCA
This sequence comes from Mycobacterium sp., assembly GCF_008709575.1. Classification (GTDB taxonomy): domain Bacteria; phylum Actinomycetota; class Actinomycetes; order Mycobacteriales; family Mycobacteriaceae; genus Mycobacterium. The sequence continues at coordinate 66,684 of NZ_VYIK01000005.1, forward strand.
TGCTGTGCGTGCTGACCACCGACGCCGTCGCCGAGCCCAGCGCGCTCGCGTCGGCGCTGCGACGGGCCGCCGCGGCCACGTTCGACCGCCTCGACATCGACGGCAGCTGCTCCACTAACGACACGGTGTTGCTGCTGGCCTCCGGAGCGAGCGACATCGCCCCCGGCCAAGCCGATCTCGACGAGGCGGTGCTGCGAGTCTGCGACGACCTGTGCGCCCAGTTGCAGGCCGATGCCGAAGGCGTCACCAAGCGGATCACCGTCACCGTGACCGGGGCCCCCAGCGAAGACGACGCGCTGGCCGCCGCCCGGACCGTCGCCCGCGACAGCCTGGTCAAGACCGCGCTGTTCGGTTCCGACCCCAATTGGGGGCGCGTGGTCGCGGCCGTCGGGATGGCCCCCTTCCGGCTCGACCCCGACCGGATCACCGTGTCGTTCAACGGCGCTGCGGTCTTCGCCAACGGCACCGGGATGCCGGGCGCCCGCCAGGTCGACCTGTCCGGCGCCGACATCGACGTCACCGTCGGCCTCGGGCTCGGCAGCGGCCGGGCGACGATCCGCACCACCGACCTGTCGCACGGCTACGTCGACGAGAATTCGGCCTACAGCTCGTGACCGAAGTTCCCACGCCGGTCAAGGCGCAGGTGCTGGCGGAAGCCCTGCCCTGGCTCAAGCAGCTGCACGGCAAGATCGTCGTCATCAAGTACGGCGGCCACGCGATGACCGACGACACCCTGCGGCACGCGTTCGCCGCGGACATGGCATTCCTGCGCAACTGCGGCATCCATCCCGTCGTCGTGCACGGCGGCGGACCGCAAATCAGCGCCATGCTGCGGCGGCTCGGCATTCCCGGCGACTTCAAAGGCGGATTCCGGGTCACCACACCGGAAGTCCTCGACGTGGCGCGCATGGTGCTGTTCGGCCAAGTGGGCCGGCAGCTGGTCAACCTGATCAACGCGCACGGTCCCTACGCGGTCGGGATCACGGGCGAGGACGCGCAACTGTTCACCGCGGTGCGGCGCAGCGTCACCGTCGACGGGGTGACCACCGATATCGGTCTGGTCGGCAACGTCGACCGCGTCAATACCGCCGCGGTGCTCGACCTGATTGCCGCCGGACGTATCCCGGTTGTCTCTACGCTGGCACCCGACACCGAGGGTGTCGTGCACAACATCAACGCCGACACCGCCGCCGCGGCGCTGGCCGAAGCGCTGGCAGCCGAAAAGCTGCTGATGCTCACCGATGTCGAAGGGCTCTACACCCGCTGGCCGGACGCTGATTCGCTGGTCAGCGAGATCGACACCGCCACGCTGACGCAACTGCTCCCGACGGTGCAGGCGGGCATGATCCCCAAGGTCGAGGCCTGCCTGCATGCCGTCGGCGGCGGGGTGCCCAGCGCACACATCATCGACGGGCGTGTCGAACACTGCGTTCTGGTCGAACTTTTCACCGATGCGGGCACCGGCACCAAGGTGGTTAAGGCGTGACTGTGTCCCGAACCGAGACGCTGCAGCAGCGGTGGTCCGCGGTGATGATGAACACCTACGGCACCCCGCCGATCGCGTTGGCCAGCGGCGACGGCGCGGTGGTCACCGACGTGGACGGCAACTCTTACCTGGATCTGCTCGGCGGTATCGCCGTCAACGTTCTCGGCCACCGCCACCCCGCCGTCGTCGACGCGGTGACCCGGCAGATCTCGACGTTGGGGCACACCTCCAACCTCTATGCCACCGAACCCGGCATCGCCCTGGCGGAGGCTCTGGTGTCGCTGGCAGGCGCCGACGGCGAGACTCGAGTCTTTTTCTGCAACTCCGGCGCCGAGGCCAACGAGCTGGCGTTCAAGCTGTCCCGGCTGACCGGCCGAACGAAACTCGTCGCGGCACAGCAAGCCTTCCACGGAAGGACGATGGGTGCGCTGGCGCTGACCGGTCAGGGGAGCAAACAGACCCCGTTCGCGCCGCTGCCCGGCGAGGTCAGCCACGTGCCGTTCGGGGACCCCGACGCACTGGCCGCCGCGGTGGGCGACGACACCGCCGCGGTGTTTCTGGAGCCGATCATGGGGGAGAGCGGCGTCGTCGTCCCGCCGGACGGCTATCTGGCCGCGGCGCGGGACATCACCACGCGGCACGGGGCGCTGCTGGTGCTCGACGAGGTGCAGACCGGAGTGGGCCGTACCGGCCGGTTCTTCGCCTACCACCATGAGGGGATCACCCCCGATGTGGTGACCCTGGCGAAGGGGCTGGGCGGCGGCTTGCCGATCGGCGCGTGCCTGGCGATCGGGCCGGCCGCGCGGCTGCTGACGCCCGGTCTGCACGGCAGCACGTTCGGTGGCAACCCGGTCTGCGCGGCGGCGGCACTGGCGGTGCTGGGGACAGTGGCCAGCCAGGACCTGGTGCGGCGTGCCGCGACGCTGGGGAAAACCCTGCGTCACGGCATCGAATCGCTGAACCACCCGCTGGTCGACCACGTCCGCGGCCGCGGCCTGCTGTGCGGAGTGGTGCTGAGCGCACCGGTCGCCCGGCGGGCCGAGAGCGCGGCCCGCACCGCCGGTTTCCTGGTCAACGCCGCGGTCCCCGACGTCCTGCGATTGGCACCGCCGCTGATCATCACCGAAGCCCAGATCGACGCATTCGTCGCTGCGCTGCCCGGCATCCTCGACGCCGCAGGAGAAACCCCGTGACCCGGCATTTCCTGCGCGATGACGATCTCGCCCCGGACGAACAGGCCGAAGTCCTCGCGCTGGCCGCCCAACTCAAGACGGACCCGTGCGGCTGCCGGCCGCTAGAGGGGCCGCGCGGGGTCGCGGTCATCTTCGACAAGCACTCCACCCGCACCCGGTTCTCGTTCGAGATGGGCATCGCCCAACTGGGCGGGCACGCCGTCGTCGTGGACAGCCGCAGCACCCAGCTGGGCCGCGACGAAAGCCTCGCCGACACCGCGAAAGTGCTCTCCCGTTTTGTCGAGGCGATTGTCTGGCGCACGTTCGGCCAGGACCGACTGACGGCGATGGCGGCCAGCGCGACGGTACCGGTGATCAACGCACTCTCCGATGCGTTCCATCCCTGCCAGGTCTTGGCCGACCTGCAGACGATCGCCGAGCGCAAAGGGTCGCTGGCGGGCCTGACACTGTCCTACTTCGGCGACGGCTCCAACAACATGGCGCATTCGCTGCTGCTGGGTGGATCCACCGCCGGGCTGCACGTCCGAATCGCCGCTCCGCGCGAATTCGCCCCCGACCCGCAGGTGCTGGCGGCCGCCCGGCAGCGGGCGGCCGCCACTGGGGCGTCGGTGCAGGTGACCGTCGACGCCGAGGAGGCGGCGACCGGCGCGGACGTGCTGGTCACCGACACCTGGACCTCGATGGGCCAGGAGGCCGACGGGCTGGACCGGGTGGCGCCGTTTCGGCCCTACCAGCTCAATGCCGGGCTGCTTGCCCGGGCCGACGCCGAAGCCGTGGTGCTGCATTGCCTGCCCGCGCACCGTGGTGAGGAGATCACCGACGAGGTCATCGACGGGCCGCAGAGCGCGGTGTGGGACGAGGCCGAGAACCGGCTGCACGCCCAGAAGGCGCTGCTGGTGTGGCTGCTGGAGCGATCCCGATGACGTCACGGCGCCGACACTGCCGAGTCAGTCGACCAGCAGGAGCGGCGCGGTGACCCGCAGCGGGCCGAAGACGGCCCCGGACGTCACGCGCACCGCCCGGCAGGCCCGGATCGCGGCGATCCTGTCGTCGGTGCAGGTGCACAGTCAAAGCGAGCTGGCCGGGCTGCTGGCCGCCGAGGGTATCGAGGTCACCCAGGCCACGCTGTCGCGCGACCTCGAAGAAATCGGCGCGGTGAAGCTGCGCGGCGTCGACGGCGGCGTCGGAACCTACGTCGTACCCGAAGACGGTCACCCGGTGCGTGGGGTGTCCGGCGGCACCGGGAGGCTGTCACGGCTGCTGGGTGAGCTGCTGGTGGCCACCGACGCCACCGGGAACCTCGCGGTGCTGCGCACCCCGCCGGGCGCGGCCGACTACCTGGCCAGCGCGATCGACCGGGCAGCGCTACCGTACGTCGTCGGCACCATCGCCGGCGACGACACCATCTTTGTGGCGGCACGCGAGCCCATGACCGGCGCCGAGCTGGCCGCTGCATTGGAAAAGTTGAAGTAAACCTCGAGGAGATCGGTTCATGTCCGAGCGCGTCATTTTGGCTTATTCCGGTGGTCTGGACACCTCGGTAGCGATCAGCTGGATCGGCAAGGAGACCGGTCGCGAGGTCGTCGCGGTCGCTGTCGACCTCGGCCAGGGCGGCGAGGACATGGAGGTGGTCCGCCAGCGCGCACTGGACTGCGGCGCCGTCGAGTCGATCGTGGTCGATGCCCGCGACGAGTTCGCCGAGGGCTACTGTCTGCCGGCCATCTGGTCCAATGCGCTCTACATGGACCGGTATCCGTTGGTGTCGGCGCTGAGCCGACCGTTGATCGTCAAGCACCTGGTCGCCGCTGCGCGCGAACACGGCGGCAGCATTGTCGCGCACGGATGTACCGGAAAGGGCAACGACCAAGTTCGCTTTGAGGTCGGATTCGCCTCGCTGGCACCGGATCTGGAGGTCCTGGCACCGGTACGCGACTACGCATGGACACGGGAGAAGGCGATCGCGTTCGCCGAGGAGAACGCGATCCCGATCAACGTGACCAAGCGGTCGCCGTTCTCGATCGACCAGAACGTGTGGGGCCGCGCGGTGGAAACCGGTTTCCTGGAACACCTCTGGAATGCGCCGACCAAAGACGTCTACGCCTACACCGAGGACCCCACCGTCAACTGGCACACTCCCGACGAGGTGATCGTCGGCTTCGCGCGGGGTGTGCCGGTATCCATCGACGGCAGGCCGGTGTCGGTGCTGGAGGCGATCACGGAACTCAACGAGCGGGCCGGCGCGCAGGGAGTCGGCCGACTCGACGTCGTCGAAGACCGGCTGGTAGGCATCAAGAGCCGGGAAATCTACGAAGCGCCGGGGGCGATGGTGCTGATCACCGCGCACACCGAACTCGAGCACGTCACATTGGAACGCGAGGTGGGCCGGTTCAAGCGGCTGACCGACCAGCGCTGGGCCGAGCTGGTCTACGACGGGTTGTGGTACTCCCCGCTGAAAGCGGCGCTGGACAGCTTCGTCGCCACCACCCAGCAGCATGTCACCGGGGAAATCCGCATGGTGTTGCACGGCGGCCACATCGCCGTCAACGGTCGGCGCAGCCCCGAGTCGCTGTATGACTTCAGCCTGGCGACCTACGACGAGGGCGACAGCTTCGACCAGTCCAGCGCGAAGGGCTTCGTGTACGTGCACGGCCTGTCCTCGAAGATCGCAGCGCGCCGGGACCTGGCCCCTGACGAAACATGAGCACCAACGAGGGGTCCCTGTGGGGCGGGCGATTCGTCGACGGCCCGGCCGCGGCGCTGCTCGCGCTGAGCAGATCCACTCACTTCGACTGGGCACTGGCGCCCTACGACATCCTCGCGTCGCGCGCGCACACCCGGGTGCTGTTCCGGGCGGGGCTGCTCACCGACGAGCAGCGCGACGGCCTGTTGGCCGGGCTGGACAGCCTCGCCCGCGACGTGGCCGACGGCAGTTTCGGCCCGCTGCCCAGCGACGAGGATGTGCACGCCGCGCTCGAGCGCGGGCTGATCGACCGGGTCGGACCCGACCTGGGCGGCCGCCTGCGCGCCGGCCGATCCCGAAATGACCAGGTGGCCACACTGTTTCGGATGTGGCTGCGCGATGCCGCGCGGCGGGTCGCCGCGGCGGTGCTCGATCTCGTCGACGCACTGACCGCTCAGGCCGCCGCTCATCCCGGCGTGATCATGCCCGGCAAGACGCACCTGCAGTCCGCCCAACCGGTCCTGCTGGCGCATCATCTGCTCGCTCATGCCCACCCGCTGCTGCGGGACGTCGACCGCATCGCCGACCTCGACACCCGCACTGCGGTGTCGCCCTACGGGTCCGGGGCGCTGGCCGGCTCCTCGCTGGGTCTTGATCCGGACACGGTTGCCCAAGAGCTGGGTTTCGCGCGCGCCGCCGACAACTCTATCGATGCCACTGCCGCGCGGGATTTCGCTGCAGAAGCGGCTTTCGTGTTCGCGATGATCGCGGTGGACCTCTCGCGGCTCGCCGAGGACATCATCATCTGGAGTTCGACCGAATTCGGTTACGTCACCCTGCACGACTCGTGGTCGACCGGCAGCTCGATCATGCCGCAGAAGAAGAATCCCGACATCGCCGAGCTGGCCCGGGGCAAATCCGGCCGGTTGATCGGCAACCTAGCCGGGCTGCTGGCGACGTTGAAGGCGCAGCCGCTGGCCTACAACCGGGACCTGCAGGAGGACAAGGAGCCGGTGTTCGACTCGGTGGCACAGCTGGAGCTGCTGCTGCCGGCGATGGCCGGACTGGTGGGCAGCCTGACGTTCGATGTCGAGCGGATGACGGCCCTCGCCCCGGCCGGCTACACGCTAGCCACCGACATCGCCGAATGGCTGGTGCGTCAAGGTGTTCCGTTCCGGATTGCCCACGAGATCGCGGGTGCGGCAGTACGGGCCGCCGAACAGCGTGGCGTCGGGCTGGACGAGCTGACCGACGAAGAGCTGGCAGCCATCAGTCCCGAATTGACGCCACAGGTCCGCGACGTGCTGACGATTGAGGGCTCCGTGTCGTCGCGCGCCGCGCGGGGCGGCACCGCGCCGATCCGGGTCGCCGGGCAGCTGGACGCGGTTCGGGAAACCGTCGACCGGCTGCGGCGACAACTGCGCCACTGAAAAGCACTGAAAAGTCCAGTTACTCGATCTGCTCGGCGAGTTCGAGCCAGCGGGCTTCCATGGCGGTCACCTGGCCCTCGAGAGCGCGCAATTCGTGCGTCAGCCGGGTCAGCCCCACGTGGTCGGATTGGTCGTGTTCGGCGATCTCGCCGTGCTTGGCCGCGATCCGCTGCGCCAGCCGTGCCAGGTGTCGGTCGATAGCGGCGATCTCTTTCTGCGCGCTGCGGAGTACGGCGCCACGCGAGGATTTCGCTTTGACCGGGGTCATCCCCGCGGACCTCGGGGCCGCGGACAAGCGCAGGTATTCGTCGACACCGCCGGGCAGATGACGCAGCCGGCCGTCCAGGATCGCATACTGCTGGTCGGTGACCCGCTCAAGCAGATACCGGTCGTGCGACACGACGATCAGGGTGCCCGGCCAGGAGTCGAGCAGGTCCTCGGTGGCGGCCAGCATGTCGATGTCCACATCGTTGGTCGGTTCGTCGAGCAGCAACACGTTCGGCTCGCTCAGCAACGTCAGCATCAGCTGCAGCCGCCGCCGCTGACCCCCGGAGAGCTCACCGACCCGCGCGGCGAACTGCTCACGGGCGAACCCCAGCCGTTCCAGCAGCTGCGCCGGCGTCACGTCGCGGCCGTCGACGCGATATCCGCTGGGTAATCCGGCCACGACCTCGGCGACCCGGGCACCGGCCAGCGGCGCCAGCCCGGTCTGGTCCAACATCGCCAACTGAACGGTCTTACCCCGTTTCACTTTTCCGGTATCCGGTGCGATGGTGCCGGCGATCAGACCCAGCAACGTGGACTTGCCGGCGCCGTTGGCGCCGACGATTCCGGCGCGGTCCCCGGGGCCGATGCGCCAGTGGACCTCCCGCAACACCGGGTTGCCGTCGAACGACACCGACACATCCACCAGCTCGATAACGTCCCTGCCCAGTCGCGCGGTCGCCAGCTTCGCCAACTCGACGGAGTTGCGCAGCGGCGGCACGTCCCCGATCAGCTGGTTGGCCGCCTCGATGCGAAACTTCGGTTTCGACGTGCGGGCCGGCGGACCGCGGCGCAACCAGGCCAGCTCCTTGCGCAGCAGGTTTTGCCGCTTGGCCTCGGCTGCGGCGGCCCGCCGGTCGCGCTCGACGCGCTGCAACACGTAGGCGGCGTAGCCGCCGTCGAACGGCTCCACGGTGGCGTCGTGCACCTCCCACGTCGTGGTGACCACCTCGTCGAGAAACCAGCGGTCGTGGGTCACCACCAGCAGCCCGCCCGCGGTCGGGGCCCAGCGCTGCCGCAGATGTCGGGCAAGCCAGGTGATGCCCGCGACGTCGAGGTGGTTGGTGGGCTCGTCGAGGGCGATCACGTCCCACTCGCCGATCAACAGTGCGGCCAGCTGCACGCGTCGCCGCTGGCCGCCGGATAACGCGGATATCGGCACATCCCAGGCGATATCGGCCACCAGCCCGTCGACGACGGCGCGGATGCGCGCGTCGCCGGCCCACTCGTGTTCAGGGCGATCGCCCACCAGCGTCGCGCCGACGGCGCGGTCGCACTCAAGCGTGTCCGCCTGGCTCAGCACGCCGACCCGCACTCCGCCCCGCCGGGTGACCCGGCCGGAATCCGGGGAGATCTCGCCGGTGAGCAAACCCAGTAAACTGGATTTGCCGTCCCCGTTTCGCCCGACGATGCCGATCCGGTCACCGTCACCGACTCCGAGGCTCACCGACTCGAACACGACCCGGGTCGGGTATTCCAGGTGGATGGCCTCGGCGCCGAGCAAGTGCCGCACGGCCTCAAATTAGCGCCGCGCCGCGACGGTGGCCAAAGCGGCGGATGCGGCCACGGTGATGTGCCAGAATGTGCTGGTCACTCAGGGGAGCAAGGTGGATTTACATCTTTCTGCGGTCACGCGACCGGTCGAGCGCCTGATGGCGACGGCGCAGAACGGCTTCGAGGTGCTGCGGTTGGGCGGCCTGGAGACCGGGATGGTTCCGTCGCCTTTTCAGATCGTCGAGAGCGTGCCCATGTACAAGCTGCGCCGGTATTTTCCGCCGGATACCCGGCCGGGGCAACCGTCGGCGGGTCCGCCGGTGCTGCTGGTGCATCCGATGATGATGTCGGCGAACATGTGGGACGTCACGCGGGCCGAGGGTGCAGTGGGTATTCTGCACGCTGCGGGGCTCGATCCGTGGGTCATCGACTTCGGCTCGCCGGACAAGGTCGAGGGCGGCATGCGCCGCAACCTGGCCGACCATATCGTCGCACTGAGCAACGCCGTCGACACGACGACCGAAGTCAGCGGGCACGACGTGCATCTGGCCGGCTACTCGCAGGGCGGGATGTTCTGCTATCAGGCCGCGGCCTATCGGCGGTCGAAAAGCATTGCCAGCATCGTCACGTTCGGTTCCCCGGTGGACACCCTGGCCGCACTGCCGCTGGGTATCCCGCCCAATCTCGCTGCGGTCGCGGCCAATTTCATGGCCGATCATGTTTTCAACCGACTCGATATACCAAGCTGGTTGGCGCGCACAGGTTTTCAACTACTCGATCCGCTGAAGACAGCTAAGGCACGAGCCGATTTCGTCCGGCAGCTGCATGATCGCGAGGCGCTGTTGCCGCGTGAGCCGCAGCGCAGATTCTTGGCGTCGGAGGGCTGGATCGCCTGGTCGGGGCCGGCGGTCTCGGAGTTGCTGAAGCAGTTCATCGCGCACAACCGGATGATGACCGGCGGTTTTTCGATCAACGGGCAGTTGGTAACGCTGACCGATATCACCTGCCCGGTGCTGGCTTTCGTCGGCGAGGTCGACGACATCGGGCAGCCGCCCGCGGTGCGGGGCATTCGGCGCGCGGCACCCAATGCCGAGGTCTACGAGTACACGCTGCGGGCGGGCCATTTCGGGCTGGTGGTCGGATCCAAAGCGGCGCAGCAAACCTGGCCTACTGTCGCCGCGTGGGTCCGGTGGATCTCCGGGCTGGCCGCCAAACCGGACGCAATCGTGCCGATGGCCGACCAGCCGACCGAACACGCCGACAGCGGTGTGGCGATCAGTTCGCGGGTTGCGCACGGTATCGGGGAAGCGTCCGAAGTGGCGCTGGCGATCGCTCGCGGTGCGGCCGACGCGGTCGTGGCGGCCAACAAATCGATGCGCACGCTGGCGACCGAAACCGTGCGGACATTGCCGCGATTGGCCCGGCTGGGGCAGATCAACGACCACACCAGGATTTCGCTGGGCAGGATCATCGCAGAGCAGGCTCACGACGCACCGCGAGGCGAGTTCTTGCTCTTCGATGGGCGGGTGCACACCTATGAGGCGGTGAACCGCCGAATCGACAACGTCGTCCGGGGCCTGATCGACGTCGGAGTGCGCCAGGGCGACCACGTCGGAGTGCTGATGGAGACCCGACCCAGTGCGTTGGTCGCCATCGCCGCGCTGTCCCGGTTGGGCGCGGTCGCGGTATTGCTGCGTCCCGACGTCGACCTGGCTGCGGCGGTGCGGATCGGTAAAGTGTCCGAGATCATCACTGATCCGCCCAACCTGGACACTGCGCGCCAATTACCCGGCCAGATCCTGGTGCTCGGCGGCGGCGAGTCCCGCGATCTTCATCTGCCGCAGGACGCCGGCGTGATCGACATGGAACAAATCGACCCCGACGCGGTCGAGCTGCCGGGCTGGTATCGGCCCAATCCCGGGTTTGCCAGCGATCTTGCGTTCGTCGCTTTTGCCACGGCCGGCGGGGAGCTGGTCGCCAAGCAGATCACGAATTACCGCTGGGCGTTGTCGGCATTCGGAACCGCGTCCACCGCAGCGCTCGGCCGGGGCGACACCGTGTACTGCCTGACGCCACTGCACCACGAGTCCGGGCTGTTGGTCAGCCTGGGCGGCGCGGTGGTCGGCGGCACCCGCATCGCGCTGTCGCGGGGGCTGCGCCCGGACCGCTTCGTCGCCGAGGTGCGTCAGTACGGCGTCACTGTGGTTTCCTACACCTGGGCCATGCTCCGCGACGTGATCGACGATCCGCACTTCGTGCTGCACGGCAACCACCCGGTACGGCTGTTCATCGGCTCCGGCATGCCCACCGGGCTCTGGAAGCGTGTTGTCGAGGCGTTCGCCCCCGCACGGGTGGTCGAATTCTTCGCCACCACTGACGGGCAGGCCGTGCTGGCCAATGTGTCCGCCGCGAAGATCGGCAGCAAGGGTCGGCCGCTGCCGGGCGCCGGGCATGTCGAATTGGGGGCCTACGACGCCGACAACGACCTGATCCTGGAAAACGACCGGGGATTCGTCGAGGTCGCTCCCACCGGCACGGTGGGCGTGCTGTTGGCGCAACCGCGGGGGCCGATCGATCCGACCGCGGCGGTCAAACGCGGTGTCTTCGCGCCCGCCGACACCTGGATATCCACCGAGTATCTGTTCTACCGCGACGCCGACGGCGACTACTGGCTGGCGGGCGGGCGCGGCTCGGTGATCCGCACCGCGCGCGGCATCGCCTATCCCGAGCCGATCACAGACGCCCTCGGGCACATCGCCGCCGTCGACCTCGCGGTGACCTACGGAATTGCGGCCGGAGAGCACCAGGCTGCGGTGTCGGCGATCACGCTGCGACCCGGCGCGACGATCACGGCGGCGGACCTGACCGAGGCGCTGGGTGACCTGCCGGTCGGGCTGGGACCCGACATCGTGCACGTGGTTCCCCGGATGACGCTGAGTCCGACCTACCGTCCCACAGTCAGCGCGTTGCGGTCGGCCGGGTTCCCCAAACCGGGGCGCCACAGCTGGTACTTCGATCCCGCGGGCAACCAGTTCAAGCGTCTGACCGCGGCGATTCGCACCGAGATGCTCGGCGCGCAGCCATGATCGACGACACCCTGCTGGACATCTTGGTCTGCCCGGCCGACCGGGGGCCGTTGCTGCTGATCGGGGACGTGCTCTACAACCCGCGGCTGCGGCGCGCCTACCGGATCGATGACGGCATCCCGGTGCTGCTTGTCGACGAGGCCCGTGACGTCGACGACGACGAGCACACCCGGCTCATGGCGCAAGCAGACCCGGAAGATCCCCGGTGAGGTAGCGCTGCAGGTTCGGCGCGACGGTCCGCGCGATGCGCTCGGGCGGCAGCGACTTGAACGGCTCCAGCTCCAGGATATAGCGGGCCATCGCCATGCCCACCAACTCGGAGGCGACGAACTGGACGCGGACGACTCCGCTGCCCGGGGGATCGTCGACGCGGGATCCGACCTCGACGGCGACAATCTCTCGCAGCAATGACCGGAACAGGCTCACGTCCACGCCGGCCAGCAACGACCGAAGCTCGGCGATGAAACCCGCGCCGATTTCGGAGTCCCACAGCGGCAACAGCAGCGACGGCAGCGCGTAGCCGAGTTCTTCGACCGGGGTCTCCCGCAGGGCCTCGACGACCCAGTCGATGGGAATGTGGATCGCGGCCGCGAACAGCTGCTCCTTGGTGCCGAAGTAGTGGTGCACCAGCGCCGCATCCACGCCGGCGGCCGCGGCGACTGCCCGCACCGAGGTCTTGTCGAAACCTTTGCGCACAAACAATGCTCGAGCGCCGGTCAAGATACGCTCGCGGGCGCCGGAATTGCCGACCGGTCGGCCCGGACGTTTGCCTTCGACGCCGGTGGTCACGGCCTAGGGCGTCCGTCGCCGCAGTGTCGCGGCGGCCAGACCCAGCGCCGTGATCGCAAAACTCACGACGACCACGATGTCGCGGACGGCGATGTAGGTCAGTTCGGAATGGGCGCCCACCTGCTGGAGCGCCTCCAAGGCGTAGCTGGCAGGCAGGGCATTGCTGATCCACTCCAGCCAGGTCGGCATCAGAGCCCGCGGGACGATGATGCCGGCCAGCAGCAGCTGCGGCGCCATCACCATCGGGATGAACTGCACGGCCTGAAACTCGGTGCGGGCGAACGCACTGCACAGCAGGCCGAGCCCGACACCCAGGACGGCGTTGATGATCGCGATCGCGAACACCGCCACCGGGCTGCCCGCGGTGTCGAATCCGAGCAGCCAAAACGCCACAACGCAGGCCAGCGTGGCCTGCGCCGCCGCCGCCATCGAAAACGCGGTCCCGTATGCGGCGAGCAGATCAAGTCGGCGCAGCGGAGTGGTCAAGATCCGCTCCAGCGTTCCCGACGACCGTTCGCGCTGCATGGTGATCGCCGTGATCACGAACATCACGAACAACGGGAACAGGCCCAGCAGGACCAGGCAGGCTGTGTTGAACCCGGTCGGGGCACCAGGGCGGTGCGGGACCTGCTCGAACATGAAATACATCAGTGTGATGATCAGGACGGGCACGGCCAGGATCATCGCGATGCTGCGGCGATCGGCGGCCAGCTGGCGCAGGATCCGCGTTGTGGTGGCGGTGTAGTTCTTCAGCGTCAGCCGGCCGCGGGCGCGGTGGTGGTGCGCCGGATGATGGACAGAAACGCTTCCTCCAGTGACGTGCATCCGGTTTCCTCCCGTAGACGGCGGGGCGTGGTGTGGGCCAGGAGTCGTCCTTCGCGCAGGAGCAGCAGATCGGCGCAGCGGGCGGTGCGGCAGTCGCGCAAATCCACTGCGTCGATGACCTCGTCGGCGGCGTGACGGCCGACAGCGCAGAGTTCGGCGAAGTAGCGGACGTTGTCGATCACCCGCAATGGCGCAGCCCGGGCGAGCCGGCCGGTTGGCCCAGCACGCCCACCGAACCTGCGGCGACGACCTGGGTGCCGACGATGCAGCGCATCAGTGTGGTCTTGCCCGAGCCGGATGGGCCGAGCAGGCCGGTGATCGTCCCACGCGCGATGCGCACCGAGAAGTCCGACAGCGCCGGGCGCTTGCCACGGATGACCCGGAGATTGTCGATGGCGACGGCCGGCTCAAGGCGGTGCACGCAAAATTCATCGCCTGATGAAGCCACCACCCACTGAATCTGTGCCGGTGCTGGCCGGTTGTCAACAGCGGCGGGCACAATCTGTCCGGTGAGCGCTGAGGAACTCGTCGTCGACCCGGTGGCGGCGGCGCGCCGGGTACTCGGTGCCACCCTGACCGGACGCGGTGTCAGCGCCACGATCGTCGAGGTGGAGGCCTACGGGGGTGTGCCCGACGGTCCCTGGCCGGATGCCGCGGCGCACTCCTATCGTGGCCGCAGCGTCCGCAACGCGGTGATGTTCGGGCCACCCGGGCGGCTCTACACCTACCGCAGCCACGGCATCCACGTGTGTGCCAATGTCGTGTGCGGCCCCGACGGGACAGCGGCGGCGGTGCTGTTGCGGGCCGCGGCGATCGTGACCGGGGTTGAGGTCGCACGCTCCCGGCGTGGCGAGCCGGCCAGCGGCGCCGCACTGGCGCGCGGACCGGGGAATCTGTGCTCGGCGTTGGGAATCACCCTCGACGACAACGGGGTTGACCTGTTCGCTCCGGAAAGTCCGGTGCAACTGACGCTCAACGACCCGGTTGCCGCGGTCGCCGGCCCTCGGGTCGGCATCAGTGCGGCCGCCGACCGTCGGTGGCGACTCTGGCTGCCGGGCCGGGCGGAGGTCTCCGCCTACCGTCGCAGTTCCCGGGCACCGGCGCCGGGTGCCAGCGACTGATCCGCAAAGATGTCAGTCATGGGCGGCACCATCGTCGACGAGCTGCGTTGGCGCGGGCTGATCGCGCAGTGCACCGATCTGGACGCGCTGGCGGACGAGGCGGCGCGTGGACCGCTCACGCTCTATGCGGGATTCGACCCCACCGCTCCCAGTCTGCATGCCGGTCACCTGGTGCCGCTGCTGACGCTGCGCCGGTTTCAGCAGGCCGGACACCGGCCCATCGTGCTGGTCGGCGGGGCCACCGGCATGATCGGCGATCCCCGCGACAGCGGCGAGCGGGTACTCAACAGCGCCGACACTGTGCGGGACTGGACCGAGCGAATCCGACGCCAACTCGAGCGCTTTGTCGACTTCGACGATTCGCCGACCGGTGCGATCGTGGAGAACAATCTCGAGTGGACCGGCGCCATGTCGGCGATCGAGCTGCTGCGCGATATCGGCAAGCACTTCTCGGTCAACGTGATGCTGGACCGCGACACCATCCGGCGCCGTCTGGACTCCGGGGGGATCTCCTACACCGAATTCAGCTACATGTTGTTGCAGGCCAACGACTATGTCGAACTCTGCCGTCGCCACCGCTGCGTGCTGCAGGTCGGCGGGTCCGACCAGTGGGGCAACATCATCGCCGGAGTGCGTCTGGTGCGCCAGATGCTCGGTGTGACCGCGCATGCCCTGACGGTTCCGCTGGTCACCGCCGCCGACGGGACAAAGTTCGGCAAATCCACCGGCGGCGACACCGTGTGGCTCGACCCCGACCTGACCACGCCTTACTCCTGGTATCAGTACTTCATCAACACCGCTGACACCGACGTCATCCGTTATCTGCGCTGGTTCACCTTCCTGTCCGCCGACGAGTTGGCCGACCTCGAGGAAGCCACCGCGACACGGCCACAGCAGCGGGCGGCCCAGCGGCGACTGGCGCGCGAGCTGACCGCTTTGGTGCACGGCGAGACCGCCCGGACCGCGGTCGAACGGGCCAGTCAGGCGTTGTTCGGCCGGGGCGAACTGGCGCGTCTGGACGAAGCCACGCTGACTGCGGCGCTGCGCGAGACCCCGGTGGCCGAGTTGAAGCAGGGTGCGCCGGACGGGATCGTCGACCTGTTGGTGGCCAGCGGCCTGTGCCCGAGCAAGGGCGCGGCCCGGCGCACGATCGCCGAGGGCGGGGCCTGGGTCAACAACACCAGGATCGACGACGAGAACTGGGTGCCGCAGCCCGCCGACTTCCTGCACGGCCGGTGGCTGGTGCTGCGCCGGGGTAAGCGAAACATCGCCGGCGTCGAACGTATCGGCTGACTACTGTGAGCCGAAACCTCGGCATTATCAGCAGATTTGACTGTCGGCTGCCTCTGGCGTAGCTTAAGAGTTCGCGCCGCGGCCAGCCCGTGACGCGCCGACATCTCCGGTGGGCATAGCGCCACGGCGCACGACGTTCCACTATTTCGCCTCCAGACAGTCCGCGGCAGTCGCCGCGGGTGCGAGGCAGGGGATGCAGGTGTTGTTTGAGAACTCAATAGTGTGTTTGGTGGTTTTTGTTTGTTGTTGTTTTTTGCCGCATTCTGATGCCCCGTGTCAGGGTGTGGTGTTGTTTTGGGATTGGATTTCTCTTGGTTTTTGTTTGGAGAGTTTGATCCTGGCTCAGGACGAACGCTGGCGGCGTGCTTAACACATGCAAGTCGAACGGAAAGGCCCCTTCGGGGGTGCTCGAGTGGCGAACGGGTGAGTAACACGTGGGTGATCTGCCCTGCACTTCGGGATAAGCTTGGGAAACTGGGTCTAATACCGGATAGGACCATGCCATGCATGTGGTGTGGTGGAAAGCTTTTGTGGTGTGGGATGAGCCCGCGGCCTATCAGCTTGTTGGTGGGGTGATGGCCTACCAAGGCGACGACGGGTAGCCGGCCTGAGAGGGTGTCCTGGCACTCTTTGACTGTGATACG
>NZ_VYIK01000005.1:82998-83430 GCF_008709575.1 Mycobacterium sp.
TGCCATGCCGGCGTCGACGTTGCCGGCATTGAGGTTGATCAGCACACTGGGACTGAGATACGGCCCAGACTCCTACGGGAGGCAGCAGTGGGGAATATTGCACAATGGGCGCAAGCCTGATGCAGCGACGCCGCGTGGGGGATGACGGCCTTCGGGTTGTAAACCTCTTTCAGTGCCGACGAAGCGTAAGTGACGGTAGGCACAGAAGAAGCACCGGCCAACTACGTGCCAGCAGCCGCGGTAATACGTAGGGTGCGAGCGTTGTCCGGAATTACTGGGCGTAAAGAGCTCGTAGGTGGTTTGTCGCGTTGTTCGTGAAAACCGGGGGCTTAACCCTCGGCGAGCGGGCGATACGGGCAGACTGGAGTACTGCAGGGGAGACTGGAATTCCTGGTGTAGCGGTGGAATGCGCAGATATCAGGAGGAACACCG
>NZ_VYIK01000060.1 GCF_008709575.1 Mycobacterium sp.
GGTGGGCCCATTTTCTTATCCCACGGCGGCGCACAGCGCCTGGAAAACTAGCCCAGGATGTCCAATGCGGCACGCACAATGCTGTCGGTGTCGATACCGTGATGGCGGTAGACATCCTGGATCGAGCCGGATTGGCCGAATCGGGACACGCCCAGGGCGGTCAGACGCACGCGGTGGACGTTGGCGAGAAATGCCAGAGTATGGGGATGGCCGTCGAGGACGGTCACCATTGGCGTCACCCGGTCGGCGGGAAAGAGCTGATCCAGGATCCAGGTCTCGCCCTCTTCGCGACCCTGACGAGCCCGCCACGCTGTGAAGAGCAGTCCCGGACTGGTCACACAGATCACGTCGGCTGAAACACCCATGTGCTCCAACCGATCTGCAGCTTCGAGCGCTTCGGTCACCATCGCGCCCATGGCGATGACGGTCACCTGCGCCCCGGCACGGCGGCGGAGGGGATATCCGCCGGCGACCACCTGCCGGCGGCGCCGTTCACGAGCAGCCGGATCGGTCGGTACCGCGGCCAGCGACTGGTCGACAGGTCGTGTCGACAGGCGCAGATAGGCTGAACTGCCGTCGGGTCGGCCGAGCCGGGCGATGCTGGCCAGCAGCGTCCATTCGACGTCGATAGCGAAGGCCGGCTCGTAGCTGATGCACCCGGGCTGCTCCAGGCCGATCGACGGGGTCTTGATTGACTGGTGGGCACCGCCTTCTGCGGCGAGGCTGACACCTGACGGTGTTCCGACGAGGACGGACTGGCCCCCGGCATAGATGCTGAACGACCACGGCTCCAACGCACGTTCGACGAACGGATCGTAGAGGACTCCGATCGGGAAAAGCGGCTGACCCCAACGGCTCCAGGTTGCGCCGAGTTCACCGAGGAGCCCCACCAGATTGGTCTCGGCGATCCCCAGTTCCATGTGCTGGCCGCTGGGCCGTTCGTTCCAGTGCATGATCGTTTGGGCATCATCGGCGAACCAGTCTCGCCGTTCCGCGGCCGACCACACTCCGACTTTGTTGACCCAGCCGCCGAGATTTGTCGTGGAGCTGACGTCGGGGCTCACCGTCACCACGCGTTTGGCGGCATCGGGTGCCTCGCGGGTGAGATCGAGCAACACCCGCCCGAGGGCGGCCTGTGTGGTGGTTGTGCCTTTGGGAATACGCCCGATGTCGACGGGGACCGCTGGCGGGCTCTGCATCGACACGGGTTCGCGGCGCAACCGCTGGGCGGTGGCCGCACAAACCCGGCCGGCGTCGGTGTCAGGGTCGAAACGCCGCCACGGCTGTTGCGGGTCCATCCCCAGTCGTGCTGCCAGGTAACGGTATTCATCGTCGCTGAGTAATGCTGAGTGGTTCTGCGGATGTCCTTCGGTGGGCAGACCGTAGCCCTTGATGGTGTAGGCGATGATCACCGTCGGGCGGGTGTCGTCGATTTGGCGGTAGGCGTCGGCGAGAGCAGCCAGATCGTGGCCGCCTAAGTTGCGGATCGCGGTGGTCAACATCGCGTCGTCGAGAGTCGCTATCAATCGGGCGATTTCTGCGCTGGTGGAACCGTCGCCGGGAAGACGCAGCCGAAGCTCATCGGCGTCGCAACGCAGCAGGCGCTGATATTCCGGATTGGTCATCTCCAGGATCCGGGTGCGTAGCGCCTGGCCACCGGGCTGGGTGAACAACGATTCGAGGAGCCCACCGAACGTGACCGTGATGACCTGCCAGCCGGCAGCGGCGAACATGTTCCCCAGTCGACGTGCGGCGATGTTGGGTACTACGCGGTCCAGGGACTGGCGATTGAGGTCCACGATCCACACCACTTCACCGAGTTCGCAGATCCCCGGATCGACGACGGCTTCCCACACGGCGCCTTCGTCGAGTTCGGCATCGCCAACGAGCGAATACTGGCGGCCTTTTCCGCTCGCACCACCATGAGTGTCGATGTAGCGGCGTGCCAACGCTCCCCAGATCGGTGCAGTCGCACCGATTCCCACCGAACCGGTGGAGTAATCGACAGGATCGGGGTCTTTAGCCCGACTCGGATAGGCCTGCAAACCGCCGAACTCACGAAGCATGCCCAGATACTTCTCGTCGAGCGTGCCGAGTAGATAGTTCACGCTGTGCAGCACCGGAGCAGCGTGGGGTTTGACCGCGACGCGGTCGCAGGACTGCAGCTGCTCGAACCACAGTGCGGTCATGATCGTTACCATCGACGCACTCGATGCCTGATGCCCGCCCACCTTCAGTCCCGAGGTGTTGGGGCGCCCGCGGTTCGCGTGCTGAATCATCGCCGTCGAGAGCCACAGCACCCGCTCTTCGATGGCGTGCAAGGCGTCGAGTCTGGCGGCCGCGGGATCCGGCCCACCTGCAGCGACGGAGTTCATATCTTCCGCCTCCAAGCGCATAGAGACGGTCCGATCCCAGCAAGCGGTAGCAATAATGGCAAGAGTTACGATGCAAGATGAGCATCTTGCTCATAATTTACACGGGATTACGGGTGGAGGTTAGCGTTGTGCCCAGATCGGGGCGCGTCGTCGACGACATCGATGCGCGAATACTGCAGGCGCTGACCGGTGACCCGCGAGCCACCGTGGTCGCGCTGGCGCAGGCTACCGGGCTGGCCCGTAACACCGTCCAGTCGCGGCTGGCCAAGTTCGAGCGCGACGGTGTCCTGCGGTCTTTCGAGCGGTGCATAAATCCCGCCGTATTGGGCTATCCGTTGGCGGCGTTCGTTCTGGTCGCCGTGACGCAACGCAAGTTGGGGCCGATAGGCGATGCGCTGGAACTCATTCCTGAAGTTCTCGAGGTGCACGGCCTCAGCGGTGCCACGGATCTACTCGTGCAGATCGTCGCCCGCGACGCCGACGACCTTTACCGGGTCGCCGGCCAGATCCTCCACATCGACGGGGTGGAGAAGACCACCACAGGCTTGGTGATGCGCCGGCTCGTCGACTTCCGGCTCACCCCACTGCTGGAATCGATCGCCGAAGAGCCGACCCCCTGAATCGCGTCCGCCACGCGAGCCCGCAAACTCCCGCCGGACGTCGTCGCGACTAGCCCAGCGATGCCAGCGCACGCACCAACTGGTCGACCTCGCCCATCGTCGAATAGTGCGCCAGACCCACGGTGACCGCGCCACCGACGTCGTTGACGCCGATCACGTCGAGCACCCGGGAGCTGGCGTTGGAGATCGCCAGAATTCCGTTGTCCGCCAACCGCTGCACCACCCGCTCCGCGGGCACCTCCTGGATCGCGAAGCTGACCACGGGTATCCGCGTCTCGGGTCGGCCGATCACCGTCACCAACGGCAGCGAGCGCAGCGAAGCCATCAGGTAGTCGAATAATCGCTGCATGTAACCGGCCGCGGATTGCATCGACAGCAAAAGCCGTTCGCGTCTGCTCCCGCGAGCCGACTCGTCGAGCGAGGCGAGGTATTCGATGCTGGCGACCAAGCCGGCCAGCATGCCGTACTGGTGCAGGCCGAGCTCCAGGCGCGCTGGCCCGGTGGCGTGCGGGTTCGTCGATACCGAGCCGAATGAGTTGATCAGCGCGGGAGTGCGAAAAGCCAGCGCCCCGACCGGCGGACCGCCCCAGCCCACGGCGTTGACCGCCACCACGTCGGCGTCGATTTCGTCGATATTGATCACCCGGTAGGGCGCGGCCGCGGAGTGGTCGACGACGACCAGGCCGCCGACGTCGTGCACCAATTTCGTCACCGGCCGCAAATCGGTGACGGTGCCCAAAGTGCCCGACGCCGACGTGACGGCGACCAGCCGGGTCGGCTTGCCGATCAGGCTCTCCCACTGCCAGGTCGGCAGCTCCCCGGTCTCGATGTCGACCTCGGCCCATTTGACCCGGGCGCCGAACCGGTTTGCCGCACGCAGCCACGGGGCGATGTTCACCTCGTCGTCGAGGCGGGTGACGACCACTTCGTATCCCAGGCCGGCCCGCGACGCCGACGCATCGGCCAACGACGACAGCAAAATCGCGCGGTCGGCGCCGAGCACCACCGCGTGCGGATCGGCGTTGACCAGATCCGCCACCGCCTGGCGGGCGGCCTCGAGCACCGCGGCGCTGCGCCGCGCGGACGGATGCGGGCCCACGGCGCTGGGAAACGACCCCCGGAATGCGGTGGACACCGTGGTGCCGACCGATTCGGGGATCAGCATGCCCAACGGCGCGTCGAAATGCACCCATCCGTCGCCCAGCGACGGATGCAGTCCGCGCACCCGGGCGACGTCGTATGCCATGCCAGCCACCTTAGAGTCCCAGATCCGGCAAACCGTGACGGCATCGGGCACCCGGATGCGTCCCCGCCGTCTCGAGCCGGGTCACCCGGCCAGCCATACTAGTCCAGTGGGGCTGACGTTCGGAATCCTGATCGCGTTGTTTTTGCTGATCGTGCCGGGGGCGATTGTTGCGCGCAGCTATCAGCTCACCTGGCCCAGCGCGCTGACAGCCGGCCCCGCGCTGACTTACGGGGTTGTTGCGCTGGCGATTATCCCGTTCGGCGCGCTCGGAATCCCCTGGAACGGCGCGACGGCAGCGGCCGCGCTGGTGACGGTAACCGTTCTCGCGGCGACTTTGCGAGTGTTGCTGGCCCGCTACCGCGACGCCGCGGCCGAATCTCGGGCGGTGACCGGCCGGCCGGCGATGGCGGTCGCCGCCGGCGTGCTGCTGGGCGCGCTGCTGATCTGGTACGCGGCGCTGCGCGGCATCCCGCACTGGCAATCCATCCCCAGCACCTGGGACGCCGTCTGGCACGCCAACACCGTGCGGTTCATCCTCGACACCGGCCAGGCGTCGTCGACACACATGGGCGAGCTGCGCAACGTGGAAACCCATGACATCCTCTACTATCCGTCGGCCTTCCACGCGCTGGTCGCGCTGGACTGTCAACTGACCGGCGCCGCACCCACCACCGGCTACACGCTCAGCGCGCTGGCCGCCTCGATATGGCTGTTCCCGGTCAGCGCGGCCGCACTGACCTGGCGCGCACTGTCCGGGCGGCTGACCCAGTGGCAGACCGCCGGGTCGGCGGCCGCCGCGGCAGCGCTGTCGGCGTCGTTCACCGCGGTGCCCTACGTCGAGTTCGACACCGCTGCGATGCCCTACCTGGTGGCCTGCGGCCTGGCGGCGCCCGCTTTCGTGCTGACCACCTCGACGTTGCGCCACCGCGACCGCGTGCCGCTGGCGGTGCTGGCGCTCGTCGGGGTCATGTCGGTGCACCTGTCCGGAGGGGTGATCGTCGTCCTGTTGCTGGCGGCGTGGTGGTTGTTGGAGGCGCTGAGACACCCGGTTCGCGGCCGGCTCGCCGACGCCGCGACGCTGGCCGCGGTCGTGGCGCCCACCATCGCGGTGATGTTGCCGCAGTTCCTCAGCGTGACCAAGCAGGAAGACGTCATCGCCGGGCACGCGTTTTTGACGTACCTGAGCACGAAGCGCGGCGTGTTCGATGCGATCTTTCAGCACTCCCGCCACCTCAACGACTTTCCGGTGCAGTACGCGCTGATCCTGCTCGCCGGCGCCGGCGGGTTCGTCCTGCTGATCAGGAAGATCCTGTGGCCGCTGGCGGTGTGGCTGCTGCTGATCGTGGTCAACGTGGACGCCGGCACGCCGCTGGGGGGGCCGATCGGCACGCTGGCCGGCGGGGTGGGCGAGTTCTTCTACCACGATCCGCGCCGCGTCGCGGCGGCCACCACGCTGCTGCTGGTACCGATGGCCGGGGTCGGATTGTTCACCCTGGTCGTCCAGCTGGTCGCCGTGGTGAGACGGACGGCCGGCCGGCGCCGGTGGACGCCGGCGTGGGCGGGTGTGGCCGCAGTGGCGCTGGCCGCGGCCACGCTGGTCAGCGCCTGGCACTACTTTCCCCGGCACCGGTTCCTGTTCGGCGACAAGTACGACTCGGTGATCATCGACGGGCGCGACCTGGAGGCGATGGCTTACCTGGCCCGGCTGCCCGGCGCCCGCGACACCCTGGTCGGCAATGCCAACACCGACGGCACCGCGTGGATGTACGCGGTTGCCGGCTTGCATCCGCTGTGGACGCATTACGACTACCCTGTGCAGCAGGGCCCGGGTTATCACCGCTTCGTGTTCTGGGCCTACGCCGACGACGCCGACACTGATCCGCGGGTGCCCGAGGCGGTTGGGCTACTGAATATCCGCTACGTGCTGATCAGCAAGCCGACGGTCCGGGGCTTCGTGATGCCCGAAGGGCTAGTGTCACTGGAGAAGTCCACGTCGTGGGTGAAGATCTACGACAACGGCGAGGCCTCCATCTACGAATGGCGCGGCACCCCCGAAGCGGGAGCGGCAACCCGAGACGGCCCCAGCGGCCCCTAGTAAGGAGCGTGACCGGATTGAGCACCGACAGTGGCGAGGACAACGTCGAGGTGATCGGAGGAGCTGACTCTTCATTCCCGGGCGGGGCGCCGGAGGCCGATTCCGAGAACGACCGGTCGCTGACCGATCTCGTCGAACAACCCGCGAAGGTGATGCGGATCGGCACCATGATCAAACAGCTGCTCGAGGAGGTGCGCGCGGCTCCGCTCGACGCGGCCAGCCGCAGCCGGCTGCGGGAGATTCACGCCACCAGCATCAAAGAGCTCGAAGAGGGGTTGGCGCCGGAGTTACGCGACGAACTCGACCGGTTGACGCTGCCGTTCAGCGACGATGCGCCCTCGGACGCCGAGTTGCGCATCGCGCAGGCCCAGCTGGTCGGCTGGCTGGAAGGGCTCTTCCACGGCATCCAGACCACACTGTTCGCGCAGCAGATGGCGGCCCGCGCGCAGCTTGAGCAGATGCGCCAGGGGGCGCTGCCGCCGGGCGTCTCCCGGCCGGGCGCGCACGGCCACGCCGGCACCGGACAGTACCTCTGAGCGACCCCCGTGGCCGTACCGCGCATCGAGACCCGCAACGCCTGGGTGGAGTTCCCGATCTTCGACGCCAAGTCGCGGTCGCTGAAGAAGGCGTTTTTAGGCAAGGCCGCCGGCGGCACGATCGGGCGTACCCCTTCCAACGTGGTGGTCATCGAGGCGTTGCGGGACATCACCATGTCCCTGGAGCTGGGTGACCGTGTCGGGCTGGTCGGCCACAACGGGGCCGGCAAGTCGACGCTGCTGCGGCTGCTGTCGGGCATCTACGAGCCGACCCGCGGGTCCGCCTCGGTCACCGGCCGGGTCGCACCGGTGTTCGACCTCGGCGTCGGCATGGACCCGGAGATCTCCGGCTACGAGAACATCATCATCCGCGGACTGTTCCTGGGCCAGACCCGCCGGCAGATGCTGGCCAAGGTCGACGAGATCGCCGAGTTCACCGAGCTGGGAAAATACCTGTCGATGCCGCTGCGCACCTATTCGACCGGGATGCGGGTCCGGCTGGCGATGGGGGTGGTCACCAGCATCGACCCGGAGATACTGCTGCTCGACGAAGGTATCGGCGCGGTGGACGCCGAGTTCCTGAAAAAGGCCCAGCACCGGCTGCAGCGCCTGGTGGAGCGGTCCGGAATCCTGGTGTTCGCCAGCCATTCCAACGAGTTCTTGGCGCGGTTGTGCAAGACCGCGATGTGGATCGACCACGGCACTATCCGACTGACCGGCGGCATCGAGGAGGTCGTGCGGGCCTACGAGGGTGAGGACGCCGCCCGGCACGTGCGTGAGGTCGTGGCCCAGACCACCGCCGGACAGGTGCCGGAGTGAGCCAGGTGTGCGCCGTCGTGGTCACCCACCGGCGCCCCGACGAACTGGCCACGTCGCTGGACGTGCTGACCACCCAGACCCGGCGACCCGATCACCTGATCGTGGTGGACAACGCGCCCGACGACCGGGTCCGGGATCTGGTGGCCGGCCAACCCCTCCCGACGACCTATCTGCCTTCCCGCCGCAACCTCGGTGGCGCGGGAGGTTTCGCGCTGGGCATTTTGCATGCTCTGGCGCTCGGTGCCGACTGGGTGTGGTTGGCCGACGACGACGGCCAACCGGCCGACACACGGCTTTTGGCCACGCTGCTGGCCTGCGCCCAGCGGCACCGGCTGGCGGTGGTGTCGCCGATGGTGTGCAACATCGACGACCCGGCGCGGCTGGCATTCCCGCTGCGCCGCGGCCTGGTGTGGCGCAGGCGGGTCGGCGAGCTGCGCACCGACGACCGACACGACCTGCTGCGCGGCATCGCGTCACTGTTCAACGGCGCCTTGTTCACCGCGTCGGCGTTCGAAGCCATCGGTGTCCCGGACCTGCGGTTGTTCGTTCGCGGTGACGAGGTGGAGATCCATCGCCGGCTGGTTCGCTCCGGGCTGCCGTTCGGCACCTGCCTGACCGCGGCCTACCTGCACCCGTGCGGGTCGGCCGAATTCAAACCGATCCTGGGCGGGCTGATGCACACCCAATACCCCGACGACCCCGCCAAGCGGTTCTTCACCTACCGCAACCGCGGCTACCTGCTGTCGCAGCCGGGCCTGCGCAAACTACTGGCCCAGGAATGGCTGCGGTTCGGCTGGTTTTTCCTGGTCTCCCGCCGCGACCCGAAAGGCCTGCTGGAGTGGATGGCCCTGCAGCGGTCGGGCCGCCGTGAACAGTTCAGGCGCCCGTCATGACGACCATCGATGCGGCGTCCCGGTCCAAGACACTCGCCCGCGCGTGGCGCGACCTGGTCGACGGTTACCGGCGCCGCGAACTCTGGCTGCACCTGGGCTGGCAGGACATCAAGCAGCGGTATCGCCGCAGCGTGCTGGGCCCCTTCTGGATCACGATCGCCACCGGCACGACCGCCGTGGCGATGGGCGGCCTGTACTCCAAGTTGTTCCACCTGGAGTTGTCGGTGCACCTGCCGTACGTCACGCTGGGGCTGATCATCTGGAACCTGATCAACGCCGCGATCATGGAGGGCGCCGACGTGTTCGTCGCGAACGAGGGGCTGATCAGGCAATTGCCGGCACCGCTGAGCTTGCACGTCTACCGACTGGTCTGGCGGCAGGTACTGCTGTTCGCCCACAACATGGTCATCTACGCGGTGATTGCGATCATCTTCCCCAAACCGTGGTCGTGGGCCGACCTGGCGGTCATTCCCGCACTGGGCCTGATCGTGCTCAATGCGGTGTGGGTTGCGCTGTGCTTCGGCATTCTGGCGACCCGCTACCGCGACATCGGCCCACTGCTGTTTTCGGTCGTGCAGCTGCTGTTCTTCATGACACCGATCATCTGGAACGACGAAACCCTGCGCCAACAGGGTGCCGGCCAGTGGGCCAAAATCGTCGAGCTCAACCCGCTGCTGCACTACCTCGACATTGTGCGGGCGCCGCTGCTCGGTGCCCATCAAGAGCTGCGGCACTGGGCGGTCGTGGTGGTGCTGACCGTCGTCGGCTGGGTGCTGGCGGCGTTCGCGATGCGCCAGTACCGCGCCCGGGTGCCCTACTGGGTGTGACTCGCCCGATGTCGTCGCGGCCTTGTTGCGGCCGAGCCGCCGCACGGCCAAAATTGGCGAGCAAAACAACTCGATCGAGGCGCTTCGGGGTTGGTACTCGCCGCTGCGCCCCAAGGAACAGGTGCAAAGGTGAGCGAACACGTCGGATCCACAGGCCTTTCGCGTAAAACTCGCGAACGGATCGCCGCGGAGCTGGACCGGCTGCGACAACGGCGCGACCGCCTGGAGGTCGAAGTCAGAAACGACCGCGGCAACGTCAGCGACCACGCCGATGCCGCCGACGCCATCCAGCGCGCCGACGAACTGGCCAGCCTCGACGAGCGGATCATCCAACTGGATCGACTGATGCAGGCCGGTCCGTCGCCGTCGAACGGCGATACCCTGCCCGATGGGACCGAGGTCAAGCTCCGGTTCGCCGACGGCGCGGTGGTGACGATGCAGGTGATCTCCGTGATCGAAGAGACACCGATCGGCGGGGAGGCCGAGGCGCTGACGGCCGGCAGCCCGCTGGGGCTCGCGCTCGTCGGCCGCAAGCCCGGCGACAAGGTCACCTACACCACGCCGATGGGGGAAAGCCAGGTCGAGCTGCTCGACGTGAAGTACCCGACGTGAGCACCCGCGACCCGTAGACTGCCCGCGATGGCCGAGATCGCCCCACCGCGCCCACAGCTGAGTTTGGCGACGCAGGCGTGGCGGTTCGTCGTCGCCGGCGGCCTGTCGGCGATCGTCGACTACGGCCTCTATGCGTTTCTGGATCTGGTGGCGCGGGTGCAAATCGACGCGGCCAAGGCCACCAGCTTTGTCGCCGGCACCGTTACCGCGTACCTGATCAACCGCCGCTGGACGTTTCAGGCGGCACCCAGCACCGCCCGATTCGTCGCGGTCATGGTGCTCTACGCGATCACCTTCACCGCGCAGGTCGGCATCAATCACGTGTGCCTGGAGCAGTTCGGATACCACCACCATGGGTGGGCGAAGCCGGCCGCGTTCGTGATCGCCCAGGGAACCGCCACCGTGATCAACTTCGTCGTGCAACGCTCGGTGATCTTCCGGCTCCGCTGAGCCGACCCGGTAGCCTCTGTGACGATGTTTTCGTCCACGTTTCCCACGACCGCCACGCGACTGACCGGCTGGGGTCGCACCGCGCCGTCGGTGGCACAGGTGCTGCGCACCGCGGACCCGGAGGTGATCGTCAAGGCGGTGTCCCGGGTGGCCGATGCCGGCGCGTCGTCGAGCACCAGAGGCGTGATCGCCCGCGGATTGGGACGCTCCTACGGCGACAACGCCCAAAACGGCGGCGGCCTGGTGATCGACATGACGGCGCTGAACCGCATCCACTCCATCAGCGCCGACACCCACCTGGCCGACGTCGACTCCGGCGTCAGCCTGGACCAGCTGATGAAGGCCGCGCTGCCGTTGGGGCTGTGGGTGCCGGTGCTGCCCGGCACCCGGCAGGTCTCCGTCGGCGGCGCGATCGCCTGCGACATCCACGGCAAAAATCACCACAGCGCCGGCAGCTTCGGCAACCACGTCGCGTCGATGGAGCTGCTGACCGCCGACGGGCAAATCCGCCACCTCACCCCCGACGGCGAGGACGCCGACTTGTTCTGGGCCACCGTCGGCGGCAACGGGCTGACCGGGATCATCGTGCGCGCGAGCATCGAGATGACACCCACTGAGACCGCATACTTCATCGCCGACGGCGACGTCACCGCCGGCCTCGAGGAGACCATCGCGTTCCACAGCGACGGCAGCGAAGCCAACTACACCTATTCCAGCGCCTGGTTCGACGCGATCAGCGCGCCGCCGAAGCTGGGGCGCGCGGTGATTTCACGCGGGTCTTTGGCAACCGTGGAGCAATTGCCCAAAAAACTTCAGAAGGATCCGCTCAAATTCGATGCACCACAATATTTTACGGTGCCCGACATCTTTCCCAACGGCTTGGCCAACAAGCCGGTCTTCGGCACGCTGACCGAACTGTGGTACCGCAAGTCCGGGACCTATCGCGGCAAGACGCAGAACCTGACGCAGTTCTACCATCCGCTGGATATGGTCGGCGAATGGAACCGGGCTTACGGTCCGGCCGGTTTCGGGCAGTACCAATTCGTGGTGCCCGTCGAGGCCGTCGAGGAATTCAAAGGCATCATGCACGCCATCCAGCGCTCGGGTCACTACTCGTGGCTCAACGTGTTCAAGCTGTTCGGCCCCGGCAATCAAGCACCGTTGAGTTTCCCGATTCCCGGCTGGAACATCTGCGTCGACTTTCCGATCAAGCCCGGGCTCAACGAGTTCCTCCAGGAGTTGGACCGCCGGGTGCTGGAATTCGGCGGTCGCGTCTACACCGCCAAGGACTCCCGGATCGCCGCCGAGACATTCCATGCCATGTATCCGCGCATCGATGAGTGGATCGCGCTGCGCCGCAAGGTCGATCCGGCCGGAGTCTTCGCCTCGGACATGGCCCGACGTTTGGAGTTGCTCTAGATGGTGCACCGATGGTTCTAGATGCCGTGGGAAATCCGCAGGCCATTCTGCTGCTCGGCGGCACCTCCGAGATCGGACTGGCGATCTGCGAACGCTACCTGCGCAACGCGCATGCGCGCGTCGTGCTGGCCTGCCTGCCCGGCGATCCCGGCCGCGACGACGCGGTCGCCCAGATGACGGCCGCAGGCGCTCAATCGGTGCAGCTGATCGACTTCGACGCGCAAGACACCGGCAGCCATCCGGCGGTGATCGACGCCGCCTTCGCCGACGGCGACATCGACGTTGCGATCGTGGCGTTCGGGCTGCTCGGCGACGCCGAAGAACTCTGGCAAAACCAGCGCAAGGCGGTCCAGATCGCCGAGGTCAACTACACCGCCGCGGTGTCGGTGGGGGTGCTGCTCGGGCAGAAAATGCGCACCCAGGGTTTCGGGCAGATCATCGCGATGAGCTCGGTCGCCGGCGAGCGGGTCCGGCGGTCCAACTTCGTCTACGGCTCCACCAAAGCCGGCCTGGACGGTTTTTACCTGGGACTCGGCGAGGCCTTGCGCGAGTACGGCGTTCGGGTGCTGGTGATCCGCCCCGGTCAGGTGCGGACCCGGATGAGCGCCCACATCAAGGAAGCACCGCTGACCGTCGACAAGGAGCACGTCGCCGAACTCGCGGTCACCGCAGCCGCGAAAGGTAAGGAATTAGTTTGGGCGCCAGCCGCATTCCGCTATGTGATGACGGTATTACGACATCTTCCCCGGCCTATTTTCCGCCGGCTTCCGCTCTGAAGATGCGCGACGCGCTGGCCACCCTCGGCCAGATGGTCCTCGCCGCGGCGGTGGCGGTCTTGGTCGCGGTCGTCTCGCTGCGGGCCGTCGCCGGGGTGCACTGGCCGGCCTACCCGTCGTCGAATCAGCTGCACGCGCTGACCACCGTCGGCCAGGTCGGCTGCCTGGCCGGGCTGATCGCGGCCGGCTGGCTGTGGCGGCGGGGACTCCGGCTGGCAGCCCGGCTGTTGGCGCTGGTGTTCTGCTCGGCGTTCTGTGTGGTGACGTTGGCGATGCCGCTGGGCGCCACCCGGCTCTACCTGTTCGGCATCTCGGTCGACCAGCAGTTCCGCACCGAATACCTGACTCGGCTGACCGACAGCCCCCGGCTGCAGGACATGACCTATGTCGGGCTGCCGCCGTTCTACCCACCGGGCTGGTTCTGGCTCGGCGGGCGCGCCGCCGCACTGAGCGGCACGCCGGCCTGGGAGATGTACAAGCCCTGGGCGATCACCTCGATCACGATCGCGGTCGCGGTGGCACTGGTGACGTGGTGGCGGATGCTGCGCTTCGAGTACGCGGTGCTCGTCACGATCGCGAGCGCTGCGGTCACCCTCGCCTACAGCTCCACCGAGCCCTACGCGGCGATGATCACGGTGCTGACGCCGCCGGTGCTGGTGCTGGCCTGGTCGGGCTTGCGCGCCGGCGAGCGATCCGGCGGGTGGGCGGCGGTGCTCGGCGCCGGGCTGTTCCTGGGTTTCACCGCGACCTTCTACACGCTGCTGTTCGCCTACAGCGCGGTCACCCTGGCACTGATGGCGCTGGTGCTGGCCGCAGCGCGCCGGCGCCGCGGCCTGCGGGCGGCTCTCGACCCGCTGCTGCGGCTGGCCGTGATCGCCGGCATTGCCGCGGCCATCGGGAGCATCACCTGGCTGCCGTTTCTGCTGCGCGCCGCGCGCAGCCCGGTCAGCAACACCGGCAGCGCGCTGCACTATCTGCCGGCCGACGGCGCCGTCCTGAGTTTCCCGATGCTGCAGTTCACCTTGCTGGGCGCGCTGTGCATGCTGGGCACGCTGTGGCTGGCGGTGCGGGCGCGCACCAGCGCCAGAGCCGGCGCGCTGGCCATCGGCGTGCTCGCCGTCTACCTGTGGTCGCTGCTGTCGATGCTGAGCACGCTGGCCCGCACCACGCTGCTGTCGTACCGGCTGCAGCCGACGCTGACCGTGCTGCTGGCCACCGCCGGCGTGTTCGGCTTCGTGGATGCGACGCTCGCGCTGGCCCGTAGATCAGACCGGCGGGTTGTCGGGGTGGCCGCCACGGTAGGGCTGGTCGGCGCGATCGGTTTCAGCCAGGACATTCCCGGCGTGCTGCGGCCCGACCTCACCGTCGCTTACACCGACACCGACGGCAGCGGCCATCGCGGCGACCGCCGCCCGCCCGGCTCGGAACGCTACTACGCCGCCGTCGACGCCACGATCACCCGGACGACCGGGCGGCCCCGCGACCACACCGTCGTGCTGACCGCCGACTACAGTTTCCTGTCCTACTACCCGTATTGGGGCTTTCAGGGGTTGACGTCGCATTACGCCAACCCGCTGGCGCAGTTCGACAAGCGGGCCGCCGCCATCAGCAGCTGGTCCAAACTCAAGACCCCAGCGCAATTCGTGCACGCGCTGGACACGCTGCCATGGCAGCCGCCGACCGTGTTTCTGATGCGCCACAGCGGGCACGGCCCGGCGGGCAGCTATACGCTGCGGCTGGCCGAAGACGTCTACCCCAATCACCCCAACGTGCGGCGCTACCCCGTCGATTTCAGCCCCGAACTGTTCGCCGAGCGGTACTTCACCGTCACCGACATCGGACCGTTCGTGCTGGCCATTCGCAAACCGTAAGGTGAACGACTGATGGCGACCGCAACAGCCCAGGTCGGGCACCTACCGCCGAGCTCCGGAAGCGCCGCGGGCCCGCGCTACCGAGTGCCCCGCGTCGTCGCCGCCGTCGCCGGCCTGCTCGGCGCGCTGCTGGCGATCGCCACCCCCTTCCTGCCGGTCACTCAGACCACCGCCGAGCTGAATTGGCCGCAAGACGGCAGGTTCGCCAGTGTGGAGGCCCCGCTGATCGGCTACGTGGCCACCGATCTGCGCATCACCGTCCCCTGCCAGGCCGCCGCGGGCCTGACCAAAGCCCGCAGCGTGCTGTTGTCGACGGTCCCCAAACAGGCGCCCAAAGCCGTCGACCGCGGCTTGCTGGTCGAGCGGGTCAACGACGACCTGGTGGTCGTGGTGCGCAATATCCCGGTGGTGGTCGCGCCGCTACGCGAGGTGCTGGGCCCACGCTGCCAGAAGCTGGTCTTCACCGCGCACGCCGACAAGGTCACCGGCGCGTTCGTCGGGCTCACCCAGGGACCCAACGGTGAGCACCCCGGCGAACCGTTGCGCGGCGAGCGCGGCGGCTACGACTTCCGTCCGCAAATCGTCGGGGTGTTCACGGATTTAAGCGGACCCGCCCCGCCGGGGCTGATCTTTTCGGCGACGATCGACTCCCGCTACAGCAGCTCGCCCACGCCGCTGAAGCTGGTCACCATGATCCTCGGGGTCGCGCTGACCATCGCCGCGCTCGTCGCGCTGCACATCCTGGACAGCGCCCTGCAAACCGCCGGGGCCGTCCGGCGCCGGCGCCTGGTGCCGTCGCGCTGGTGGTCGGTCGGCGGGTTGGACGCGCTGGTCACCGCGGTGCTGGTGTGGTGGCATTTCGTCGGCGCCAACACCTCCGACGACGGATACATCCTGACCATGGCCCGGGTGTCCGAACACGCCGGGTACATGGCCAATTACTACCGCTGGTTCGGCACCCCCGAGGCCCCGTTCGGCTGGTACTACGACCTGCTGGCGCTGTGGGCCCACGTCAGCACCGTCAGCATCTGGATGCGGCTGCCCACCCTGATCATGGCGCTGACCTGCTGGTGGCTGATCAGTCGGGAAGTCATCCCGCGGCTGGGCCACGCCGTCAAGCACACCCCGGCGGCGGCCTGGACCGCGGCGGGAATGTTCCTGGCATTCTGGCTGCCGCTGAACAACGGCCTGCGCCCGGAGCCGATCATCGCCCTCGGCATCGTGCTGACCTGGTGCTCGGTGGAACGCGCGGTGGCCACCAGCCGGCTGCTGCCGGTGGCGATCGCCTGCATCATCGGCGCGTTGACGCTGTTCTCCGGGCCCACCGGCATCGCCTCGATCGGCGCGCTGCTGGTCGCGATCGGACCGCTGCGCACGATCCTGCACCGCCGGTCCAAGCAGTTCGGACTGCTGCCGTTGGTCGCGCCGATCCTGGCCGCGGCGACCGTCACGCTGATCCTGATCTTTCGTGACCAGACCTTCGCCGGCGAAATCCAGGCCAGCCTGCTCAAATCCGCAGTCGGTCCCGCCCTGAGCTGGTTCGACGAGCACATCCGCTACGAGCGACTGTTCATGGCCAGCCCGGACGGGTCGGTGGCCCGCCGCTTCGCCGTGCTGGCGCTGCTGTTCGCGCTGGCGGTGTCGGTGGCCGTGTCGCTGCGCAAGGGCCGTATTCCGGGCACGGCCAGCGGACCCAGCCGGCGCATCATCGGCATCACGGTCATCTCGTTCATCGCGATGATGTTCACCCCGACCAAGTGGACCCACCACTTCGGGGTGTTCGCCGGGCTGGCCGGCTCGCTGGGTGCGCTGGCCGCTGTCGCGGTCACCGCGACGGCGATGCGGTCGCGGCGCAACCGCACGGTGGCCGCCGCACTGGTGCTGTTCGTGATGGCGCTGTCGTTCGCCAGCGTCAACGGCTGGTGGTACGTCTCCAATTTCGGTGTGCCGTGGTCGAATGCGTTCCCGCAGTGGCAGTTCGGATTCACCACCATGCTGTTGGGCGGCACTGTGCTGGTGCTGTTGGTCGCAGCGTGGTTCCATTTCGTCGACGACGGCGCCGCCCCACCGACCCGCAACACGCCGCGATTGGCCCGGATTGTGCGGGCCCCGTTGGCAATCGCGGCGTGGGTGTTGGTCTTGTTCGAGGTGCTGTCGTTGACGTTGGCAATGACCCAGCAATACCCGGCCTGGTCGGTGGGCCGCTCCAACCTGCAGGCTTTGTTTTCGGGCGCCGACAAGACCTGCGGGCTGGCCGACGACGTGCTGGTGGAGCAGCATCCCAATGCCGGCATGCTGGCGCCGGTCGGTGTGCCGGTCAAAGACGCGCTGGGTGCCGGATTGGACGAAGGATTCAGCCCCAACGGCATTCCCGCCGACGTCTCCGCCGACCCGGTGATGGAACGCCCCGGCGACCGCACCTTTGTCGGCGACGACGGGTTGATCACCGGCAGCGAAGCCGGCACCGAGGGCGGCACCACCGTCGCGCCGGGCATCAACGGTTCCCGGGCGCGGCTGCCCTACAACCTCGATCCCGCCCGCACCCCGGTCCTGGGCAGCTGGCGGCCCGGCGTGCAGGTACCGGCGATGCTGCGGACCGCGTGGTATCGGCTGCCCGCCGAAGAACAGCGCGACCAGGCAGGACCGCTGCTGGTGGTGTCGGCCGCGGGCCGGTTCAATCCCGACGAGGTGCAGGTGCAGTGGGCCGACGACCGGCAGGCGGCCGCGGGAAAACCGGGCGGCTCGGTGGTATTCGGCGATGTGGGCGCGGCCCCGGCCTGGCGCAACCTGCGGACGCCGTTGGCGGCGATCCCGCCCAGCGCCACCGTGGTGCGTCTGGTCGCCACCGACAACGACCTGGCGCCCGCGCACTGGATCGCGCTGACACCGCCCCGGATCCCGCGACTTCGCACCCTGCAAGAGGTGGTGGGCTCGCACGACCCGGTGCTGCTGGACTGGCTGGTCGGTCTGGCGTTTCCCTGCCAGCGGCCGTTCGGCCATCAAAACGGTGTCGTGGAGGCGCCGAAGTGGCGGATCCTGCCCGACCGGTTCGGCGCGGAGGCGAACTCGCCGGTCATGGACAACAACGGCGGCGGGCCGCTGGGTATCACCGAGTTGCTGGACCGGGCGACGACCGTGCCGACGTATCTCAAAGACGACTGGTTCCGGGACTGGGGCGCGTTGCAGCAGTTGACGCCGTACTATCCCGACGCCACGCCGGCCCGACTGGATCTCGGGTCGAGGACCCGCAGCGGGCTGTGGAGCCCGGCACCGCTACGGCACTGACACTGGCGAGATTGACGGGTCAGCCGACCGCCGGGGAGGCCAGCTCGGCGGTGTCGGCGTCGTCGGCACCGGGGCCGGCGACGGGCCGACGATAGCCGGGCCGGGAGCGCACCGGCAGCGGCCACCAGAACCAGCGCCCCAGCAGCGCGGCGATCGACGGCGTCATCAGCGAGCGCACCACCAGCGTGTCGACCAGCAGGCCCAGGCCGATCGTCGATCCGCCCTGCCCGATGGTGTGCAGTTTGTTGACCACCAACGCGCCCATGGTGAAGGCGAACACCAGGCCGGCCGCGGTGACGACGCCGCCGGTGCCGCCCATCGCGCGGATGATGCCGGTCTTGAGCCCGGCGCCGATTTCTTCCTTGAACCGCGAGACCAGCAGCAAGTTGTAGTCAGATCCCACGGCCAGCAAAATGGTGACCGCGAACGGCAACGTCATCCAGTTCAAGTCCAGTCCGACGATGTGCTGCCATACCAGCACCGACAGCCCGAAGCCGGTGGCCAGCGACAGCACCACGGTGCCGACGATCACCAGCGAGGCGAACAGCGCCCGGGTCAGCACCAGCATCACGATGAAGATCAGCATCAGCGCGGCCATGGCCTCAACCATCACGTCGTATTTGGTGGATTCCTGGATGTCTTTCCAGGACGCCGCGGTGCCGCCGAGATAAAACTTGGCGTTGGCCAGCGGGGTTTCCTTGACGGCTTCCCGCGCGGCGCGGATTTCGGAGTCGACACGCGAGATTCCCTCGGTGCTGGCGGGGTTGCCGTCGTGGGTGATGATCATGCGGGCGGCTTTGCCGTCGGGTGAGACCAGCAGTTTGAGTCCCTGCTGGAAGTCGTGGCTGCCGAACACTTCCGGCGGGATGTAGAAAAGACCGTCGATCTTCGCGGCGTCGAAGTACTTGCCCATCAAGGTGGCGGTGTCGGTCATCCGGTCCATCTGGGTGACCAGGTCGGAGAAACTGCTGTAGAGGGTCAAAAACGTGGTCTGCATGGATTTCGCGACGTCGATCATCGGTGGTATCAAATTGACCAGCTTTTGCGACGCGTCGGCGCTTTTTTGCAGGTCTTTGGCCAGGTCGTGGAAGTTGTCGGTAAGCCTGTCGAAGCCGTCCAAGGCGTCGAAGACCGAGCGCAGCGACCAGCATATCGGGATGTCGAAGCAGTGCTTCTCCCAGTAGAAGTAGCTGCGCATCGGGCGCCAGAAATCGTCGAAATCGGCCAGATGATCCCGGATTTCGTCGGTGACGGCAGCGGTGTCGGCGGTGACTTGAGCGCTGTCGCCGATGGAGTTGGTCAGTTCCTGTTGCACTTGGTACATGTGCTCCAGCGTCGCGATCTGCACGCCGAGGTCGTCGCGGCTGAGCTTGAGAATGTCGTCGAGGCGGGCTTTGAGGTAATGCAGGTTGTCCCGGATGGGGATGGGGCCCATCGAGATCTGAAACGGTATGGTCCCGTGCTCGATGTTGTAGCCCAGCGGCCTGGTGATGCTTTGCACCCGGGCGATTCCGGGGATCCGGAAGATGTTAACCGCGATGCGGTCCAGGTCGAGCATGTCGGTCGGATTGCGAAGATCGTGATCGGCCTCGACGAGCAAGATGTCGGGATTGAGCCGGGCATAGGTGAAATGCTGTTCGGCGGCGGCGTCGCCGATATTGGACACCATGTCGGCGGGGGTGTAGGGACGGTTGTCGTAGGCGGTCTTGTATCCGGGCAGGGCCAGCCCGCCGATCACCGAGACGACCAGGGCGCCGGCCAAAATCGGTGCGGGCCAGCGCACGACCGCGGTGCCGATGCGTCGCCAACCCCGCACGTTGGGCGGCCGTTTCGGGTCGAGCAGGCCGACCCGGCCGCCCGCCACCAAGATGGCCGGCACCAGCGTCAGTGAGGCCACGATCACGACGACCAGACCGATCGCGCAGGGGATCGCCAGCGTGTTCAGATACGGCAACCGGGTCAGGCGCAGGCACAGCATCGCTCCGGCCACCGTCAGCCCCGAACCCAGCACGACGTGGGCCACCCCTCGGTAGGTGGTGAAAAACGCCGCCCGGCGGTCCTGGCCCGCGTGACGCGCCTCGTGGTAGCGGCCGATGAAAAAGATCGCGTAATCGGTTCCCGCGGCGATGACCAGCGACATCAACAGGCTCACGGCGAACGTCGTGAAACCTAGGATACCGAAGCTGCCGATCACCGCGACGACGCTGCGCGACACGGCCAATTCGACGAAAACCACCAGCAACACCAGCAGCACAGTGACAACGGAGCGGTAGACGATAACCAGCATGATCGCGGCGACGACGATCGTGATCGCGACCCGCTGGCCCATGCTCTTGTCGCCGGCTTCGGTGGTGTCGGTGGTCAGCGGCGCCTGCCCGGTGACGTAGGCCTTGACGCCGGCCGGCGGGTGGGAGTGCGCGACGAGTTCCTCGATGCCGTGCACCGAGTCGTCCGCGGCCGTCGTGCCCTGGTCTCCGACGAGGTTGACTTGCACATAGGCGGCCTTGCTGTCGGCGCTTTGGTTGCCCGCCGCCGTGATCAGGTCGCCCCAGTAGTTCTGCACGTGCTGGACATGTTTGGTGTCGTGTTCGAGTTCGGTCACCAGCCCGTCGTAGTAGCGGCGCGCGTCGGCCCCCAACGGTTTGTCGCCGACCAGGACCACCATCGCGACGCTGTCGGAGTCGAATTCTTCGAAGTCCTTGCCCATCCGCTTCATTGCGATCAGCGACGGGGCGTCGGGGGGCAGCAAAGCGACGGTGTTGTCCCGCTCGACTTTTTCCAGCTTCGGCGCAGTGACGAACAGAACGACGGTCAGTCCCAGCCAGGCTACGATGATCGGCACCGCCAGTCGGTGAATCGTGCGGGCCGGCAACGATTCGCGATTGTGGTCGCCGCTCATGCGGCCTTGTCCAAACAGAACGTCTGGGCGTTGAGGTTGGTGTTGGAATGCTCGTCGGTGACCCGCCCGTCCACGACGATGCGACAGCCGATCGTCTCGCTATCGCCCTGGGCCACCACCGCGGCGAAGACGCCCGGAAGGGTCGTGGTCACGGTGTAGGACCACGGCAACGTGGTGAAGTTCGCCCCGTGCGGCTGAGCGTTTTCGTCGAGGTAATTGACATGTCCGGCGGTACCCGCGGGGCCGAACACCTCGTAGGTCACCCGCTTGACGTTGATGGGCACAATCGTCTCGACCGGTCCCGCCGCCCCGAGACGATGCGAGCCGAAAATTCCGTGCAGCCGGTAGGCAATGAATCCGCCGACCAGCACCACCACCGCGATGAGCAGCGGTATCCACATCCGTTTGAGAATTCCCAGCACCACAGCTCAATTCAGCCGCGGACCCGGCACAGCCGATATGAACGACGCCACAACTACCTATCGTGGTCGTCGACTACGGCCGATCGGCAGGACGAAATTTACCTAGGAGTTTCACACCCAGGTAACCAGCGGTGCGCTACCATCACGCCGTGACGACGCTGGGAGAGTTTCTTCGTGCCCGTCGCGAGGCGATGACGCCCTGTGTGCAGCGCGACGCCACGTTCCCGCGCCGACGGCGCACCCCGGGGCTGCGCCGCGAAGAGGTGGCCGCGCGGGCCGGAATCAGCGCCGACTACTATGCCCGGTTGGAGCAGGGACGCGAAAACCACCCTTCGGTGCAGGTCCTGGACGCTTTGGTGACCGCGCTGGGCCTGTCTGCGGACGAGGCGGCCTATTTGTACGAGCTCGCGACCCCGCACCACCGATGGC
The DNA here is from genome assembly GCF_008709575.1 of Mycobacterium sp. Lineage (GTDB taxonomy): Bacteria > Actinomycetota > Actinomycetes > Mycobacteriales > Mycobacteriaceae > Mycobacterium. Next base: position 21,575 of record NZ_VYIK01000060.1, read on the forward strand.
GCAGAAGACCCGGTTCTGCCCAGGAGCCGGCGGAGTATCTGGTTCTGCTCATGCAGGCCTGGACGCTGGGGCCCGCCTACATCGTCAACCATCGGTGCGACGTACTGGCCGAAAACCCGCAGGCATCGCTGCTTTTCGAGCAATTCGAGGTCACCGGGAATATTCTCCGGCTTATTTTCCTCGATCCCGAGGCGAAGAGCTTTTGGGTGAATTGGGAGTCCTACGCCAAAACCACTATCGCCACCCTGCACCGTATCATGGGCGCCGACCTCGACCAGCCGGACGTGGTCGAGATCATCGATGAGATCTCCCGCGAGAGCCCCGATTTCGTCAGGATGTGGAAAAGTCACGATGTCGGTGTCTTCGACGGCAACGTCAAACGGCTCAAGCATCGCGACTTCGGCGAGCTCGAGTTCGGCTACGAACTACTGTCGGCCGCCAGTGCGCCCGGGCAATTGCTGGTGGTCCACACCAGCAGCAACAACGAGACCTTGTATTCGATGGGGCAATCGGCGTGACGCGACCCGTAGCAGCCCGAGTCTGACCGGGTGTGCATTCCTCGATTCGCGAACCTCGGCAAATCTCGATTCTTCCGGCTGGTCGTGGTGGCAGCCACGCTGCTGACCCTTGATGGCTGCGCGCCCGTTGTGCCCTATGACGGCCCCTATGACGGCCCCTCTGATGACATTGATACATCACCGCCGGCGACAACATCTGTTTTGTCCCAGGTTCCACGGCCGTATCCAACGTTTCAGCCAAAGATGCCGCCGCCTGCGCGCCACCTCTTTGTGGCAGACATCAGCGCCCTCCCGCCGGATCAGAAGCGGCTGCAGGTGACGCTCCAGGGCATCGTCAACCGCAGTCAGCCGCGTGTCTATCTAATCTGGGGACCGAATGACCAATTCTGGCTGCAACAAATGCGACAGCAGGGGCAAACTGACACGCCAAACGTGGTCGAGCAACCTTTGTCGTTGGTGGATCTCTTCCGCAATGATATACACGGAGCAGTAGTACCGGATCCGCAGGTATATGTTTCACCGGATATCGCCGTAAATATTGCTGCGGTAGAAAATTTGGTGGTCGCCACGCCTGCTCTGGCGCGAGATTTACATTTGCCAATCAGAGTGGATTTGCGTGGACATTTTGCCAATGACGTGCAAGCTTTAGCGCATCTGAGGACAGAGCTTGCACCGAAGATGAATCCCTACCTGTTTCTTTCTCTGGCTCCCGATGAATTGGCAGACGGCGCCGAAGATCAGATCATCGCCGCACGTGGCATCACCTTCTGGATCACCGTCCCGAAAGAGAAATCTGCGCCGGGAGCCAACACGGCTGGCGAAAAGGGGCAAATAGAAAAACTGTTTGCCGCTACTCCGCTGGCCGGGGTGGTGCGGGGCTTCTGGTGGAATGGTCCCGGCAGGGGGCTAGGGGAAGCCGACGGCGTCCGGCTGGCATCAGAATTCGGCAAGGTGACTGTGGTCAGCAACCATATACATAATTTGTCCGTATTCAGCGGCGTCCCGCTAACGAAGCTCGACCAGAAATTCGTTCCGCCTCGAAAACTGGATCGGTCCAAGATCTATCTCTCTTTTACGATTTCCGATGGTGATAATCTCAATACTTGGCAGGATTTCTTCTCGAATTGGTTCGAAAGCCCCTATCATGGCAAATTCGCGGTCGGGTGGGGTATGGGG
>NZ_VYIK01000061.1 GCF_008709575.1 Mycobacterium sp.
ACATCGAAATCAATCCTGCGACCCGCTGACGCCGACACGCTTATTTGAGGACTAGCTTGCCGTGGGGCCTTGAGTATGCATCCCCGGCGTCGAGTGTGCATTCCGGGCGCCGACACGCCGCTTGGATTCAGACGGCCGTCACCCTCAGCGCACAAACGCTTACTGACCCACACTTCTAGCCACGTGCGATCGCCGGCTCGGACAAGGCCGAACCATATCTGGGAATAACAAGTCGTAGGGCGATCAGCAGCGCCGACCAACCCGACCGCCGTGCTACAGATTTCGTCCGGTTTCGACGCCACTGGGTTCCTGGACAAGGAACGCCATTTTGCCGCCGCAGCCGGAACTGCGCGGCAGAGCGGACCTAGACCCGCTCGACCAACCATCTGGTTGGTAAGGTTGGGGTCAAAGCAACCTCAGCCGCCCGGAGGCCAGCCCATGACCAGTGCCGTCACCTACCAGCGCACCCTGTTCGAGCCCGAGCACGACTTGTTCCGGGAGTCCTACCGGGCTTTCCTGGACCGTCACGTCGCCCCCTATCACGACGACTGGGAGAAGGCCAAGATCGTCGACCGCGGGGTCTGGCTGGAAGCCGGTAAGCAGGGTTTTTTAGGCATGGCCGTGCCCGAGCGCTACGGCGGCGGCGGCAATCCGGACTTCCGGTACAACACGATCGTCACCGAAGAGACCAGCAAGGGCCGCTACAGCGGTATCGGGTTCGGACTGCACAACGATGTGGTGGCGCCCTATTTGCTGCGGCTGGGCACTGAAGAACAGAAACAGCGCTGGCTGCCTAAGTTCTGCACCGGGGAGCTGATCACCGCGATCGCGATGACCGAGCCGGGCACCGGCAGCGACCTGCAGGGCATCAAAACCCGCGCAGTCAAAAAGGGCGACCACTACGTGCTCAACGGGGCCAAGACGTTCATTACCAACGGTATCAACGCGGATCTGGTGATCGTGGTGGCCCAGACCGATCCCGACAAAGGCGCGCAAGGTTTTTCGCTTCTGGTTGTCGAACGCGGTATGGCGGGATTCGAGCGGGGCCGGCACTTGGACAAGATCGGCCTGGATGCACAGGATACCGCCGAACTGTCGTTCACTGATGTCGAAGTGCCCGAAGAAAACCTGCTCGGCGATGAAGGGATGGGGTTCATCTACCTCATGCAGAACCTGCCCCAGGAGCGGATCTCGATTGCGATCATGGCCGCTGCCGCGATGGAGACCGTCCTGCAGCAGACCCTGCAGTACACCAAGGAACGCAAGGCTTTTGGCCGGCCGATCGGCAGTTTCCAAAACAGCCGGTTCCTGCTGGCCGAACTGGCCACCGAGACCACCGCGGTGCGCATCATGGTCGATGAGTTCATCCGGCTGCATCTGGAGGAGAAACTGACCGCCGAGCAGGCCGCGATGGCCAAGTGGTACGCCACCGAAAAACAGGTGCATCTGGTCGACCGCTGTCTTCAATTGCACGGCGGTTATGGCTACATGCGCGAATACCCGGTCGCGCGAGCCTATCTCGATGCGCGGGTTCAGACCATCTACGGTGGCACCACCGAGATCATGAAGGAGATCATCGGCCGCGGTCTCGGCGTCTAATTCCGGTTGTGCGCCTCGTGCGCCCGATGAGCTTGCCGAAGCAGCTCCGGCAGCTCGTCGTCCCGGGCGATCAGTGTCCGATATTTCTCGGGCAGTGATTGGATTTGGCGCTCTGCGCGCAGTAGTCGGGCGAAGATCCGGTCGCGCTCAGCGGGGTCGGGCGCGTAGCGCTGGTCGAGATACTGGGTCGCGTGGCGCCGGGCCCCGGCCAGGGCGCTTTGCGCCCGTCCGCGCGCAGACAACAGCGATACCGCCGTGGTGATGACCACGATGACGACAATCACTGTCAGCGAGGCGGCACTGCTGAGCTCCACGACCGGGACCGGGTTACCCCCGTTGATGAACGGCACGCCGTTGCTGTGCAACGCATGCAGCATCAGTTTGACGCCGATGAACCCGAGGATGGCAGCCAGACCGTAAAACAAGTAGACCAACCGGTCCAGCAGGCCGTCGATCAAAAAATACAACTGTCGAAGGCCCAACAGCGACAAAGTGGTCGCGGTGAACATCAGGTAGATATTCTTGGTCAGCCCGAACATGGCAGGGATCGAGTCGAACGCGAACAACAGGTCGCTGCCACCCACGGCGATCATCGCCAGCAGCATCGGGGTCATCACCCGCTTACCGTTCTCGACGGTGAACAACCGGTCCCCGTCGTAGCGCTCGGAAGTACGTAAGAGACGCCTGGCGGCCCGGATCACCGCGGTGTCCGCGGTGCGGCCCTCCGGCGCCGTCGGTTTGGCCAGGTTACCCGCGGTGACCAGCAGCACGATAGCGAACAGATAGAAGGCCCAACTGAAGACGCTGATCAATGCCGCCCCGACAAAGATGAAGACCGTGCGCGCCAGTATCGCAACCAGGATGCCGAACAGCAGCACCTTCTGCTGGGCGGCCCTGGGAACGGCGAAGCTGCCGATGATCACCACGAAGACGAACAGATTGTCGACCGAGAGCGCTTCGTTGCTCAGGTAGCAGGCGAAGTATTCCATGCCTTTGGAGACCCCCCGGGTAGCCACCACGCCGGCGCCGAAGAGCATCGCGATGCCGACGAAAATCGCCGACCAGACCGCCGCCTCAGTCAGCGTCGGCGGGTGTGACGCCCGAACATGCCAGAAATAATCCACCAACGTCAGGGCGACCAGCACCACGACGGTCAGAACCCAGACCACAAGCGGAACACCCATCTTTAGCTGTGCTTCCTTCCACCGACCTCGCCGGACCTGCTGGCACGCTAACCCACGTGGAGCACTGCGTTGCCGCGACACCGAGACGTTGAGCCCGGATTTCGACAACCAACGGTCTCTGGTTCCGTACTGTCTGCGATATGAGTTCGCAAGGATTAGCCCGGGCGCGTGGCTGGGCGGCCCTCGGTCTGGTGGCGCTCACCACGGGTGCCCTGCTGCTGGTGCCGCCTGCCGCGGCATCCCCCCAGACCGACGCCGAGGACGCCATCCAAGCGGCGTGGGAGAAGGCCGGCGGTGACACCTCGGTGCTGGGTGCCAAGCAGGGCGAGGTGTACGCGATCGGAGACGGCTTCGCCCAGGACTTCGCCGGTGGCAAGATGTTCTTCACCCCGGACACCGGCGCCAAGTACCTCTACGGCGCGGTGCTGGACAAATACGAATCGCTGGGCGGCCCGGACGGCAGCACGCTGGGCTTTCCCACGATGAACGAGGTGCCTGGTCTGGCCGGCCCCGACAGCCGGGTCAGCACTTTTTCGGCCAGCGACAACCCGGTGATCTTCTGGACTCCGCAACACGGAGCCTACGTGGTGCGCGGCGCGATGAATGCAGCGTGGGACAAACTGGGCAGCTCCGGGGGAGTTCTGGGTGTTCCAGTCGGTGACGAAACCTACGACGGCGAGGACGCCAACCAGTCGTTCAGCGGCGGCAAGGTGTCCTGGAACCGGGTCACCAAGGTGTTCAGCACCGTCCCGGCCGAGCTGGCACAGCAGCTGAGAGGCCTGCAGGTTCCGATCGATGCCACCGCCGCCATCGACATGGCCTGGCGCGCGGCCGGAGGTCCGGACGGCCCGTTGGGTGCCAAAGAAGGCGGGCAAAAATCGATCGGCGACGACGCCGGGCTGGTCCAGAACTTCGCCGGGGGCAAGGTCTTCTACAGCTACGCCACCGGCGCCAACGCCGTCGAAGGCGCAATCCTGCAGAAATACGAGTCACTGGGCGGCCCACAGGGCAGTGACCTCGGTTTCCCCATCGCCAACGAGGCCGACGGCGGTCTTCCGCAAAGCCGTATCTGCCGGTTTTCCGCAACCGATGATCCGGTGATCTTCTGGACCTCCAAGCACGGCGCGTTTGTCGTTCGCGGCGCGATGAAGGCCGCGTGGGACAAACTCGGCGGACCGACGGGCAAGTTGGGCGCACCAATGGAAGACCAGACGGTCTACGGGGAGGTCATCTCGCAGCGGTTCACCGGAGGCAAGATCGCCTGGGCCCCGGCGAAGAATTCCTTCAGCACCGAGCCGCCCAACTTGGCGTCGGCACTGTCGGGACTTGAGGTGCCGGGTCAGAACGCACCGGCCACGGCATCTCAGCCCGTCGGCGGATCCGGGCTGCGGCAATGGTGGTGGCTGGGTGTCATCCCGGTGCTGCTGCTGATCGGGGCAGCTGCGCTGATAGTGCGGCGCCGGGCGCGCGGGGTGGCCGACTCGGTCGAGACGCCGGCAGAGGAGCCCGTCCCCGACATGGTGGCCGTCCCCGATACCGGCCAAAGTTGGTCAGCCGAGGCCGCGGCGGTGACGGCCCCACCGCAGTTATCCGAGGGGGCCGCCGATCCGGGGGAGCACCCGGAGTTGCCGGACCGACCGGATACCGGCTGGAGGCCACCGGTTGCCGTGGCCGAGCGGCTGGCGGCCGACATCCCCGGCGATGCCGAGAATCCCGACACGGTCGACACGGCGCCGACGCGAGTGGTATCGGAGGCCGACGTACGCGGGGGCAGGCACGCAGCCGCCGAAGCCGACGAGCCGGTGGACGTCGCCGAGCCGCGCGCGCATCCGATGATCCACCTGCCATTGGACGACCCGCACCGAGCACCGGACGGCTACCCCGTCAAAGGCAATGCCAGCTTCGGTGTGTATTACACTCCCGACAGCACGCTGTACGACGAGGCGTTCGCCGAGATCTGGTTCGCCAGCGAGGATGTCGCGCGCGCCAACGGATTCACTAAGGGATAGGGACCCAGCGTTGTCGCCTGGCTGGCTTCCTAAAGCTTGCGGATCACGGTGACGACCTTGCCCAGCACCACGGCGTCGTTGCCCGGGATGGGGTCGTAGGCGGGGTTGTGGGGCATCAGCCAGACGTGGCTGCCGCTGCGTTTGAACGTCTTGACCGTCGCCTCGCCGTCGATCATCGCCGCGACGATGTCGCCGTTGTCGGCGACGTTTTGCTGGCGCACCACCACCCAGTCGCCGTCGCAGATCGCCGCGTCGACCATGGAGTCACCGACCACCCGCAGTAGAAACAGTGCGCCCTCGCCGACGAGCTCCCGCGGCAGCGGAAAGACGTCTTCGACGGCCTCCTCGGCGAGGATCGGGCCACCGGCCGCGATGCGCCCGAGCACTGGGACAAAGGTGGGCTCCGGCAGAGCATCCGAACCGGAAACCTCGGTGACGACGGTGGGTCCTGCCGTATCCTCGATGCCGCGTACGTCCACCGCGCGTGGCCGATTCGGATCCCGACGCAGGTAGCCCTTGCGTTCCAACGTACGCAGTTGGTGGGCGACCGACGAGGTCGAGGTCAGTCCCACCGCATCGCCGATCTCCCGGATGCTGGGCGGATAACCGCGACTGGTTACCGACGAGCGGATGACCTCCAGGATGGTTCGTTGTCGCTCGGTCAGTGCGGGATAACGGGCCGGATACTGGGTGTCCGGGCTCCTGCTAGGGCTCATAGACGAGAAATCTAGCCCGTTTCCGTTCAGATTTCAAACATGTGTTCGACGGCGCGTCGCCGGGGCGGTCGGGATGTCGGGCTCGGTGGGTATGGTGCGATCTCCGATACAACGATTCGATCACATGTTCGCAATTCGAACGTACTATCGACTATCTTCGAACAGGTGAGCGGCACATGTTCGACACGATTTCGACAGGAGGATCCCCGATGACCACCATCGAGACGATTCAATCGGCACCTCGGTCCGCGCCGGCCCGGTCATATCCGATCCGCGTACCACCGGTCGGCGATCAGGGTCGGGCGTCGCGTCGGTGTTCGTCGAGGCCGCCCGGTGGGCGGCCACGCTACCGAGGCACCGGTGCGCTGATGTCTCTCGCCCCGCATCGGCCCCGGCCCATCACGCCGGCGACGACGGTGGGCCTGGCGCTGCTGGCGGCCATGATCACCATATGGCTGGGTCTGGTGGCGCAATTGGGCGAAACGTTGCACGGCGCATCGGCCGGTACACCCGAGCGGCTGGGCGTGGTCCGCGTCGAGGCGGGGGAGACGCTTACACAGCTGGCGGCGCGGGTGGCGCCCGATGCGCCGGCCGGTCAGGTGATCGAGCGGATCCGTGACCTCAATGGTTTGGACGGCGCGGCGCTGGTTGCCGGACAGACGCTGATCGCGCCGATCGGGTGACGTTGCCTGGTGAAAACCGGGGTGTACGGGGCAACAGAGCGATCCTCGCGGTGTCGGGCCCGCCCAGTGGCGCGCGAGTACGCTCGACGCCTGAGAGCTGTCAGCACGGCGAAGGAGCGGTCATGCACTGTCCGTTCTGTCGTCATCCCGACTCCCGGGTGGTCGACTCGCGAGAAACCGACGAAGGTCAGGCGATCCGGCGCCGCAGGGCGTGCCCGGAGTGTGGGCGGCGATTCAGCACGGTGGAAACCGCGGTGCTGGCCGTGGTCAAGCGCAGCGGTGTCACCGAGCCGTTCAGCCGGGAGAAGGTCATCGGCGGCGTGCGACGGGCCTGCCAGGGTCGTCAGGTCGACGACGATGCCTTGAACCTGCTGGCCCAGCAAGTGGAAGACACCGTCCGCGCGAAAGGGCTGCCGGAGGTCCCCAGTCACGAGGTCGGCTTGGCTATCCTCGGGCCGCTGCGCGACCTCGACGAGGTGGCGTACCTTCGATTCGCCTCGGTGTACCGATCCTTTTCCTCCGCAGAAGATTTCGAGCGGGAGATCAAGGCACTACGTACTCACCGCACGCTGCCCAAGCCGCACTAGTGTCCGGGTAGTCTGGCAATCGTGTCCGCCGATCTGCATCCCGGCCTGGAAGCACTGGCACCGCTCCTGGGAACGTGGACCGGTCGTGGCTCGGGGGAGTACCCGACCATCGAGCCGTTCGAGTACCTCGAAGAAGTCGTGTTCTCCCACGTCGGCCAGCCGTTTCTGATTTATAGCCAAAAGACCCGGACGACAACCGACGGAAAGCCGCTGCACGCCGAGACGGGTTATCTGCGGGTGCCGCAACCGGGCCACGTCGAGCTGGTGGTCGCGCATCCCACCGGAGTCACCGAAATCGAGGTCGGCACCTACACGCTCAGCGGCGATGTCATCGAGCTGGAGATGACCGCGTCCTCGATCGGGCTGAGCCCGACCGCTAAAGAGGTTTCAGCGCTTGGCCGTTCGTTTTGCCTGGAAGGCGACAAGCTCTCCTACTCGCTGCGGATGGGCGCGGTGGGACAACCCATGCTGCATCACCTCAGTGCGGTGCTGCTCCGGCAACGCTGACAGGCCGGGCCCGGCACCGCGTCGACCACGCCCGCGGGGACGTCGTTGTGGGTGACCGGCGACGGAAAGTTCGGTCACCGGCGTGCGCCTGCGGACCGCTCAGGTAGCGCTGCGTTCGTCGGAGCCCATCGCCTGTAACACGGCAACCTTGGTGTCGAGCGGGCCCGACACCGTCCCTGCCCCGCCACCGGTGCGCAGCAACCTCCGCCGCGCCTCGGGATCGTATTGGCTCGGCTCAGTGGTGTCGATGAACCGCTCGACGACTTCGACGAAGCGGTCGGGATCGTCGTGGAACGGGAAGTGCCCGGACCGTTCGAATATCTCCAGCCGAGACCCCGGTATCGCCGCGTGTACCATCCGTGCGTGACTGATCGGCACCACCACATCTTCCGTGCCCCAAATGATCTGCACCGGAATGGATTCTGCTAAATAGCACCGATCCAGCATGGTGACTATCTGACCGCGCCAGTCCACCACCGACCGCAGCGTCCGGGTGAAAGCGGTCGAGGCCGTCGGTTCGGGCAGATCGGCTAATACCCGCAGCACGTCGGGAAGGTCGCGGCCCACTTTGGTCGACCCGAGAACCCGGCCGAGCACGTGTCCGGCGACCTGCACCGCGGGCAGCACCCACGGCAGTCGCAGCACCGCGAGTGCTTCGCCGCCCATTGGCAGTGAGGCCCAGCGCAACACGATGTTGACGTCTTTGGTGACCCCTCCGGTGCCGACCAGAATCAGCCGCTCGACTAGTTCCGGATACTGGTAGGCGAATTGCATTGCCACGCCGCCCCCCAGCGAATGGCCAACCACCGTAGCGTGCTCGATGCCGAGCACCGATAACAGATCGCGCATCCCGTTCGCGTAAGCCGCCACCGAGTAATCGGCGCGCGGCTTGTCCGACTGCCCGTGGCCCAGCAGGTCGACGGCGATGACGGTGAACCGCTGGGCAAGCTTGGCCTGCACGGTGTGCCAGGTGGTGGAGTTGTCGCCGATCCCGTGGATCAACAAAATCACCGGTCCGCAGCCCGCGATCCGGTAGGCGCGTCGATAGCCGTGAATGGTGCGAAACGCCAGCGTGGGCGCCAGCTCGCGCACGGCCCGGAGATTAGGTTTGCGCTTGGTCATGTCGACAACCTCACTCTCGGGCCGGGGCGCGGCGCTTAAGTCGGGTTGTCCTCGTCGAACTTCTTCTCTGCCTGTTGTGCCAGGAATCGTTCGAACTCCGCACCCAGTTCCTCGCCGCTGGGCAGATCTTCGTCGTGCGTGAGCAGCGACCTGTTCTCCTGGGCGGCGACGAATGCATCGTACTGGCGCTCGAGCGCCGCCACCACCTGAGCGACTTCGGGGGAAGCCGCGACCTGCTCGTCGATCCTGGCCCGGATGTCGGCGGACGCCGCGGCCAGCGCCTGCAGTGGCAGCTGCAACGACCCGGTCTTGGCGACTTGCTCCAGCAACGCCTGGGCGGCAGGTGGATAGTCGGTCTGCGCCAGGTAGTGCGGCACATGCACGGTGAAGCCGACGACTTCGTGTCCGTGCTGGGCCATCCGGTATTCCAGCAGGTTCGACGCGCTGCTGGGCACCTGGACCTCCGAGATCCACGGTGTGAAGTCGCAGATGAGTTCGCGGTTGTTGGAATGGGCCGTCATCGTCACCGATCGGGTGTGCGGAACCGCCATCGGAATGGTGCCCAACCCGATCGTTCGGCGCACGCCCAGGCGCTCGGCCAGCAGTCGCACAGCGGTGATGAAACGCTCCCACTTCAAGTCCGGCTCCAGGCCGGTCAGCAGCAGAAACGGGGTGCCGACACTGTCGTGCAGCGCATACAGGCTCAGCTCGGGATCTTCGTAATGGGTGAAGTGATCGGTCTTGAAGGTCATCAGCGGCCGCCTCGAGCGATAATCCAGCAGCTCGTCGATGGCAAACGACGCCACCAGCTCGGTGTCGAGCGCGTCCTTCAGGTGTGCCGCGGCCAGCCGGATCGCATGCCCGGCATCGGAAAAGCCCTGCAAAGCGTGCACTAGTACCGGTCCACGGCCATCCGGCGACGACAACTGCGGCGCCGGGATCTCGAGCTCATACATCCCGTTCTGTTCGGGCTGGTAGTGCCGTTCCTGATCCGGGGGCTGGTTGTGACCCATAGTGTCTGCCTCCTCGCCCACGGCGCGCTGTCCGTGCCGTGTCCAGTTAAGTCTGTTTCGCTAGTGTCTCTCCAACGACGGGCGATCGACAGCCGACCCGCGATCGGCTAACCCGCTTAGTAGATCTAAACACGGCTGGGTCAGGTCGAATTCCGGATCGGGCTGCCCGCTGCCGGGCATTCCGCCCTGCCCGGCGCCGGTCTGGCCGACGGCCGCCCGCGGCGCGCCGTGACCGGTCAGTCGTCGCTGCGGAACTGGTTGAGGGCGCGCACCTTGTTCTGCACGTCCAGTGCAGCGACCTTGTAGGCTTCGGAGAAGGTGGGATAGTTGAACACCGCGTCGACCAGGTAGTCGACGGTGCCGCCGCAGCCCATCACGGCCTGACCGATGTGCACCATCTCAGTGGCGTTGCTGCCGAAGATGTGCACCCCGAGCAGCGCGTGGTCTTCGGTGGAGACCAGCAACTTGAGCATCCCGTAGGAGTCGCCGGCAATCTGGCCGCGGGCTAGCTCTCGGTAGCGGGCCACCCCGACCTCGTAGGGGATGGCCTGCTTGGTTAGTTCCACCTCGGTGGCACCCACGTAGGAGACCTCGGGGATGGAGTAGATCCCGATCGGCTGCAGTTCCGTCAGCCCGTCGGTGGGCTCGCCGAAGGCGTGGTAGGCGGCCAACCGGCCCTGGTCCATCGAGGTCGCCGCCAACGCGGGGAAGCCGATCACGTCGCCGACGGCGTAGATGTGGTCGACCTTGGTCTGGAACCGTTCGTCGACGAAGATCCGCCCTCGGCTGTCGGCTTCCAGGCCGGCGTTGGCCAAGTCCAGATCGTCGGTCTGCCCCTGCCGGCCCGCCGAGTACATCACCGTCTCGGCGGGAATCTGCTTGCCGCTGGCCAGGCTGGTCACGGTGCCCGCCGGACCGACGTGCACACCGGTCACCTCCTCGCCGAACCGGAACGTCACCGCCAGGTCACGCAGGTGAAATTTCAGCGCCTCGACGATCTCCGGGTCGCAGAAATCCAACATGGAGTCGCGTCTTTCGACGATGGTCACCCTGCTGCCCAGCGCGGCGAACATCGACGCGTACTCGACACCGATGACTCCGGCGCCGACGACGACCATCGACGCCGGGATCGACTTGAGATCGAGGATGCCGTCGGAGTCGAGCACCCGGTCCCCGTCGAACTCGACCCCCGCCGGCCGAGCCGGCTTGGTTCCGGTGGCGATGATGATGTAGTCACCGCTGACCGTGGTTCGCTTCCCCCGGGAGGTGTCCGAGACGGCGACGGTATGCGGGTCGACGAAGCGACCGTGACCGATGATCAGATCGATTCCGTTGCGCATCAGCTGGTTTCGCACCACGTCGGCTTGCTTGCCGATCACGTGCTGGGTTCGCGACAGCAGATCAGCCGGGGTGATCTTGTCTTTCACCCGGTAGCTGGCGCCGTAGAGCTCGCGCTGGTTCATGCCGGTGAGGTAGACCACCGCCTCGCGCAACGTCTTCGAAGGGATCGTTCCGGTGTTGACGCAGACCCCGCCCAGCATCCGGCCGCGCTCGATGAGGGCCACCGACCTGCCCAGCTTGGCCGCGGCGATCGCAGCCTTCTGACCACCCGGACCTGAACCGATGACGACGACGTCGTATTCCAACATCGCACCCATGAGGCCGTACTCCAACATCGAAGCAGTGGAACAGACACCTACGCCGGTTCGCCGGGGCGCGCACTACACCGCGATATGCGCGGGGGTAATGCTACACAGTTTCGACTTCGTCCACACCTGGGCGCCGCGCTGCCTCTGCCGGCCACCGCGTGACGGTATCGGTTGCCAGCGTGCAGGTTATGACTACAGCTGGATCTGACTTCGACCTCAACCGTCCCGGCGCGCTGATCGCCGCCCTGCCCGCCGTTTTGGGTTTTGTGCCGGAAAAGTCGCTGATCGTGGTATCTATCGGCGGCGGTGAGCTAGGCGCGGTGCTGCGTGTCGACCTTTCGCCCGAACTCACCGAGCGAGTCGGGCAGCTTGCGGCGGTTGCCGCCACCGCCGAGCCGCAGGCTGCCCTCGCGGTCATCGTCGATGCTGATGGTGCTGTGTGCCCGGTGTGCAACGACGAGTACCGCCAGCTGTGCGCGTCGCTTTCGCAGGAGTTGTCCCAGCGCGACATTGTGCTGTGGGCCGCCCACGTGGTGGACCGGGTGGCTGCCGGCGGGCGCTGGCACTGCGTGGACGGCTGCGGTTCTGCCGGGATCGTCGACGATCCGTCGGCGTCGCCGTTGGCCATGGCCGCGGTGCTGGACGGTCGGCGCCTTTATGCGCGGCGCGCTGATTTGCAGGCCGTCATCGCCGTCGATGAGCGGTCCGAGAGCACGGAACTGGCCGCCGCGCTCGAGCAGCGTGCGGCGGCCCGGGCGGTTGCTCACCGCACGGACCCGGACGGCGCGCGCCGTCGCGATGTCGAGAACGCCATGGCCGCCGCGGCCCGGCTCGCCGACGGGCAACCGCTGGGCGATGCGGAGCTGGCGGCGCTGGGTTGCGCGCTGGCCGACGTGCACGTGCGTGACACGCTGTATGCCCTCGCGGTCGGCGAGAACGCAGCCGAGGCTGAGTCGTTGTGGGGGCTACTGGCCCGCAGGCTGCCCGCGCCATGGCGGGTTGAACCGCTGGTGCTGCTGGCGTTCAGCGCCTATGCCCGCGGCGACGGGCCGCTGGCCGGGGTGTCGTTGGCGGCGGCGCTGTGCTGCGAGCCCGCCCATCGGATGGCCGCCATGTTGGACACGGCGTTGCAGTCGGGGCTGCGGCCCGAGCACATCCGTGACCTCGCGGTCACCGGCTACCGGCTGGCTGAGCGGCTGGGTGTGCGGCTGCCGCCGCGCCGGATGTTCGGTCAGCGCGCGGGGTTTGACCGGCCGGGCGCCCCGTGATCGCGCAGGGCGCTCGGCATCGTCCGGCATCGTAGCCGGGCGCTAGACCTTCTCCACCTTGACGGCGTGGGCCATCTCGTACGGCAGCGTTACGTTTTCGTGACCTGCGATCATGATGGTGACGCCACCGGCCGCGTCGGCCTGGACGGTCACCCGAGCGTTGGGGACGACACCGGCGTCTTTGAGGCGAGTCAGCAGGTCGATGTCGCCCTGCACATGTTCGGTCAGCTGGCGGACCACCACTGCGACCGGCGACCCGGCAGGCAGCTCGGTGAGGCGCACCAGGTTGGCGGCCCCCTCGTCGGAACCCGGACCGACACCTAGGTCCAACAACCCGGGAATCGGGTTACCGAACGGCGAAGTGGTCGGGTGGTCGAGTACCCGCACCAGCCGGCGTTCGACGTCTTCGCTCATCACGTGCTCCCACCGGCAGGCCTCGGCGTGCGCATCTTCCCAGGGCACGCCGATGACATCGACCAGCAGCCGTTCAGCGAGCCGGTGCTTGCGCATCACGGCGATGGCCAGCGCGCGGCCCTTGTCGGTGAGCTCCAGGTGACGGTCGCCGGCCACATGAACCAAGCCGTCGCGTTCCATCCGGGAGACCGTCTGGCTGACGGTGGGTCCGCTCTGCTCGAGACGTTCGGCAATCCGCGCGCGCAGCGGCGTTACCCCTTCCTCTTCGAGGTCGTAAATCGTCCGCAAATACATTTCGGTGGTGTCGACCAACTCGTTCATCTCGCACCCTCCATCGCCGCCGAGTCTACTGGGCGGCGGCAAGACTGGGTTGCAAACACGCAAGCATGCCCACCGCAGGGGCGACGGGCATGCCTGGGTGTTTAGTCGGCAGGATCTAGCCGTCTAGCTGGCGTACGACCGCAATCGGTCGGCGCGCTCGCCGTTGCGCAGCTTGGCCATCACCTCGCGCTCGATCTGGCGGACCCGCTCCCGTGAAAGCCCGAACAGCTTGCCGATCTGGTCGAGGGTGCGCGGCTGCCCGTCGTCGAGACCGAAACGCAACCGGATCACCTGGTGCTCGCGCTCGTCGAGCGTGGCCAACACGCTGCGGATATCGGTGTGCAGCAACTCCGCGATCACCGCATTCTCGGCAGACATCGCTTCGGCGTCTTCGATGAAATCACCCAGCGGGGCCTCTTCCTCCGAGCCGACGGGCATGTCGAGGCTGACCGGGTCGCGGCTGTGCTCCAACAGGTCGTTGATCTTGTCGATCGGAATACCCGATTCCGCGGCGAGTTCCTCGTCGGTGGCTTCACGACCCAGGTTCTGGTGCATCTCCCGTTTGATCCGGGCCAGCTTGTTCACCTGCTCGACCAGGTGAACCGGCAAGCGGATAGTGCGGCTCTGATCGGCCATACCGCGGGTGATCGCCTGACGAATCCACCAGGTGGCATAGGTGGAGAACTTGAATCCCTTTGTGTAGTCGAATTTTTCCATCGCGCGGATCAGCCCGAGGTTGCCTTCCTGAATAAGGTCCAGCAGTGGCATGCCCCGTCCGGTGTAACGCTTGGCCAGCGACACCACCAGTCGCAGATTGGCTTCCAGCAGGTGGCGGCGGGCTGCTTCCCCGTCGCGAACCACAGCTGCGAGCTCGCGTTTGCGGTTCTCGCCGAGGCGCTTGCGGGTTTCTAGCAGATACTGGGCGTACAGCCCGGCCTCGATGCGCTTGGCGAGGTCGACCTCGTCGGCGGCGTTGAGCAACGCCGTCTTGCCGATGCCGTTCAGATACACGCGCACCAAGTCTGCGGCGGGGCTTTGAGCGTCCAGATCGGTGTCAACCCGGCTAGTGGTGGCATTTGCCATAGCGGCCTCCTGATCGGCGTGAACTGTCTTACGGTGCAACGACCAACTGGAGTCAAGAGTTCCCGCGCACTGACTGTTCCACACCCGCTGACGTGCACGAATGTCCGGACAGCCCTGTGAATGTGCTGAGAGTTGCGGCCGGCGGGGTTACCGGTGGCCGTCGCCTTCCCCGCCCGGCACGTCCTGACGCCCCTCTGGATGCCCTTTTTGCTCGAGGGCAGGTCGCTCTGCCGTCGGGAACAGCGGGGTACGTCGCCGCGCGTCGTCGAACCGGCGTGGTTCATCGGCCCGCCGGGGTGGGCGGTCGTTGGCGATCAACACGGCCATCCACGGCAACGGTATCGACGCGACCAGAATCAGCAACGAAATCAGACCGTTGTGCCAGGCGCCGTAGGCGAGCGCGGCCAGCACCAGGGCGGGAATGCGAAACGCCATCAAGGTCAGGTACTTGCGCACCCGCTGGCGATGCTGCTCCTGGTAGGAGGGTGCTGCCGCGGTGATGAGCACCGGCCGACCGTCGTCATCGAAACCCAGCTCCGAGCCGTGCTTCATTGATCTACTCTCCCACATTGCGGCGCGTTGCGGCCAATCCGGTTTCGGGCCGGTTCGCCGCCGGTTTCGGGCACAATATTGGGCATGCAGACCGAGACGATCGAACGCACCGACGCCGACGAACGCGTCGACGACGGGACCGGCAGCGACACCCCTAAGTACTTCCACTACGTCAAGAAGGACAAGATCGCCGAGAGCGCGGTGATGGGCACGCATGTCGTGGCGCTGTGCGGTGAAGTATTCCCGGTAACCCGATCGCCCAAGCCCGGCTCGCCGGTCTGTCCGGACTGCAAGCGGATCTACGACAGGCTCAAAAAGGGCTAGCAGCGATCCGTCGTGCCCGTTCTACACAGGTCCGGCCTCGGCCCGGTCGCAGCACCTCGGCTCGCCGACCGGGGTGTCTTCGAGGCCGCGCATCCGTGACGTCAGCCACCGGCGCAACCGGTCGGTGTGGGTGGCCGGCGCGGGCCACTGCTCCTGGATCGCGGCATTGAGTTCGGCGCCCAGCATCATCGCAAATCCGCCGAAGAAAGCGAACAACAAGAAGGCGATCGGGGTGGCCAGCGCACCATAGGTATAGCCGGTGCTACTGATCCAGGTCAGGTAGACGCGCAGCCCGAGGGTGGCGATCACGAAGACCGCGGTGGCCAGCACCGCGCCGAACACCAGCCGGTGTGTCGGCAGTGCTTCCGGCAGCGCAACCCGGTACAGGATCACCACCGCGATCAACAGCCCCCCGGTCAGTGCCGGGTAGTAGCCGATCGTGAGCCAACTGTCCGGAATGAATTGCGCCACCTTGCGCGGGCCCAGCACCATCAGCGGCGCCGTGGCGATCACGAACAGCAGTGCCAGTAGATACAAAAACAGGGCAAAAAACCGTTGCCGCACGGGATGGCGCAACGGGGTCTGTCCGTGGGCTTCGACCACCGAGTCGACAAACGCCGAGATCGCCGACGATCCGGCCCACAGCGAGATGACGAAGCCCAACGACACCACCTCGCCGCGGGCGCCTCGGTCGATATCGGCAATGGTCGGCTTGATGATTTCGTTGACTACGTTTTCCGGGACGAAGCTGTGCGCCATCGACACCAGGCGGTGTTCGATAGCCGGCAAGGTGTCCGGGCCGAACAGCGGCGCGACGTAGGTGAGGCTGCCCAGCATTCCCAACAGCAACGGCGGCAACGACAGCGCCGACCAGAATGCGGCTTGCGCTGACTCGGAGAAGATGGAGTCGTCCCAACTTTTCGACAGTGCCCGGCGGACGACGCGCCAGACGTGATGACGCGACGCCCTCGGGGGCTGGCCGGTGACGACCGATTCCGGATCGTCGGCTGGCGAGTGGCCGCTCAGGGGTCGAGCGGACTGACTTCGAGCACGGCCGTCAACTCGACGAGTTTGGCCTCGTGCTGGTTCGCGTGATGCTGACAAAAGAGTAGTTCTGCTCCGGAAGGCAACGTGGCACGAACCCGGGCGGCAGCGCCGCACCGATCGCAGCGATCAGCCCTCGTCAACTCCGGACTTGTCAAAGTTGCGTTCATAGCTACTCCGTTTTCGGCCCTGCCTCCACTGTCCCAGATGCCGGGGCGTTTGGCCGTTTACCCCGGGGGATTGCCCGCTGTGTCGTTTCTCACCCGGTTGCCGATCGGGCAAGGTGGTCGCATGAATCTGGTACACCTGTGCTCCCGCAGCGCCTGGTCACGCGCACAGACCAGCGGTCAACTGCGGCCCGCGTCGCTCACCGACGCCGGTTTCATCCACCTGTCGTCGCCCGAGCAGGTCCACCTGCCGGCCAATCGGCTCTTCCGTGGCCGCGACGACCTGGTGCTGTTGCACATCGACCCGGACCGGCTGACTGCACCGGTGCGTTGGGAGCCTGGTTGTACAACCGATCCGGAGTCGATGCTGTTCCCGCATCTCTACGGGCCGCTGCCGGTCGACGCTGTGATCAGTGTCACCCGCTACCGTCCGGGCCCGGACGGCGACTTTGCTCCGGCCGGCTCAGTCCAGATAGTCGCGCAGGACTTGGGAACGGCTGGGGTGACGCAACTTCGACATGGTCTTCGACTCGATCTGGCGGATCCGTTCCCGGGTCACGCCGTAGACCTGACCGATCTCGTCTAAGGTGCGGGGCTGGCCGTCGGTGAGCCCGAAGCGCAGCCGCACCACACCGGCCTCGCGCTCGGACAGTGTGTCCAGCACCGACTGCAGCTGGTCTTGCAGCAGGGTGAATGAGACCGCGTCGACGGCCACCACTGCCTCGCTGTCCTCGATGAAGTCGCCCAGCTGGCTATCACCCTCGTCGCCGATGGTCTGGTCCAACGAGATCGGCTCTCGCGCGTATTGCTGGATTTCCAGCACCTTTTCCGGTGTGATGTCCATCTCCTTGGCGAGCTCTTCGGGCGTGGGCTCGCGGCCCAGGTCCTGCAGCAGCTCACGCTGGATGCGGCCCAGCTTGTTGATCACCTCGACCATGTGTACCGGTATGCGGATGGTGCGGGCCTGGTCGGCCATCGCCCGGGTGATCGCCTGGCGTATCCACCACGTCGCGTAGGTGGAGAACTTGTAACCCTTGGTGTAGTCGAATTTCTCGACTGCACGGATCAGACCCAGATTGCCTTCCTGAATCAGGTCCAGAAAGGCCATGCCCCGACCGGTGTAGCGCTTGGCCAGCGAGACCACCAGGCGCAGATTAGCTTCCAGCAGGTGGTTTTTCGCGCGTTCACCGTCCCGGCAGATCCACGCCATGTCACGGCGCTGGGCTGCGGGCAGCTTCTCGCCCCGCTCGGCCATCTCGCTCATCAACTGGGTTGCGTACAGGCCGGCCTCGATTCGTTTGGCCAGTTCGACCTCTTCTTCGGCGTTGAGCAACGCCACTTTGCCGATCTGCTTGAGGTAGGCGCGCACCGAGTCCGCCGACGCGGTGAGCTCGGCGTCCTTGCGGGCCTGGCGCAATGCCTCCGACTCGTCCTCATCCCACACGAAATCGCCTGAGGCTTTGTCTTTTTCGCTGGGCTCGGCAATTTCCTCGTCGTCATCGGCCGTGTCGGCCGCGACGTCAGGGGACTCGCCGACGTCGGCATCCTCGATGTCGGTCAGGTCGAGGTCGGTGTCGGCGGGCACCTCTTCTGCAAGGTCGTCGAGGTTGAGCGCGGTCTCCAGATCGAGGTCCGGGGCAGCCTCGTCGATATCGGGTTCGGCGTCGAGGTCGTCGACGTCGAGGTCCTCGAGCGCGTCTTCTTCGACGGGATCGGCCACCGGGCCCGGCTCCGCTGGGGTGGCCTTTGGTGCAGCGGCCTTGGTTAGGCGACTCCGGGCTGGCGTCGATTTGGTGGCGCTGCTTTTAGCCTGATTACGGCGCTTTTTCGACGTTTCGGGGCCATCAGCCAACTCGGCAGACGCGGTGGGCGTCTTGCCGGCGCGTCTGGTTGTCTTGGTGGCCTGGGTTATCGTGGCGGTCCGTCGGGGGGGAGCGGCGTCCTCGGCGGACTTGGTCCCCGACCGTTTCGTCGCGGTTTTGGCAGGAGACCTGGTGGCGGTGCGCTTCGCCGGCTCGTCTTTGACCGAGCTTGCCCTGGTCGCGGCCACGTAAACCCCTTCGGTCGGACTTACTCTCGGCGCCTTGCGGGCATGCGTTACCGAAAGTGTCGGATATGTCGGATATCGGTGTTGCTGTCAGCGTGGACGCCGCTGTCAGTCGGGCGGCTGCCGGTCACCATTGTAACGACACCGTGGGGCCGCACCGACTCCGCTGCAGAAAATGTCAAAGAGTGTGTCGACGAGGGGTCAATAGCGAGGTCTGTAGGTGTGTCGGTGCATCAGTCAGTGGGTAACGTCGCTGGTGGCGGCCATCGCCGCGCCGACGATCCCCGCGGTGTTCTGTAACGCGGCGGGAACCACCGGGGTACGGTTCTTCAGCAGCGGAACCCAGTGCTCGGCCTTGCGGCTGATACCGCCGCCCGCGATGAACAGGTCCGGCCAGAATAGATTCTCGATGGCGACCAGTACCTTCGTCACCTGCTTCGCCCACTTTTCGTAAGTCAGGCCGCGCCGGTCGCGCACCGACGACGCCGCGCGGTGCTCGGCCTCTTTGCCGTCGACCTCGAGGTGGCCCAACTCGGTGTTGGGCAGCAATATCCCGTTGTGAATGACCGCCGAGCCGATCCCGGTGCCGAAGGTCAGCAGGACCACCACTCCGGTCTTGTCTTTGCCCGCCCCGTAGCGCTCCTCGGCCAGCCCGGCCGCGTCGGCGTCGTTGAGGACGACGAGCTCTTGGCCGTTCAATTCGTTGGCGATGATGTCGTGCACGTTGGTGCCGATCCAGGACTTGTCCACGTTGGCCGCGGTCTGGACGACACCGGCGGTGACCACGCCCGGATAGGTCACCCCGAGCGGGCCGGTCCACCCGAATTCTTTGACCACCGCCGCGACGGTCTTCGCCACCGCCGAGGGGACGGCGGGCTGCGGTGTCGGCAGCTTGAAGCGGTCACCGATCAGCTGTCCGGTGTCGAGGTCGACGATGCCGCCCTTGATGCCGCTGCCACCGACGTCGACCCCGAAGCCGCGACGCTGCGGTGTGGCGCTGGACCCGTCGGCGCCGGCCAAGTCCGCGGTGGGGTCGCTACTGGTCATGAGATCTCCTCGTCGAGGCCCAGTCGAGGCTTAGGTGTCGGCCCCAAACATTAGTCTTCCCGGATGTGCGGCGGCGCCTGTTGCGCGTGGCATGCTTCGTAGATGGCGGTGGTCCCCAAAACCGTCTATGCGCGAGACGGCCCCCGTGACGGCTATGTTCACCTCGCCTATCAGGTCGCCGCCGACCACGGTCCGGATTTGCTCTTCGTGCCCACCGGCATGTTCCCGATCGACTTGCTGTGGGACGAGCCCACCGTCGCGGGCCATCTGCGTCGACTGGGGTCGTTCAGCCGTCTGATCATGACCGATCTGCTCGGGGTGGGAAGCTCGGACGCGGTGCCGATCCACGACCGTCCGGCGATGCAGGCCTGGACGGACGGGCTGGTCGCGGTGCTCGACGCCGCGGGGTGCAAGTGTGCGTCGGTGTTCGGAACGGCAGAGTCGGCGCTTCCGGTCATGCTGCTGGCCGCGAGCCATCCCCAGCGGGTGCGCTCGCTGGTGCTGTTCAGCCCGTTCGCGCGGTTTCTGCGGGCTCCCGACTATCCGTACGGCATGCCCGAGCCGGCCTTCACCCGGTATGTCGACGCCTACGGCGAGATGATCGGGACCGGTGCGGTGGCGGATCACTTGGCGCCCAGCTGGTCCGGCGATGCCGGCAAGCGGCGCTGGTGGGCGCGCGGCGAGCGGCTGGCCGGCGGCCCCGGATATTTCAAGGCCATTTTCGACCTTTACCTGCGCACCGACGTGCGGCCCGCGGTCGACAGCATTCAGGCTCCGACGCTGTTGCTGCACCGCCGCGGTGACCGCCATGTGACCGGCGCTCACGCCCGCTACCTTGCCGAACGCATCCCGCAGGCCCGATTGGTGGAGCTGGACGGGGACGACGACGTGTGGTTCGCCGGCGATGCCGACCGGGTACTGGACGAGATCGAATCGTTTGTCACCGGCACCCGCGCGGCTGCGCGGACGAACCGGGTGCTCGCGACGGTGTTGTTCACCGACATCGTCGGGTCGACCGAACGCGCCGAGGCTCTCGGCGATGGGACCTGGACAAGAGTCCTCAATGCGCACAACGACGTCGTGACAACGCATGTGGCCAGCGCCCGCGGTGACCTTGTCAAGTTCACCGGCGACGGCGCGCTGGCGACGTTCGACGGGCCGGCGAGGGCGATCAACTGCGCGTGCGCGATCCGGGACGCGGTGCACGACCTCGGCCTCGACATCCGTGCGGGCCTGCACACCGGCGAGGTGGAGATGGTGGAGCGCGACGTACACGGGATCGCGGTCCACATCGCCGCGCGCATCATGGCGCTCGCGGAACCTGGCGAGGTCCTGGTGTCGGGTGTGATCCCGCCGCTGGCCCTCGGGTCGAGGATCGCCTTCGACGACCGCGGCACCTACGAACTCAAGGGCGTGCGCGATCCCTGGCCGGTGTTGGCGGTCGTCTAAACGCGTCGGCGACGAGTTGGGGCTCAGGTTGCCGACTGTGCTGCGATAGAGGCGTGATCACACCTGACAACCGTCCTGAGCACCTGCGATTGTTGGCCGAGGGGTTGGCGGCCGAGGCGGCCGCCTTTGTGCGGGGTCGCCGTGCCGAGGTGTTCGGCGGTGCCGCGCCGGCCCGGCCGGGAGAGGCGGTGCGGGCCAAGACGACCCCGACCGACCCGGTGACGATCGTCGACACTGAAACCGAGCGGCTGCTGCGTGATCGGTTGGCGCAGCTGCGACCCGGGGACCCGGTTCTCGGCGAGGAAGGCGGCGGGACGGGCGATCTCGACGCCGGCGACGGCACGGTCACCTGGGTGCTCGACCCGATCGACGGCACGGTGAATTTCGTCTACGACATCCCGGCCTACGCGGTGTCGGTGGCGGCTCAGGTCGACGGCGTGTCGGTGGCCGGCGCGGTCGCCGACGTCGTCTCCGGCCGGGTGTATTCAGCGGGCGCCGGTCTGGGCGCCCGTCTGATCGACGAACACGGGGCCCACCCGCTGCGATGCACCGGGGTCAACGATTTGGCTATGGCGTTGCTGGGCACCGGATTCGGATACTCCCAGCAGCGCCGCACCGCCCAGGCCGCCCTGCTGGCCCGGATCTTGCCGGTGGTTCGCGATGTGCGTCGTATCGGTTCTGCCGCGCTGGATCTGTGCATGGTCGCCGCCGGCCGGTTGGACGCCTACTACGAGCACGGACTCAATGTGTGGGATTGCGCCGCCGGAGCGCTGATCGCCGCCGAGGCCGGCGCCCGCGTGGTGTTGCCCGAGCCGGGCCTGACCGCGGGCGGGCCCGGCCCGGTGGTCGCCGCGGCACCCGGGATCGCCGATGAATTGCTTGCCATCCTGGAGCGATTCGACGGCCTGGCGCCGATTCCGGCCTGAGCCCGGCCGCCGGCGGTCAGCAGCTGCTGGAGTGGATCGTGTGCAGCAGCGCCGGATCGGACGGCTCGACGGCGTCAGGACGCAATCCGGCGAGCATCGTGTCGATCGCCTGGCTGTGCGCCAGCGTGGTGAAGTCGGTGCCCAGTGCCAGATCGACCGAGTCGTCGCTGCGATCGTCTTGGAACAACTCGGCACACGGCGCCACCAGCCACACGGCCGCCGCCGCGGCCTGACCGGTCTCGCCGAACCGGATCTGGCCCACGCAGTTCAGCCTCCCACCGGCATAGATCGGATCGTTGGCAGCGGCTGGCTGCGGAAACCCCAGGTCGTGCAGCGCATTGGCGACATCAGCCGCCTGACCGCCCCGCCCACTGGCGTTGAGGACGCGGACCCTGGTGTCGGGGAGCTTGGCCGGCAAGACAATCATCATCGTGCTGGGCTCCACCAGCCTGCCCAGTTCAGGTCGGCCCGGACCCGGGCCCTCCGGCGGCAGATTGCACACGGCGGCCTCGTGGACCTCGGGCCGACGGGTGAGGGCTATCGTCCACACCACGGCGGCCGCCGTCAGCAGCACGATCAGCAGCAGGACTGCCGGCCGCGAGTTGCGGCGCCGGAACGGTCGACCGTGTTTGTCAAAAGCGGTGCCTTCGGTGATTAGCGCGACCACGTACGCACTCTAAACGCGACGGCCAGGACATGTGAGCCTCGGACAATTTTTTGGGGGAGCCGAGGGCGTGTCCGCCCGAGCAGGCGGTGACCAGGTCCATCGAGCAGTTAGCGACCTGTTTCTCGCCACGCGTCAATGACGTCGAGAGTAGGTCCGGGGTAGGTTCAGGACCACTTAGCCGAGGGGCCCGACGGCGCTGTCTGCCGCGGGCCCGGCGCTGCCGCTGGTGCCCGGCTGGCCGGATGCGCCGGTGGCGCCGGTCGGGGAGCCCGAGCCTCCGCTGTTACCGGCGCCGGCGGTGCCGCCGTGGCCGCCGGGGCCGCCGTGGCCGAGCTGGCCGGTGTCGGTGAAGGTGCCCGCGCCGCCGTCACCGCCGGCCACCCCGGCCTCGGTGCTGGTCCAGCACCGAGGCCGG
>NZ_VYIK01000062.1 GCF_008709575.1 Mycobacterium sp.
GCTGCGGCAGGCCGGTTTCGACGCGTCGGCGCCCAGCGCGTGGTCGGCCGAGGGGCTGATGCCGTATCTGCCGGCAGCGGCCCAAGAGCTGCTGTTCGAGCGCGTACAGGGGCTCACCGTGCCCGGCAGCCGGATCGCCGTCGAGGCCCTGGCACCCGATTTCGCCGACCCCGAGGCCCGCGCGAAGCGCCGCGAGCGGATGGACCGGGTCCGGGCGCTGATGGCCAGGGTGGACCCGCAGCGTCAGGTTCCCAAGACCGACGAGCTGTGGTATTTCGAGGAACGCGACGACGTCGGCGACTGGCTGCGCCGCCACGGCTGGCAGGTGACGGTGACGCCGTCGGCGGAGCTGATGGCCGGCTACGGGCGCCCCCTGCCCGAGGAGGTCGACGACGGCGCCCCGCGGAATCTGTTCGTGTCCGCGCAGCGCACCGGGTAGCAGCCGGGCCGCTCAGTCTTGCGGGCGCAGCCGCACCATCCGCGTCGTCGAACTCTCGTCGAGCTCCACGAGTGCCGAGCGCGACCGCAGGAAGTCGCTGAAAGACTTGAACCCCAGCGACTTCTCGCTGAACGACGGATCCATCCGCTTCATCTGCGCCTTGACCGCGGAGTTGTGCAGCCAGTCGCCGTCGTCTTTGTCCATGTCTTTTTCCATGCCGATGCGCAGCGCGCGGACCAGCAGCCCGGTGGCCGCGTCCTGCGGGTCGGGCGGTGGCGGTTCCACGGACTCGGCCGCCGTGGCGCGACGAGCACGCCGCTTCGGTGCGGCGGCCTCGGCAGGTTCGGGTTCGGGCTCGAGCACCGGGACCCCGGGCAGCGCGTCGTAGGTGACGAACTCGTCGCAGGCGGCCGCCAGTGCCCGGCTCGACGAACCGGCCACTCCCACCCCCACCACGTAGCGGCCCAGCCGCCGGCAGCGCTGCGCCAGCGGGATGTAGTCGGAGTCACCGGCCACGATCACCACATGGGTCAGGTCGGGCAGCCGGAACATGTCCTCGACCGCGTCGACGGCCAGCCGGATATCGGCGCCGTTCTTGCCGTAGGCCGCTGCCGGGAACAGCTGCACCAGATCGACTGCGCGGGCAACCAACTGCCCGCGGTAGCCGGTGTTGACCTCGGCCGACCAGTCCGCGTAGGCCCGGGTGAGCACCAAGGTGCCGAACGACGACGCGAAGTCGATGATGGCGCCGACGTCGACGGTGGCCCGCGCCAGCCGCTCGGGGTACTTCTCGAGCCCCTTGGCCTTGTCCCGCTGAAACGCATTGCGCCCGAAGACCTGGTCGTAGCGGGAGATCACGATGTTGTCGAAGTCCAGGTAGACCGCAACACGGCCCGCGCCGGGATCTGTCATAGGGCTCATAGGGCCCAGTCTTGACCATCACCCGGGGCGCCGTGCGCGCGGCCGGAGACTGGAATCAGGACTGGATAAAGTAGGGGGCGGATGCAGGAAGCGACCGAGCGGCAGGAGGCACCATGAGCGACCACGAAGTCAAGATGATCGTCTTGTCGACCGACAACCTCGACGAATCGATCCGGTTTTACACCGAGACGCTGGGGATGTCGCTGAAGTTCCGCGACGGCGCCCACTACGCCGCCCTCGACGGCGGGCCGATCACGCTGGCGCTGGCGACCGCGGTCGACCATCCGATGCCGGGGCAGGTCGTCGTCGGGATCAAAACCGCCGATGTCGACGCGGCGGCCAAGGCCGTCGAGGCCGCCGGCGGCGGCATCGTCAAAGGCCCCTACGACGACGCCCACGAACGCCGCGCCGTGGTCTACGACAACAAGGGCAACGGCTTGGTCTTCTACAAGCCGCTGGCCCGGTAGCGGCCGGGTAGCCCGCGCTACCGCTTGAGCATGCGACCCAAGACCGGCACGACCAGCGGCGTCGGCACGAACCGGGAGGCCCCCAGCGTGAATCGCACCTGCGGGCCGCCCGGGACCACCGAGGCGCGGCCACGGTCGGCGGCCGCCAGGGCGTCGGCGACCACCCGCTCGGGCGAGACCTTGGCGAACGCCGGCAGCCGGTTGACCAGGTAGTCGGCGTCGTTGACCGCCTGGAACTCCGTCGGCACCGGGCCGGGGCAGACCGCGGTGACCGTGACACCGCTGTCGGCGACCTCGGCGTGGACCGCCTCCGACAACCACAACACGTAGGCTTTCGCGGCGGCGTAACCGGCGTTGTAGGGGGCCGGCTGGAACGCCGACACCGACGACAGGTTGATGATCGCGCCGCGGCCGCGGTCGACCATCCCGGGCAGGTAGCGCAGCATCAAATCGGCCACCGCCTCGACGTCGACGCGCAGCATCTGCAGTTCCTTGTCGCGGCCCTCGGCGCCGAACCTGCGGTAGATGCCCAGCCCGGCGTTGTTGACCAGCAGGTCGACGTGGCCCAGCTCGTCGACGCGCGCGGCCAGCCGGTCGCGGTCCTGCTCAATCGCCAGATCGGCGCCCACCGCGACGGCGTGCGCGTCACCGCCCAGCTCCGTGCACAACGCCTGCAGCCGGTCTTCCCGACGGGCGGTGACCACGACGCGGTAGCCGCGGGCCACGAGGTGGCGGGCGAACTGCTCGCCGATGCCCGAGGACGCGCCGGTGACCACGGCGACCGATTCCGGCGCGGGAGGCGGAAGTGTCATCGAGCGCGAGCCTATGGAGGCCCGGGGCCCGCCGCAAGCCTGGAAGTTCCCTGCGTATCCGGCCGGGACGGTTTGGCCCGGCAGGGTACGGGTAACGCTCGGTGTGGTCGACGGCAATGGCGGTGGTTTTGGGAAAGATCTGGGAAAGATCTGGGAAAGGTTGAGACCGTAATGGCGCGCTCGCATCGCATCACCGAATGGGATCCCGAAGACACCGCGGCCTGGCGG
The DNA here is from genome assembly GCF_008709575.1 of Mycobacterium sp. Lineage (GTDB taxonomy): Bacteria > Actinomycetota > Actinomycetes > Mycobacteriales > Mycobacteriaceae > Mycobacterium. The sequence continues at coordinate 2,868 of NZ_VYIK01000062.1, forward strand.
GGCGGCGAACACGCCGTTGCCCGCCGCAACCTGTTCTGGCTGGTCGTCAACGTCCATGTGACGTTCTCGGTGTGGTACCTGTGGTCGGTCATGGTGCTGTTCATGCCCCGCGACGTGTACGGATTCTCCACCGGCGACAAGTTCCTGCTCGCCGCCACCGCATCCTTGGTCGGGGCGCTGGTGCGCATCCCGTATTCGTTTGCCGCCAACTGGTTCGGCGGCCGCAACTGGACGACGGTCTCGTCGCTGGTGCTGCTGATTCCCACCGTCGCGACCATGGTGCTGCTGGCCCACCCCGGGCTGTCGTTGGGGCCGTACCTGGTGTGCGCGGCGCTGACCGGACTGGGCGGCGGCAACTACTCGGCGTCGCTGGCCAAGGTCGACGGCTTGTACCCGCAGCGGCTCAAAGGTTTTGCGCTGGGCCTGACCGGCGGGATCGCCAACGCCGGGTCGGCGACGATCCAGGCGGTCGGACTGGTGGCGCTGGCCACCGCGGACCACCAGGCGCCGTATGTGGTGTGCGCGATCTATCTGGTGCTGCTGTCGATCGGCGGTGTGGGCGCAGCACTGTTCATGGACAACATCGTCGCCCACCGCAGCGGGCTGTCGCCGGCCAACGTGCGAGCGATCCTGCCGCTGCCCGACACCTGGGTGCTCTCGTTTCTCTACTTGTGCTGCTCGGGCTCGTTCCTGGGTTTCGCGTTCGCCTTCGGCCAGCTGCTGCAGGACAACTTCATGGCCGGCGGGCAAAGCCACGCCCAAGCGTCGCTGCACGCCGCCGAGATCGCCTTCACCGGGCCGTTGCTGGGATCGTCGGCCCGGATCGTCGGCGGCAGGTTGAGCGACCGCTTCGGCGGCGGCCCGGTCATCGCGGTCCTGCTGGGCGGCATGATCGTGGCCGGTGGGTTCGTGGCCGGTGTCGGTACCGACCACGACCTGACCCGCGGCCCGGGCAACCCGGCGACACTGCTCATGATGATCGGCTACGTCGTCGGTTTTCTTGCCCTGTTCGTCGTCGCCGGCGCCGGTAAGGCCGCGGTGTACAAGTTGATCCCGTCGGTGTTCGAGATCCGCAGCCGCATGCTGGGCATCGGCGACGACGCCGAACGCCGCAACTGGGCCCGGGTCCGGTCGGCGGCGTTGATCGGGTTCGCCGGTGCGTTCGGCGCGCTCGGCTCGGTGGGCATCAACCTGGCGTTGCGGCAGTCCTACGCCCAGACCGGCACGGCGACACCGGCGTTGTGGATCTTCGTGGCGTGCTACGTCGTCGCTGCGCTCCTGGCCTGGAGGCGCTACGTCCGGCCGCGTCCGGCGCTCGCCCCGGCCGCGGCCGACCGGAGCCGGGCACTGCGGCAGTCAGTCTCGTAGCCGCTGGGCCAGTCCGCTGGCGCGCTGGGCCCGGCGCTCGATTGCGGCCCGCACCGACGCCTCCGATCCGACCACGCGCACCGTGGTCGTGGCGCGGGTCACCGCGGTGTAGAACAACTCGCGGGTCAGCAGCGGCGAATCCGGCGACGGCAGCAGCACACTGACCTCGTCGACCTGGCTGCCCTGGGATTTGTGGATCGTCATCGCGTGCATGGTCTCGATGTCGGCGAGCCGGCTGGTCGCCAGGTCCAGCGGCCCGCCGGTACCGGCGATCACCGCGCGCAGGCCGTCCGGGCCCGCGACCACCACGCCGGTGTCGCCGTTGTAGACCCGCAGCCGGTAGTCGTTGGCCGTGACCAGCAGCGGCCGCCCCGCATACCACTGCGACCACGGCGGCAGGCCGGTCTCTTCGGACAGCCAGAGCTGCACCTGGCGGTTCCAGTGCCGCACACCGAACGGTCCGTCCCGGTGCGCGCACAGCAGCCGATGCTCCTCGAGCACCGCCAGCGCGTCGTCGACAGTGCCCAGCAGCGCTGCCTGCCACAGCCGCAGCGCGTGCGGCAGCAGGATCGGACGCAACCTGGCCGCGGGGTCGGCGTCGTCGATGAAGTCGAGGTGCTCGTCGCCTGAGCGCAGCACACCCACCGCGGCGTCGGCGTCGCCGGCGCGGATCGCCTCGGCCAGCGCGCCGATCGCCGTGCCGAAGCGGTGCGGCGTGCGCAGCCTGGCCACCTGCACCCCCTCGCGCGCGGAGAAACCGTCGACCAGGTCGGCCAGCACCGCGCCGGCTTGCACCGACGCCAACTGGTCGGCGTCGCCGACCAGGATCAGCCGGGTGCCCGGACGCAGGGCTTCCAGCAGCCGCGCCATCATGGTCAGCGACACCATCGACGTCTCGTCGATCACGATCACGTCGTGCGGCAACCGGTTTGTGCGGTCGTGGGAGAACCGCGACGAGCTGCCCGGCCGGTGACCGAGCAGTCGGTGCAGCGTGACCGCTGCCAGCTCACCCAGCCGCGCCCGGTCGGCCGCATCCAGCCTGGCCAGTTCGTGTGCCACCGCTTGGCCCAGCCGTGCCGCGGCCTTGCCGGTCGGTGCCGCCAGGGCGATCCGCGGCCGCGGCGAACCCGACAACTCGGCCTGCTCGGCGATCAGCGCCAAGACCCGCGCGACCGTGGTGGTCTTGCCGGTGCCCGGGCCGCCGGTCAGCACCGTGACCGGTTGGGAGAGCGCGATCGTGGCCGCCTCGCGCTGCTCGTGGTAGCCGTTCGGGAAAAGTCGCTGCAAGGCGGGCATCTGCGGTGTCGGTGGCGACGCCAGCAACGCGAGCAGGTCCCGGCACACCTGCTCCTCTTCGCGCCAGTACCGGTCCAGATAGAGCAGATCACCGCAGGGCCGCAGCACCGCCGCCGAGACGAGCGGGCTTGCCCGGATCGCTGCCATCCAGTCCCCGGTATCGGGCCACGGCAGCCCGGCGAGCCCGACCTGGGCCGGGAGTTCCGCCAGCCGCACGCACACCGAACCACCGCGCAGCGCGCGCACCAGCAGCGCGACCGCCAGCGTGACCCGCTCGTCGTGTTCTCCCGACAAAACGGTAAGCCGCTGCGCCACATGGATATCGGCGGGTTCGAAAAGCCCGGCGTCGGTGAACGGCGCCAGTAAGCCCTCCACCGCCAGCGCCTCTGTCATGCGGCCGCCCTCCCGGCGTCGAGCAGATCCGACAGCGCCACCACGAGCCGGGCCGGCGGCTGCCAGCCGAACACCCCGCACGGCTGGTCGTCGACGACCGGGGTGTCAGCGCCGCACATGCCGCGCACGAACAGATACAGCACCCCGCCCAGCTGCCGTGCCGGGTCGTAGCCGGGCACCCGCCAGCGCAGAAACCGGTGCAGCACCGCGGTGTACAACAGTGCCTGCAGCGGGTAGTCCGAATGCAGCATGGCGTCGGCCAGCCGCGCCCGGCAATAGTCGGCCGCGGTGCCGCCGAGGTGGTTGGTCTTGTAATCGACCACCAGGAAGCGCCGGCCGGGTAGGCGCAGCACGGCGTCGATCGACCCGGTCAGGTATCCGCGCAGCGCCTGACCGCCTAATCCCGGCGACGTCAGCCGTCGGGCGTAGGGCGCCAGCGGATCACCCGAAGGCAGGTGCCGGGCCAGCAGCTCACCCACGTCGGCCAGCGCGACGTCCGGGGCCTCACCGCGCGCGTCACCGCCGGCCAGCGGCATCTCGAAATGCAGCTCCGTCAGCCGGTCCTGCCGGCCGATCTGCCGCAGCGTCATCCCTTCGGCCAACGGTCCCAAGGGGGTGTCGTACAACGGCTGCAGTGCGCCGGCCAGCTCGGCGGCGGCGACCTCGACCGGCCACCACGCCAGGTGCCGCCGCACCTGCGCCTCGAGTTCCGCGGCGAAGTCCCCGGCAGCGGGATCGGTCGTCTCGAGCACCGCATGCACCAGCGAGCCGAACGCCGCGCCCGACGGCAGCGTCGCCATCGGAGAAACCGGCTCGAGGTCGGGGCGCTCGGCGGTGACGACGGTTTCCGCCTCGTCGTCGCGGATACCGGTCTCCGGCTCGCTGTGCACCCCGGCCGGTGCGCCCGCCGACGTGTCGCCGCCGACCAGGGCCGAATACGACGTGCGCCGCCACCGGGTGTCGATGTGGCGATGGAAGTGCCGAACCGCGAAATCCGTTGGCGGCAAGCGCGGTTGCACAGTAACGGGAGGAGCGATGACCGATTCCTCCACCGACGGCCCGCCGGCGGCCTCCCAGCGCTTGAACAGCGCCCACGCCTGCTCGTCGCTGATGCGCCCCGGACACCTGTCGGGCACCTGGGCGGCGCCGGCCTCGCGTCCGCGCAGCAACCGCGACAACCCGCCGTTGGGCTCGTCGGACGTCGGCGCCCACCACGCGATCACCTGCGACTGCGCCCGCGTCAGCGCGACGTAGGTGAGTCTGATGTCGTCGCAGGCGAGTTCGGTGCGGTGCAACGCTTCCACCCGCCGACGCTCGGGGTCGCTGCGGCCGCCGATGTGCAGGCAGCGGGTGTCGTTCTCGTCGTGGTAGAGCAGGATGTCGCCGGAGCGGATGTTGCGTTTGAACGCGAACGGCAGGTACACGACCGGGAACTGCAGGCCTTTGGCCGCGAACACGGTCATGATCTGCACCGCTTCGGCGTCGCTGTCCAGGCGGCGGTTGCGCTCGGCGGGTCCGGCGCGTTGGGCGCACCGGCGGCGCAACCAGTCCCGCAGTGCCGGCAGGCTGTAGCGCTGGCGATGCGCGATGTCGTGGAGCAGTTCGGCGATGTGCGCCAGGTCGGTCATCTGCCGCTCCCCGCCCCGGGTGGCGAGCACCCGGGGTGCCATACCGTGCAGCCGCGTGGCCTCGAACACCGCGGCCACACCGCGCTGCCGCGCGTAATCGGCCCACTCCCGCAGCGTGTCGGCCACTCGGTCGGTCAACGTGTCGCCCTGGGCCGCAAGGGTGTCCGCGGTTTCACCGAAGAACATCGTGCACGCGGCAGCGCGGACCAGCCCGCTGCGGTGCGGTGCGTTCAACGCCTCCAGCAGCAACAGCCAGTCCTGGGCGGCCGCCGACTCGAACACGTCGTCGTCACCGGTATAGACCGCCGGAATGCCGGCATCGGCCAGCGCATCCCGGCACGGCCGCGCGTCTTTGTGCCGTTCGACAATCACCGCGATATCCCCGGCGCCGAGCGGGCGCCCGGCGTGGCGGGCGCCGGCGGCCAGCAGCGCCGCGATGTCGGCGGCCAGGTCGGCGGGGATGTGTCGGCGCAGCGCGCCGATCGGGATGTTGTCGGTGCCGGCGTGGCCGAGGTGCGCCCGCTTGACGACGCGCAGCCGAAACGGCGCGTTGTGCGGCGCTCCGGCCAGCCGGTGTCCCCGGTGGTGGGCGTCGACGTCGTGCACGACGATCTCGGGATGGCCCAGCGCCGCCCCGCGCAGCACGCTCTGCAGGCGCTCGACGAGCGCCGCGTCGCTGCGCCAGTTGACGCCCAGTGTGTAGCGGGCATCGGCATCGCGGGCGGCCTCGAGGTAGGTGTAGATGTCGCCGCCGCGGAAACCGTAGACGGCCTGCTTGGGGTCGCCGATCGCAATCAGCGTCGCGTGTCGGTGAAACGCCGACCGCAGCACCCGCCACTGCACGGGGTCGGTGTCCTGGAACTCGTCGACCAGCACGATCCGCCAGCGCCCCCGCATCCGGTCGCGGGCCGGCGAATCCTCGGCCTCAAGGGCGTTCGCCACGCGCAGCAGCAGGTCGTCGAAACCGAGGATGCCCCGCTCGCGCTTGCGGCGGTCCAGTTCCTCGACCACCTCGGTGGCAAAGCGCCGGCGGATGCCGGCCTCGGTGTCGGGGTCGGGATCAGCCGGCCGCCACTGCGCACACGGATCCTTGACGACTTCGCGGGCCAGGGTGTGCGCGTCGCCGGGTGACAACACCGGCTCGTCGTCGGCCGACCCGAACCATGCCAGATAGCGGTCGTCGACGATCTCGGCGATCAGGTCGTCGAGGTTGTCCACAAGTGTCTCAACGGATCCGGTGTCGCCGGCCACCCCCAGCGACCGCAGCACCGATCCGCAGAACTCGTGGATGGTGGCGATGGTGGCCGCGTCGAAGTCGGCCAGCGCGTCGCGCAGCCGTGCTCGCCGGGTCAGCCGCTCGGCGTCGCCGGCGGCCAGTAAATGCCCGACCAGGTCGCTGCCGGCGGGCGTGCGGCCCTCCAGCGCGGACACCGCCTCGACGATCTGACCGCGGACCCGCTCGCGCAACTCGCGACTGGCGTTTTTGTTGAACGTGATCACCAGCATCTCGTCGAGCCTGACGTCGGTCTCGGCGAGATAGCGGGTGACCAGCCCGGCCAGCGTGAACGTCTTGCCGGTGCCGGCGCTGGCCTCCAACACCGTGGTGGAGCCGGGGACGGGGAGCGGACCCAGCAGGTCGAAGCGATCCATCAGCTGGGCTCGCCTTCGGCTTGCAGCAGCGGCAGCCACAGCCGGGCGGCCAGGGCGCCCAGCCGGGTGTCCTCGCCGGGCATCTCCTCACCCGGGCGGGGCGGGCCGAGCAGGACGTCCAGGCGCGCGTTCTCACCCCATACCCGCACATGTGCCTTCTCGCAGGCCTCGCCGCCCGGGCGGTTGTTGTTTTCCCACGTGCTGCGGGCGTCGTTTACCGGATCCCTGCCGCGGCAACGGTTCTCCGCCCAGGCGTAGGAGGTCCGCAGCGGCAGCGGCAGCGGCTCGCGGCGACCCGCGTCGAACAGCGCTACCAGTTCGGCCAGCACCGCCCGCGGGTCGGGCGGGGTGTGCAGGCAGCGCACCCGGACGGCGTCGTTCTCGTCGCGCCCCACGCAGACCGCCGTCCAGTCCCGGTCCGGTTTGCCGGCAGCCAACGCGACCAGCGAAATCCAGGCCCGCAGCAGGTGTTTAGGGGCCAACCTCGAGTACGTCACTTCGACGATGCGGGTGGCGAACACCGGGTTCACCGTGCCGGTCACGCGGCGTCCGTCGCCGAGGTCGACGGCGACGTCGTGGGTTTGCGGGTGGGTTCGTTGATAGGCCCCTGCGGATTCGGCGAGCTGGGCCGCTGTCCGGCTGATGCTGCGGGCCTTGCGCCAGCCCAGGCGCAGCGGTGGCAGCGTCCCGCGCCGCCACTCGGCGTTCATCGCCACCTCGAGGTCCGTGCCGCGCAGCAGGTCGCGCAGCATCCGGTCGCCCACGGTCCACTCCTGCAGCGGGTCGACCTGGACCGGCATGGCGTCGCTGACCTCGTTGAGATCCCAGGGCAGCGTGTAGTCCAGCGCCCGGAAGAAGCCTTTGACCGGGTCGTTGAAGAAGTCGAGCAGGTCGGTCAGAGCCACGTCGGCTTTCGGCGGGGCGGGCAGCAGATCGGCGATGAAAGAGGTTGGTGCACAACGGTTCGTGAAAGTCGCCTCGGCGGCGGCCAGCGCGGCCGGGTCGAAGGTGAACGGCTGTCCGGGCACCAGCGCGCCGGGAGTGACGTTTTTCGGGTCGAACGGCTGCAGCGGATGCTGCACGACGACGTGTCGGCGCACCGTCTGCGGTGTCGTCTGGTCGAGCGCATCGAGCAGCTCGTCCAGCGGCACTGCGGGCGGACGCGTTCGGCCGGTGTGTGGATCGGCGCCGGTGTAGGTGATCACCAACGTTTCGGTGGCCGCGCAGACCGCGTCGAGCAGCAGTTGGCGATCCTCCGAGCGGACGTCGCGGTCACCGGTCATCGGGGAGCGCGCCAGCACGTCGTCGCCGTCGGGGACGGCCAGCCGCGGGAACACCCCGTCGTCGAGGCCGAGCAGGCACACCACCCGATGCGGCACCGAACGCATCGGCACCATCGTGCACACCGTCAGGGTGCCGGTGCGAAAGTTGGCCCGGGTGGGGCGCTGCGCCAGGTGGGTGGACAGCACCGCGCGGACGTCGGACAGCCGCAGCGGCGTCGAAGTGCGGGTTCCGGCCTGGTCGACCACGGAGGCGAACTCGCGCTGAAGCTGGGCTAGCTGCCACGGCTCGTCGGAGCTGGTGAGCAGGCCCACCCCCTCGGTCAGGGCATCGAGCCACTCGACCAACGGCTTTACGCCGCTCAACCTTTCGACGACATGCTGCAGCCTGGCGACGTATTCGGCCAGCCGCCCGGCCAGCTCCACCTGGTCGCTGCCGACGTCGTCGAGCGGTAAAGCGGTACCCAGCCAGGTCTGCGAGTCGTCGGGCATCGCCACTCCGGTCAGGATCCGGTCGAGGCCGAATCGCCAGCTGTCGTGGACGATGTCGCCGAGTCCGTAGCGCTCGCGATGCTGTTGGTCGAATCCCCATCGGATGTTGGCGTCGCGGACCCAGCCGGTGATGGTGTCCAGGTCGTCGTCGCTGAACCGGAAGCGGGCCCGGATCGGCGCCGCCGCGGCCAGATTGAGCACCTCGCCGGCGGTGGCGCGGGTTCCGGCGATGTCCAGCACCGCGGCCGCGACCGCGAGCAGCGGGTTGGTCTGGGTCAGCGCCCGATCGGCGAGCCGGACCCGCAGCCGGTGGGCCGGATGGCACTCACCGGCGGCCTCGCCGAACCCGAAGCCGGCGACGATCAGCGGCGCGTAGGTCTCGATGTCGGGGCACATCACCACGATGTCGCGCGGTTCCAGCGTCGGGTCGTCCTGCAGCAGCCCGAGCAGCACCTCGCGCAGCACCTCGACCTGCCGGGCCGGGCCGTGGCAGCTGTGCACCTGCACCGAGCGGTCCCCGGGCCGCAGCGTGCGGCCCGCGGGCCGGACCGCGTTGGCGGCGATGTCGGACTGCAGCCAGCCCAGCAGGGTATCGGAGGTGGTTGGCGTGCTGAGGTATTCGTCGGTGGCGGGATTGGGCGGCAGCAGGCGCTGCAGCTCGCGCAGATCCCGGCCCAGCGTGTCCAGCAGCGGGTGGCGGGCCGCACGGCGGCTGGTGTCCGCGGCGCGCGGCACCGCGCCGCGGGTACCGGCCAGCGCCCGCCACAGCTCGCGCTGCCAGGCGAGGTCGGCGTCCACGTTCGGGGCGGGGCCGTCGAGCCAGTCGGCCAGCAGCCGCGGCCGCTGCCGCGCATAGGACGCGAACAGCCCGGCCAGCCGGCGCGCCACCGCGTAGCGCCGGCCGCGACGCAGCTCGGCGTCCGGATCGGGCAGGCCGCGACCCAGATGTGTTGCCAGCGTTGCACACCACGGCTCGTCCAACGACCGGTCGATGACCTCCAGCAGCGGCCAGGTCATCGCCTCCGGCGACCACGGATCATGCTCGGCGGCGCCGGTGAGCTCGGCGAGCAGCGAGCCCGTGCTGCGGAACACCACCCCGGCGCACACCCCATCGCCGGTGGCCGGGCCGGGCCCGCGCCCCAGCACGTGCGCGAGCCGCTGGCTCAGCCACCGCTCCACCCCGCGCGCCGGCACCAGCACCAGCTCCAAGGCGAACGGGTCGGGCAGCGGATCGGCCAGCAGGGCGCCGAGCCGGTCGGCCAACAGATCGGTGCGCTCGGCACGGTGCAGATGAAGCGCCATAGCGCTGCCACCATAGAACGCCGCACCGACAGCGTCGGCGTGTTCGGCGAACTATGCCCGCACCGGCGGGCTCACCGTCCTCGGCGCGGCGAACCCCGGCTGGTCGACGTCGGCGGTGACCTTCTCCCAGGGCGCGGGGATGGGGAAATACCGTTCCAAAAAGGCCGTCACCCGTTCGGCGCGCTCGGCGGCCGAGACCTCCGGGACACTGCCGTCGTTGAGGCAGAAGAAGTCGTAGCCGCGTTTCTTGCGTAAGCCGGGCAGCAGGTCCAGACCCTCGCGGGTGGTGGTGTCGACGTAGAGCACCTTGGCTTTCTCCTGTTGGACGGCGCGTCCGGTCATCAGCGCGTAGTAGTGGTAGAACGAGTTGGTCACCGAGATGTCGGTGCTGGAGCGGAATGCGCTGGCCTGGGTGCGGGCGAATTCGGTCGCGAATTGCTGCTCCATCTCCGCCAACACGCTTTTGCGCAGCGGAACCGCGGTGTGTTCGAGATGACGGGTGATGAGCTGCCCGAACCGTTCGAAGAGCAGCCGGCGGTTGACCCGGGCCGCGTTCTCGTGGCCACTGCGGGTGGGATCGTTGGCGCCCAGGCCGATGCGGGTCGAGGCTTCGATGAATCGGGTGACCCCGCCGGGGGAGAAGAACATGCTGGCCTTGAGTGGGCGGCCGAAGAACATGTCGTCGTTGGAATACAGGAAATGCTCGGCCAGTTGCGGAATGTGGTGGAGCTGACTTTCCACCGCGTGCGAGTTGTAGGTCGGCAGCGCGTCGGGGTCGGTGAAGTGCTCGGCCGCCCGGACGACGATGATCTTGGGGTGCTCGGCCAGCCAGGCCGGCAACGCCGAATCGGTGGCGATGAAGATCCGGCGCACCCAGGGCGCGAACATGTTCACCGACCGCAGCGCATATCTCAACTCGTCGATCTGGCGAATCCGCGCGTCGGCGTCGTCGCCCTCGCCGATCGCATACCGCGACATGTGCCGGGCGCGTCGCGCGCGAAACTCCGGGTCGCTGCCGTCGACCCACGAGAACACCATGTCGATGTCGAACGTCACGTCGCTGGTGTGGGGGGTGAACATGCCCGCGATCGTGGGCCATTTGTATCCGTAGCGTTTGACCGTTGCCGGCACCATTTCCGCCCGCGGCAGCACCTTACGGGTGAGAGAATTCTCCACCGGGCAGCGGATGACAGCGTCCTCGAACACCCAAAACTGCAGCTCGACACCGAATGCGGGCCCGTACCGGAATCCGCCGGGCGCAATCCGTCGCCGGTATAACCGGATGATGCGAGCATCGGGCAGCGACGACAACCTGCCTTTGGCGAGCAGAACCGGTGACAGCCCGCCGACGTCGAGCGTTTTGGCATACATCGGCTCATCGACGCAGGCAGCTGCCAGAGTTTCCTCGACCGCGGGCCGCAGTTCGATGTCGACGGCAAGAATCGGCCGGTTTTTGTGATCGCGGATCAGCAGATAGGGCAGGCCGGCCTTTTTCAGCACCTTGCGTAAGAAGATGAGATCTTCGATCTGTGCCTCATGCGGGGTAAGACTCGATTCCAGGCGGGCGAGTTTGCCGCGCCGCGTGACAATGAGCGGATTGGCTTCTGTCCCGGCATTGGTCCCAGAATTTGTCATCGAAGAACACCTGTCCTCAGGCTGAGTGGCTTGAGTGGAGCTTCTAGTCTCCCGGGTAGCCTTTGAAGTTGTCCGAACGGTGAACGTCGCATGTCTTGGCGCCGACGTTTGCCGGGCGAGTTCGGTCTTGGCGACAGTGAGCTGCGACGTTGGGTGACGCGACGTGCCGCGCTGACAGGAGGCACCATGACAGGCGGTCGATCCGACGGGCAGCAGCCGAAGTTCGCCGACCTGGTGTTGTCGGGCGGCGGGGTGAAGTTCATCGGCCTGGTGGGGGCCGTGGTCGCGTTGATGGACCACGGCTACACCTTCAAGCGGGTCTCCGGTGTGTCGGCGGGTTCGGTGGTGGCGGCGATTTTGGCGGCCGCGTCCGTCGGCGACCAACTGAGCAGCCGAGACGTCAAGGAGCTGGCCCTGTCGGTGCCGCTGCGCACCTGGCGCGACGCCGGCGCGCTCCCTTTCCTCGGTCCTGCCTGGGGGCTGCTGCGCGACGCGAGCTTGTACCGCGGTGACGTCGCCTACCAGTGGATTCGCGGGGAGTTGCGAAACCTCGGCGTCGTCACATTCGGTGATTTGGCCCTCGACGAGGATCACCTGGCGCCGGACCGGCGCTACCGGCTGGCGATCAGCGTCGCCGACGTCACGATCGCGGAGCTGGTGCGCCTGCCGTGGCATTACCGGCGCACCTACGGGCTGGACCCCGACGAACAGCTCGTCGCCGACGCGGTGCGCGCCTCGATGGCGATCCCGTTCTTCTACCCTCCGGTACGGTTGACCAGCGCCACCGGGCGGACCTCCACGCTGGTCGACGGCGGCGTGCTGACCAACTTCCCGATCGATTCCTTCGACCGGCCAGACGGCAGCCCGCCGCGTTGGCCCACCTTCGGGATCACCGTGCTGCCGCGGATCAGCGAGGGCATCGACGAGGTGATGCCGGCGTTGAAGCCGCTTCGTCTGTTCGAACAGACCTCGTTACTGGAAAGCCTGCTCACCACGATGCTGGTCGGCCACGACCAGACCCAGCTGAGCCGGCCCTGGGTCCGGGCCCGCACCATCCAGGTCGAATCCAGCGATGTGGGCGTGCTCGACTTCGATATTTCCCGACAGCGTCTCGAAGAGTTCTTCGACAAGGGCTATGCGGCCGCGCAGGCGTTCCTGTCGACCTGGGACTGGTCGGCATACCTCGACCAGTTCCGGCGTTCCCGGTGGCTGCCTGCCCCGGACTGATGCCGGATTCGCCGTGGCGCATCCTGGAGGGCATGAACAGAAACGAGCTGACTGAGCACATCATCGTCGCCCGGCTGGCCAAGGGTCTGACCTGGCAGGAACTGGCCGAGGCCATCGACCGGCCGGTGGCCTGGACCACCTCGGCGCTGTTGGGTCAGCATCCCATCCCCCCCGAGCTGGGCAAGGTGCTCGTCGAGATGCTGGGTCTGGACGAGTCGGCGGTCGCGGTGCTGGCCGCGCCGCCGATGCGCGGCGGGCTGCCCACCGCGGTGCCCACCGACCCGACCATTTACCGCTTTTACGAGGCGCTGCAGGTCTACGGCCCGGCGCTCAAGGAGCTGATCCACGAGCAGTTCGGCGACGGGATCATGAGCGCGATCAACTTCAGCGTCGACGTGCAGAAGAAACCGCACCCCTCCGGTGACCGGGTGGTGGTGACATTCGACGGGAAATTCCTTCCCTACGATTGGGTTTCGTCGCACGGCTGACCAGGTGCCCGGTCGGCGCTAAAGCCGGAATTCCTCCGCCAGGCCGTCGATCCCGGCGCGGATACCGGCCAGTGTGTCGGCGCGGGTGCGCAGTTTGGTGGCGACGTGGGCGTCGCGGCGCAAGGTGGCGAATTCCCGCGCGGCCTCCTCGGCGCGGTCGCGCACCGCCTCGGGCAGCACGATCTCGTCGAGCCAGCCGGCGGCGACCGCGGTTTCGCCGAAGAACGTCTTGGCCAGTCCGGCGGCCTGCTGGTACGCCGACGGGGTCAGCCGCAGCTTGATGATCTCCAATGCCGCGTAAGGGATCGTCATTCCGATCGCGACCTCGTTGGCCTGGATGTTGTAGGCGGGCGCACCCACCCGGTGGTCGCCGCAGGACAGCAGAAACGCACCCATCGCAATCGCAGGACCGGTGCAGGCCATCACCACCGGCTTGGGATAGGACAGCAGCCGGTGGGCCAGCTCGAAACCGCCTTTGAGCATGTCGATCGCCGGCTGCACCTCACCCGAGGTCAGGATCTTCAGGTCGAACCCCCCGCTGAACACCCGGGCGTTGCCGGTGATCACCACCGCCCCGACGTCGTCACGGTCGGCGCTGTCGAGCGCCTCGTGCAGGGCCTGCTGCATGGCCGGGCCCAACACGTTGACCTTGCCGTCGTCCATCTCGATGACGGCGATGGGATCGTCGTGGCGAATGCTGACTGGTCTGCTCATGGGACCCGATTGAACCAGACCCGCAGCGGCGCCGACCCACGCACCACCGGCCGCCCTTAGCCGCCCATGAGCATGCGCCACTGCTCGAGACTGGTGGGACGGTACACATAGTTGGTGGCCTTGACCTGCGACAGCGATGCACTCGGCGCGGCGGAATACCAGTGCCCGGGAAACACCACCGGGTCGCCGGGCAGCCGGGCCAGCTGCTGCAGGCTGTGGTACATCTGCTCGGAGTCGCCGCCGGGAAAGTCGGTGCGCCCGCAGCCCTCCAGGAACAGCGTGTCACCGGCGACCAGCCGGCCGTCGAGCAGAAAGCACTGGCTGCCCGGCGTGTGCCCGGGGGTGTGCAGCAGCTCGATGTCGATCGCGCCGACGCTGACCACGTCGCCATGCTCGTGCGCGGTGAGATCGCCCATGCTGATTCCGGTGACCCGCGACACCCACCGGGCCTCCTGTGCATTCACGTGGACCGGCACGCTGACCCGGTCCAGCAGTTCGGCCAGCCCCGCGAGCGTAAAACCCATCATCGAGCCGCCGACGTGATCGGGGTGGTGGTGGGTGACCAGCACCCCGCACAGCCGCATCCCGTCGGCCTCGGCCGCGTCGAGCAGCTCGCCCGCCGCGTAGGCCGGGTCGACCACCACGCAGTGGCCGGTCTGCCGGTCGCCGATCAGGTAGGCGAAGTTGCGCATCTGCGCCGCGAACATGTCGCCGGCGGCGAAATCGCGACCGGCGAGCAGTTGACGGAAATACAACCGATCCGAATCAGCCACCCGCCCAGCCTATGACCCGGACCTGATCGCGGTTTGGTGGCCCCGCGGGCCAGGCTGTACCCTCGCTTAGGCCCGCGGCACGACCGACTGGCCGTTGCGGGTGAGCGCCCCCTTAGCTCAGTCGGCAGAGCGTTTCCATGGTAAGGAAAAGGTCAACGGTTCGATTCCGTTAGGGGGCTCGGCGGACGCCGAGCACGATGGCGGCCCGGCAGCGACTGTGGCCCCGAGGCGATGTAGCTCAGTCGGTTAGAGCGAACGACTCATAATCGTTAGGTCGCCGGTTCGAGTCCGGCCATCGCTACAACACAACACACCGACACCCGTGAAAGAGAACCCGACATGGCCTCCAGTACCGATGTGCGGCCGAAGATCACCTTGGCCTGCGAGGTGTGCAAGCACCGCAACTACATCACCAAGAAGAACCGCCGCAACGACCCCGATCGCCTGGAGCTGAAGAAATTCTGCCCCAACTGCGGCAAGCATCAGCCGCACCGCGAGACGCGCTAGCGGCCGCGTGTGACCAGTCTGTCGGAGCAGTTAGGTTCTACATCCGTGTCATTGGGCTCGAACATCGTCGGAATGCGCTACCGCTACCCCGATCATTACGAGGTGGAGCGGGAAAAGATCCGGGAATACGCGGTCGCCGTCAAAAACGACGGCCCGGAGTTCTTCGAGGAGGCGGCCGCGGCCGAGCTGGGCTACGACGGCCTGGTCGCGCCGCTGACATTCATCTCGGTTTTCGGCTACAAAGCGGTGTCGGCGTTTTTCGCGGCGGCCGGGATCGCGACTAACGACATCCAGATCGTGCAGGTCGACCAGAAGCTGGAATTCTTGCGGCCGATCACGGTGGGGGACCGGCTGTACTGCGAGGTGTCCGTGGAGTCGGTTCGACGCGCCCACGGCACGGACATCATCATGACCCGGCAGACGGCCACCAATGCGGCGGGGGAAGTAGTTCAGGAAACCTACACGACCCTGGCGGGTCGTGCCGGCGAAGGAGAAGAGGGCTTCGAGGATGCCACGGCGTGAGTTCAGCACGGTCAAAGTAGGTGACCAGCTCCCGGAGCGGGTCTACCCGTTGACCCGGCAGGATCTGGTCAACTATGCGGGCGTTTCGGGTGACCTCAACCCGATCCACTGGGACGACGAGATCGCCAAGATGGTCGGGCTGGACACCGCGATCGCGCACGGCATGCTGACCATGGGCATCGGCGGCGGCTACGTCACGTCCTGGGTCGGCGACCCCGGCGCGGTCACCGAATACAACGTCCGGTTCACCTCCGTGGTGCCGGTGCCCAACGACGGCAAGGGGGCCGAGATCACCTTCAGCGGCCGGGTCAAGTCGGTGGACCCCGAAACCAAATCGGTGACGATCGCGCTGACCGCGACCACCGGCGGCAAGAAGATCTTCGGCAGGGCGATCGCCTCGGCGACGTTGGCATAGGCTCGATATAGGTATGGCGATCAAAACCGACATCCGCGGGATGATCTGGGAATACCCGGACACCTACGTGGTCAGCAGAGAAAAGATTCGGGAATTCACCAGGGCGATCAAGGCCAACGACCCGGCCTGCCTCGACGACAAGGCGGCCGCCGAACTCGGCTACGACGGCCTCGTCGCGCCCCTGACGTTCACCACGATCTTCGCCAAGCTGGTCCAGAACGACTTCATGCGCAACGTCGATACCGGCTACGAGACGATGAACATCGTCCAGGTCGACCAGAAGTTCATCTACCACAAGCCGATCCTCGCCGGTGAGGTGCTGCACGCCCGCATGGAGATCCAATCCGTCGACGAGCGGTTCGGCGCCGACATCGTCGTCACCAGGAACATCTGCACCAACGACGCCGGCGAGGTCGTCTTGGAGGCCTACACCACGATGATGGGTAACGAGGCCACCGACTCGGTCCAGCTCAAGTGGGACATGGACGCCGGGCAAGTCGTCCGGACCGCGTGATTAGTGACCGGCACCGGCGCCGATGTACACTCGGGCCTCGGGGTTTTCCCACCATCCGCGTGCGACCGACGAGGATGCAGAGCGCGGCGATGTGGACGAGTGGCGTTCATGTGAAGCCCCACGCGCAGGTTGGCCCGCCAACCGGCGAAGGGGCGTAGCTCAACTGGCAGAGCAGCGGTCTCCAAAACCGCAGGTTGCAGGTTCAAGTCCTGTCGCCCCTGCTGACGGCGAACGCTCGGCGTGCGATGGTGGACACTGGAACGTGATCCCTTGACGCACCCCGGACACGGCGACCACGAGGCGAACAGAGGAGCATGCGGTGAGCGACGAGCGCGACGGTGCCGACGCAGCCGGCGGCAATGACATGGGCAACGACACCGGGGAACAGCAAGGTGGCCGCACGGCAGTGGCGACCCGACCGCAACGCCCGACCGGCAAGCGGTCCCGTCAGCGCGTCGGCACCCGCGACGACGCCGCCTCGGTAGCCGCCGCCACGGCCACCGGGGACGGGGCGGCGGTCGAGGACAAGAAAGCCAAGAAAGCCGAGAAAGCCAAGAAACCACCCGGCCCCAACCCGGTCGGCTATGTCGTCGGCTATGTCTACAACTACCTCAAGCAGGTCGTTGCCGAGCTGCGCAAGGTGATCTGGCCCAACCGCAAACAAATGATCACCTACACGTCGGTGGTGCTGGCGTTCCTGGTGTTCATGGTGGCGCTCATCGCTCTGGTGGACCTGGGCCTGGCCAAGTTGGTGCTGTTCGTGTTCGGCTGACTGACGATTCAAGAGAGGACGGATAACCGTGACTACCTCCGACGGCGATCTGCCCGTGGGTGACGCGGTCGACCCCGAGGCGGCCGGAGCGGACGCTGCGGCTCCCGACGAGCCGACCGCCGCCCCCGAAGACCTCGACCCGGCGACGGCGCTGAAAGCGGAGCTGAGCAAGAAACCGGGCCAGTGGTATGTCATCCACTCCTACGCCGGATACGAGAACAAGGTCAAAGCCAACCTCGAGACCCGCGTGCAAAATCTCGACGTCGGCGACTACATCTTCCAGGTGGAAGTGCCCACCGAAGAAGTCACCGAAATCAAAAACGGGCAGCGCAAGCAGGTCAACCGCAAGGTCCTGCCCGGCTACATCCTGGTGCGCATGGAGCTGACCGACGACTCCTGGTCCGCCGTGCGCAACACCCCGGGGGTCACCGGGTTCGTCGGCGCGACGTCGCGCCCGTCGCCGCTCTCCCTCGACGACGTGGTGAAGTTCCTGCTGCCGCAGGGGGCCGGGAAGAAGCCCGCCAAGGGAGCCGCTGCCGCTGCCTCGAGCACCCCCGAGGGCGGGGTGGAACGCCCGCCGATCGAGGTCGACTACGAGGTGGGCGAGTCGGTCACCGTGATGGACGGGCCGTTCGCCACCTTGCCGGCGTCGATCAGCGAGGTCAACGCCGAACAACACAAGCTCAAGGTGCTGGTGTCCATCTTCGGCCGCGAAACACCTGTGGAACTGGCTTTCAACCAGGTCGCCAAGATCTAGGCAAGATCGAGGACTCGAAAGGACACCATCGCATGGCCCCGAAGAAGAAAGTCGCCGGGCTGATCAAGCTGCAGATCGAAGCCGGGCAGGCCAATCCCGCGCCCCCGGTCGGTCCTGCGCTCGGCCAGCACGGCGTCAACATCATGGAGTTCTGCAAGGCCTACAACGCCGCCACCGAGAACCAGCGCGGCAATGTCATCCCGGTGGAGATCACCGTCTATGAGGACCGCAGCTTCACGTTCGCGCTGAAGACCCCGCCCGCGGCCAAGCTGCTGCTCAAGGCGGCCGGCGTGGCCAAGGGCTCGGCCGAGCCGCATAAAACCAAGGTCGCCAGGGTCAGCTGGGATCAGGTCCGCGAGATAGCCGAGACCAAGAAGGCCGACCTCAACGCCAACGACCTCGACGCCGCCGCCAAGATCATCGCCGGCACCGCCCGGTCGATGGGCATCACGGTCGAATAGATTCCCGACCGGTGGGAGGGCCAGCTTCGGCCCGCTAGGCAACCACATCAAGAGATTGGATGTTTCTGTGAGCAAGACCAGTAAGGCCTACCGTGCCGCCGCCGAAAAAGTGGACCGCACCAAGCTCTACACCCCGCTGGAGGCGGCCAAGCTGGCCAAAGAGACCTCGTCGAAGAATCAGGACGCGACCGTCGAGGTGGCGCTCCGGCTCGGCGTGGACCCCCGCAAGGCTGACCAGATGGTCCGCGGCACGGTCAACCTGCCGCACGGCACCGGCAAAACCGCCCGGGTGGCGGTGTTCGCGGTGGGGGAGAAGGCCGAGGAAGCCATCGCCGCCGGCGCCGACGTGGTCGGCAGCGATGACCTGATCGAAAAGATCCAGGGCGGTTTTTTGGACTTCGACGCCGCGATCGCCACGCCGGACCAGATGGCCAAGGTGGGCCGGATCGCCCGGGTCCTGGGACCGCGCGGTCTGATGCCCAACCCCAAGACCGGTACTGTGACCACCGATGTCGCCAAGGCCGTCGCCGACATCAAGGGCGGCAAGATCAATTTCCGGGTGGACAAGCAAGCCAACCTGCACTTCGTCATCGGCAAGGCGTCGTTCGACGAGAAGAGCCTGGCCGAGAACTACGGCG
>NZ_VYIK01000063.1 GCF_008709575.1 Mycobacterium sp.
CGGCGAGCAGCCCGGCGTCGACGGCGTCACGGATCGCGGCCTGGTTGCCGTCGAGGTCGATCACCGCCGTGCGCTGTGCCGAGAGCCTGCCACACGCTGACCCTAACCGGGGGCCGGCGGGCCGGGTTGCGGTGGCGCCGTGGAGTGGTACCGCGCTCCGGTGGGTGTGGTGTATGCCGCTCTGTGCCGGCCGGTTTCGTCCAGCCGCGTCTCGACGCGCCAGCCGGGTGATTCCTTGACGTAATTGCAGCGTTCACAGGTCCCCAGGCCGTTGATCGCGCTGGTGGGCCCGCCGCGACGATACGGGCGGGCGTGGTCGCGGTGCCGAATCGAGGCGTCGCAATAGGGAGCACGGCAGCGCTGATCACGCAACCCGATGAAACTGGCCAGGCCCCTGGGGAAGCGCCGGGTGCGCGACTCCATCGCCACCAGCGCCCGCGAGTCGGGGCGGGTGTAGAGCCGGCGCAGCGTGGCCCGGGAACGGGCGTCGGTGACCGCGCCGGCGACCAGGCCGCGCGCCACGGCTGCCGGGATCGGGCCGTAGTCGTCAACCACGGCCGGCGCCTCGTCGCCACCCAGCAGCGTCGCGTCGGAGATGACCAGCTTGACCGCAACCGGCTCGGCCACCTCGGCGGGGCGCCCGGTGACGCGTTCGACCAAGGTGTCGGCCATCACCTGGCCGCGCGTGCGGTCGTCGAACGTCGTGTCGGCGGACCGTTTGAGCGCGGCATACACCGAGACACCGTGTGTAACCGGCAACAACGCCGTCACCCAGGTCATGGTGTCGGGGGCCGGGCGGATGGTCACCCTGCGCTCGGCGGTGGTTTTGGCGGCGCGATCCACGACAGCCGACGCGTTGAGCCGGTAGGCGATGTCTTTGGCTGCTGCGGCGACCCGTGCGTCACCCAGTCCGTCCAGCGCGGACATGTCGGCACACAGCTCCGCGTCGAGCGCCCGGCGGTCCTCGGCGTCCAAACAGATCGATTCCCGCACGATCAGCGTGGCCCGCCATTCCGACAGCTGCCCGGCCGCCAGCGCCGCAAGGGTGTGCGGCATGTCGTGCACCAGCGTCTTCGCCAATCCCAGATGCCGGCCACCGCGTGCGGGCGAGTCCCGACGGGCCAGTGCGACCTCACCGGCCACCCCGCGTCCGCGCTGCGCGGCCGGCACGCCGGCAGCCGCCTCGCGGGACCGGCGCACCGCGTCCAGTGCCGCCGCTGCTCGGGCCTGACCCGCCGCAGCGGCGGATTTCGCCCGCTCCAGCTCGGCGATGCGGGCGATCAGCGTCGCCTCGTCGGCCCGCGGGTCCACGACCGAGAGCCCCATGGAATCGAACATAGTTTCGATCATAGGAAGGCGCGGCGGCGCCGACGGACGCTCAGCCGGCCCAGGGCGCCCGCGTTGTGGATAACCCCCAGACTGGGGATAACTGGCGCCGCCCGGCAGTCCCGGTCGGGCCTGTCGGGTCGGCCGGCCCGGTCGCGGATGCTAGGCTGCTGGCCAGTCGACATCCTTTAACTTGCCGTCCGGTGAGGCGGCGAAGGAGGTCAGGGGTTTCCCATGGGTGCTGCGGGTGACGGCACGGGCAGCGAATTGATGTCGGCGGCCGACGTGGGTCGCACCATTTCCCGTATCGCGCACCAGATCATCGAAAAGACCGCCCTCGACGGCCCCGAGGCGCCGCGGGTGGTGCTTTTGGGCATCCCGACCCGCGGCGTGACGCTCGCCGCGCGGCTGGCCGCGCGCATTGCGGAATTCTCCGGCGTGCAGGTGGGCCACGGCGCGCTCGACATCACGCTCTACCGCGACGACCTGATGCGCCGGCCGCCGCGCCCGCTGGCGGCCACCTCGATCCCGGCCGGCGGCATCGACGACGCGCTGGTGATCCTCGTCGACGACGTGCTGTACTCGGGTCGGTCGGTGCGCTCGGCGCTGGACGCGCTGCGCGACCTGGGCCGGCCGCGGGCCGTGCAGCTGGCGGTGCTGGTCGACCGCGGCCACCGCGAACTTCCGGTGCGCGCCGACTACGTCGGCAAGAACGTGCCGACCTCGCGGCGCGAAAGCGTGCACGTGCTGCTGCGCGAGACCGACGACCGCGACCAGGTGGTGCTCGTGCGATGACCCGGCACCTGCTGGCCGCCGGCGACCTGAGCCGCGACGACGCCACCGCGATCCTCGACAACGCCGACAGCTTCGCCCAGGCGCTGACCGGCCGCGAGGTGCGTAAGCTGCCCACCCTGCGCGGCCGCACCGTGGTCACGATGTTCTACGAGAACTCCACCCGCACCCGGGTGTCGTTCGAGGTGGCCGGCAAGTGGATGAGCGCCGACGTGATCAACGTCAGCGCCGCGGGATCGTCGGTGGCCAAAGGCGAGTCGCTGCGCGACACCGCACTGACACTGCGCGCCGCCGGTGCCGACGCGCTGGTGATCCGGCATCCGGCGTCGGGGGCGGCGCACCGGCTCGCCGACTGGACCTCCGGTGGCGGGCACACGGGCCCCGCGGTGATCAACGCCGGCGACGGCACCCACGAACACCCGACTCAGGCGCTGCTGGACGCGCTGACCCTGCGGCAGCGGCTCGGCGGCATCGACGGCCGGCGGGTGGTGATCGTCGGCGACATCCTGCACAGCCGGGTGGCCCGGTCCAACGTCGCGCTGCTGGCCACCCTGGGCGCCGAGGTGGTGCTGGTGGCGCCGCCGACCCTGCTGCCGGTCGGGGCGGCCCAGTGGCCCGTCAGCGTCTGCCACGACCTGGACGCCGAGCTGCCCGCCGCCGACGCGGTGCTGATGCTGCGGGTGCAGGCCGAGCGGATGACCGGCGGCTTCTTCCCGTCGGCCCGGGAGTATTCGGTGCGCTACGGGTTGTCGCAGCGGCGTCAGGCGATGTTGCCCGACCACGCCGTGGTGCTGCACCCGGGCCCGATGCTGCGCGGCATGGAGATCGCCTCCTCGGTGGCCGACTCCCCGCAATCGGCCGTGCTGCAGCAGGTTTCCAACGGGGTGCACGTGCGCATGGCGGTGCTGTTCCATCTGTTGGTGGGCGCGCAGGACATCGGCTCATGAGCGTGCTGATCCGCGGCGTGCGCCGCTACGGGCAGGGCGAGCGGGTCGACGTGCTGGTCGGCACCCCCGGCTATGCGGGCCAGATCGCCGAGATCGGCGCCGGGCTGGCCGTTCCCGACGGCGCCGACGTCATCGACGCCACCGGGCAGGTGCTGCTGCCCGGGCTGGTGGACCTGCACACCCATCTGCGCGAGCCCGGCCGCGAATACGCCGAAGACATCGAAACCGGGTCGGCGGCAGCAGCGCTGGGCGGGTACACGGCGGTGTTCGCGATGGCCAACACCACCCCGGTCGCCGACAGCCCGGTGGTCACCGACCACGTCTGGCAGCGCGGCCAGCAGGTCGGCCTGGTCGACGTGCACCCGGTCGGGGCGGTCACGGTTGGGCTGGCCGGTACCGAGCTCACCGAGATGGGCATGATGGCCGCCGGGGCGGCGCAGGTGCGGATGTTCTCCGACGACGGCAGGTGCGTGGCCGACCCGCTGGTGATGCGCCGCGCCCTGGAATACGCCACCGGGCTGGGGGTGCTGATCGCCCAGCACGCCGAGGAGCCGCGGCTGACCGTGGGCGCCGTCGCGCACGAGGGTCCCGCGGCGGCGCGGCTGGGGCTGGCGGGCTGGCCGCGGGCCGCCGAGGAGGCCATCGTCGCCCGCGACGCGCTGCTGGCCCGCGACGCCGGCGCCCGGATCCACATCTGCCACGCCTCGACCGCGGGCACGGTCGAGATCCTCAAATGGGCCAAACGGCAGGGCATCGCGATCACCGCCGAGGTCACCCCGCATCACCTGATGCTCGACGACAGCCGGCTGGCCGGCTACGACGGCGTGAACCGGGTCAACCCACCGCTGCGCGAGGCCGCCGACGCGGCCGCGCTGCGGGCAGCGCTGGCCGAGGGCGTCATCGACTGTGTGGCCACCGATCACGCCCCGCACGCCGAGCACGAGAAATGCGTCGAGTTCGCGGCCGCCCTGCCGGGCATGCTGGGGTTGCAGACCGCGCTGTCGGTGGTGGCGGCCACGATGGTGCGACCGGGCGCGTTGACCTGGCGCGACGTTGCCCGGGTGATGAGCGAGAACCCGGCCCGCATCGCCGGGCTGCCCGACCAGGGCCGGCCCCTGGAGGTGGGCGAACCGGCCAACCTCACCGTGGTCGACCCCGACGCCGACTGGACGGTGGTCGGGGCCGACCTGGCCAGCCGCTCGGCCAACACCCCGTTCGAGGGGATGACGTTGCCGGCCACGGTGACCGCGACGCTGCTGCGCGGCAAGCTCACCGCCCGGGACGGGAAGATCGTCACGTGAACACCGCTACGCTGGTCGGGTCGCTGATTTTCGCCCTGGTGCTGGCGCTGCTGATCGCGGTGATGATCGCGCTGATGATGCGTGGCTGGCGTCGCCGGGCGCAGCGGCACGAGGCGCTGATCGGCACCCTGCCGGCGGTGCCGGACACGGTGGGCACCCCGACGGTCGAGCCGACCCGTGGGGTGTATGTCGGGTGCAGTCTGACAGGGGGCGGGACCGAGCGGGTCGCGGTCGCAGATCTGGGCTACCGCAGCAAGGCGGTGCTGACCCGCTATCCGGAGGGCATCCTGGTGCAGCGCAGCGGTGCCCGCCCGATCTGGATACCCCAGGACTCGATCGTGGGGATCCGCACCCAACGCGGTATGGGCGCCAAGGTCGCCACCCGCAACGGCATCCTGGTGATCCGGTGGCGGCTGCCGTCGGGCACCGAGATCGACACCGGTTTTCGTGGCGACGACCGCGGCGATTACGCCCGGTGGCTGACCGAGGAGCACCGATGACCGACCACGCCACAGCCCAGCTGGTCCTCGAGGACGGCCGGGTGTTCACCGGTGCCGCGTTCGGCGCGGTGGGCCACACCCTCGGCGAGGCCGTGTTTTCCACCGCCATGTCCGGCTACCAGGAGACCCTGACCGACCCCAGCTACCACCGGCAGATCCTGGTCGCCACCGCGCCGCAGATCGGCAACACCGGCTGGAACGACGAGGATGCCGAGAGCCGGCGGATCTGGGTCGCCGGCTACGCGGTGCGCGATCCGTCGCCGCGCGCCTCGAACTGGCGGGCCACCGGCACGCTGGCCGACGAACTGGTCCGCCAGCGCATCGTCGGGATCGCCGGCATCGACACCCGCGCGGTGGTGCGGCATCTGCGCAGCCGCGGCTCGATGAAGGCCGGCATTTTCTCCGGCCACTCGCTCGCCGGGTCTGTCGACGAGTTGGTCGAGCGGGTGCGCAGCCAGCCGCCGATGCTGGGTGCCGACCTGGCCGGCCAGGTCAGCACGACCGAACCCTATGTCGTCGAACCTGAAGGGCCGCAACGGTTTACCGTTGCCGCGATCGACCTCGGGATCAAGATGAACACTGCGCGTCATTTCGCCCGGCGCGGAATCCGCTGCCACGTGCTGCCGGCGTCGGCGGATTTCGACCAGATCGCCGACCTGAAACCTGCCGGGGTGTTCTTGTCCAACGGCCCGGGCGACCCGGCCACCGCCGTCCCTATCGTCGAGGTGACCCGCGAGGTGTTGGGCGCCGGGATCCCGTTGTTCGGCATCTGTTTCGGCAACCAGATCCTGGGCCGTGCGCTGGGCCTGCCGACCTACAAGATGGTGTTCGGCCACCGCGGCATCAACGTCCCGGTCATCGACCACGCCACCGGCACAGTGGCGATCACCGCGCAAAACCACGGCTTCGCGCTGGAGGGTGAGGCCGGGCAGTCCTTCGACACGCCGTTCGGCCCGGCGGTCATCAGCCACACCTGCGCCAACGACGGTGTCGTCGAAGGAGTCAAACTCAGCAGTGGGCGGGCTTTCGCGGTGCAGTATCACCCGGAGGCCGCGGCAGGGCCGCACGACGCGGAATATCTGTTCGACCAGTTCGTCGAGCTGATGGCGGATCGGCGATGAGCGTGGCTGTGCGAATTCATCCGCTGCAGCGGCATGTCGCGTATGAAACCGCACACTCGCGGTGGAGGGTGCGGTGCGGGGAAACCGGAGGGAGTCGCTAGTGCCGCGTCGTACCGACCTGCGCCATGTCCTGGTGATCGGCTCGGGGCCGATCGTCATCGGGCAGGCCTGCGAGTTCGACTATTCGGGCAGCCAGGCCTGCCGGGTGCTGCGCGCCGAGGGGCTGCAGGTCAGCCTGGTCAACTCCAACCCGGCCACGATCATGACCGACCCCGAATACGCCGACTTCACCTACATCGAGCCGATCACACCGGCGTTCGTCGAGCGGGTCATCGCCCAACAACTCCAGCGCGGCAACAGGATCGACGCGCTGCTGGCCACGCTGGGCGGGCAGACCGCGCTCAACACCGCGGTCGCGCTGTATGAGAACGGGGTGCTGCAACGCTACGGCGTCGAGTTGATCGGCGCCGACTTCGAGGCCATCCAGCGCGGCGAGGACCGGCAGCGGTTCAAAGACATCGTCGCCAAGGTTGGCGGCGAATCCGCCCGCAGCCGGGTGTGTTTCACTCTTGACGAGGTGCGCGAGACCGTCGCCGAACTGGGCCTGCCGGTGGTGGTGCGGCCCTCGTTCACGATGGGTGGGCTGGGCTCGGGCCTGGCCCGCAGCTTCGAGGACCTCGACCGGATGGCCGGCGCCGGGTTGGCCGCCTCGCCCAGCGCCAATGTGCTCATCGAGGAATCGATTTACGGCTGGAAGGAATTCGAGCTCGAGCTGATGCGCGACGGCCACGACAACGTGGTGGTGGTGTGCTCGATCGAAAACGTCGACCCGATGGGGGTGCACACCGGCGACTCGGTGACCGTCGCACCGGCGATGACGCTGACCGACCGCGAATACCAGCGGATGCGCGACCTGGGCATCGCGATCCTGCGTGAGGTCGGGGTCGACACCGGCGGCTGTAACATCCAGTTCGCGGTCAACCCGCGCGACGGGCGGCTGATCGTCGTCGAGATGAACCCGCGGGTGTCGCGGTCGAGCGCGCTGGCCTCGAAGGCCACCGGCTTCCCGATCGCCAAGATCGCCGCCAAACTGGCCATCGGCTACACCCTCGACGAGATCCTCAACGACATCACCGGGCAAACCCCGGCCTGTTTCGAGCCCACCCTGGACTACGTCGTGGTCAAGGCGCCGCGGTTCGCGTTCGAGAAGTTCCCCGGCGCCGACCCGACCCTGACCACCACGATGAAATCGGTCGGCGAGGCGATGTCGTTGGGCCGCAACTTCGTCGAAGCGCTGGGCAAGGTGATGCGGTCGCTGGAGACCGGTCGGGCCGGATTCTGGACCAAGCCCGATCCCGACGGGAGCCTCGAGGAGGTGCTGGCGCGGCTGCGCACACCGACCGAGGGCCGGCTCTACGACCTCGAACTGGCGCTGCGGCTGGGTGCCTCGATAGAGGAGGTGGCGCAGGCTTCCGGAATCGACCCGTGGTTCGTCGCCCAGATCGCCGAACTGGTCGCGCTGCGCACCGAATTGGTCGAGGCCGCGGTGCTGGACGCCGACCTGCTGCGCCGGGCCAAGCACAGTGGCCTGTCGGACCGCCAGATCGCGGCGTTGCGACCGGAATTGGCGGGCGAGGACGGCGTGCGTTCGCTGCGCGAGCGCCTCGGCGTGCGCCCGGTGTACAAGACGGTGGACACCTGTGCGGCGGAATTCGAGGCCCGCACGCCCTATCACTACAGCAGCTACGAGCTCGACCCCGCCGCCGAAACCGAGGTGGCCGCGCAGACCGACAAGCCCAAGGTCCTGATTTTGGGCTCGGGTCCCAACCGGATCGGGCAGGGCATCGAATTCGACTACAGCTGTGTGCACGCCGCGACCACGCTGAGCCAGGCCGGGTTCGAGACGGTGATGGTCAACTGCAACCCGGAGACGGTGTCCACCGACTACGACACCGCCGACCGGCTGTACTTCGAGCCGCTGACCCTCGAGGACGTGTTGGAGGTCTTGCACGCCGAGCGGCAGTCGGGCCGCGGCGGCCCGGGTGTGGTGGGCGTCATCGTGCAACTCGGGGGGCAGACCCCGCTGGGGCTGGCGCAGCGACTGGCCGACGCCGGCGCCCCGATCGTCGGGACCCCGCCGGCGGCCATCGACCTGGCCGAGGACCGCGGCGCTTTCGGCGACGTGCTGGCCGGGGCCGGATTGCCGGCGCCGCGCTACGGCACCGCGACCACCTTCGAGCAGGCCCGCCGGATCGCCGCCGAGATCGGCTACCCGGTGCTGGTCCGGCCGTCCTACGTGCTGGGTGGCCGCGGCATGGAGATCGTCTACGACGACCACACGCTCGAGGGCTACATCACCCGCGCCACCGAACTGTCTCCCGAGCACCCGGTGCTGGTGGACTGCTTCCTCGAGGACGCCATCGAGATCGACGTCGACGCGCTCTGCGACGGCACCGAGGTCTACATCGGCGGGATCATGGAGCACATCGAGGAGGCCGGCATCCACTCCGGCGACTCGGCGTGTGCGCTGCCGCCGGTGACGCTGGGCTCCGGCGACATCGAGAAGGTGAGCCACGCCACCGAAGCCATCGCCCACGGCATCGGGGTGGTGGGCCTGCTCAACGTCCAGTTCGCCCTCAAAGACGACGTGCTCTACGTGCTGGAGGCCAACCCGCGGGCCAGCCGCACGGTGCCGTTCGTCTCCAAAGCCACCGCCGTCCCGCTGGCCAAGGCGTGCGCGCGGATCATGCTGGGCGCCAGCATCTCTGAGCTGCGAGCCGAAGGCATGCTCGCCGCCACCCGCGACGGCGCCAACGTGCCGCCGGACGCGCCGATCGCGGTGAAGGAAGCCGTGTTGCCGTTTCACCGGTTCCGGGGCCCCGACGGTGCGGCCATCGATTCGCTGCTGGGACCGGAGATGAAATCCACCGGCGAGGTGATGGGCATCGACCGCGACTTCGGCAGTGCCTTCGCCAAAAGCCAGACCGCCGCCTACGGGTCGTTGCCGACCGCGGGAACCGTGTTCGTGTCGGTGGCCAACCGCGACAAGCGTTCGCTGGTGTTCCCCGTCAAGCGGTTGGCCGACTTGGGTTTTCGGGTGATAGCGACTGAAGGCACAGCAGAAATGCTGCGCCGCAACGGGATTCCCTGTGAAGCGGTCCGAAAGCATTTCGAGCCGGCGCAACCCGGCCGACCGGCGGTCTCCGCGGTCGAGGCGATCCGCGCCGGCGAGGTCGACATGGTGATCAACACCCCCTACGGCAACTCCGGCCCGCGCATCGACGGCTACGAGATCCGCTCGGCCGCGGTGGCCCGCAACATTCCCTGTGTGACGACCGTGCAGGGCGCCGCGGCCGCGGTGCAAGGCATCGAGGCCGGTATCCGCGGCGCCATCGGGGTACGCTGTCTGCAGGAATTGCACAGCACCATCGGAGAGCGGTAACCGTGGCCGATTTCGGTGCCAGACTCACCGAGGCCAGATCGCGCGGCGGGCCGTTGTGCCTGGGTATCGACCCGCATCCCGAGCTGCTGGCGGCGTGGGGACTGCCGGCCACTGCCGAGGGGCTGGCCAGGTTCGCCGACACCTGCGTGTCGGCGTTCGCCGGGTTCGCCATGGTCAAAGCGCAGGTCGCCTTCTTCGAGGCCTACGGCTCGGCCGGCTACGCGGTCCTGGAGCGCACGATCGCGGCGCTGCGGGCCGCCGGCGTGCTGGTGCTGGCCGACGCCAAGCGTGGGGACATCGGCTCGACGATGGCCGCCTATGCGAGAGCCTGGGTCGGCGACTCGCCGCTGGCCGCCGACGCGGTGACGGCGTCGCCCTACCTGGGGTTCGGCTCGCTCAAGCCACTGCTGGAACTGGCCGCCGAGCGTAACCGCGGGGTCTTCGTGCTGGCGGCCACGTCCAATCCGGCGGGAGCCAGCGTGCAGGACGCGGTCGTCGCCGGGCGCAGCGTGGCCCAGGGGATCGTCGACGACGTCGCCGCCTGGAACCGCACCCTGCACTCCGGATCGGTGGGCGTCGTCGTGGGTGCCACCGCCCCGCAAATCCCCGATCTGCACGACCTGGGCGGCCCGGTGCTGGCGCCGGGCATCGGCGCCCAGGGCGGCCGACCCGAGGCACTGTTGCGGTTTGCTGAGCGAGATCGCTTGTGGCCGACGGTATCCCGCGCTGTGCTGCAGGCCGGGCCGGGCGTGGACGCGCTGCGCGCCGCAGGGGAGCGCATGCGTGACGCGGTCGGCTTTCTGGCCGCCGGCTAGCGGGCGATCACCTCTTGCGGCTTCTTGAGTTCCTTCTTGTCGTGCTTGAGGAGCTCTTTGCGCTGGTGATGAGTGAGCTTCACGGTGGGGCCGCGCTGCGCCGTCAACGTCGTCGCGGGGGTTCCGGTGGAAACCACCGGCGCCGCGTTGGCCGTTGCGACTCCGGTACTCAAGACTCCCGCCAGTCCGACGGCTGCCGCGACCGCCGTGGTGTAGACCATACGTTTGATGTTCATGTCCCAACTCCGTTCTTTCCCAACATGTCTGGCTTTTGCCGTGACAGATCCGACGGTAAGTGTCACAACCCCGGAAACGCTGCGGCGACGGTGTGAGTTAGCTGGAAATGGTTTTCACTTCTCAGTGGACCATGAGACTGTCGGTTCGGTCGCCGGCCGGACCCGGTCTGCGCGCCGAGCTGCCGACGTCGGGTGTGACACGCGCGACACGCCGGGCTATGCGCAGGTGGCGGATTTCGCCGTGACCGGGTCGGGTCGTGCGGACCCCTCGCGGTGGGGCGGCGCGCGGAGCCGGGACCCGGTGTTCGACAAAACCGCTGGTAGAAGCCACGAGAGGGGCGCCTGACAGGGGTTTGCAGCACCCACGCAGCCCCGGGGCGGTCGCGCCCGCGACGGCACCGCAAAGTCGGTGGAAAGCCCACACGCTGGGGCTTTGCGGCTCCCAGGAGGGGGCCGGGTTGGATTTTGTCAGATACCGTGAGTACGGTCGTGTCCGCTGGCGTCTCCGCTGGCTGGAGTGCCCGGATGGGACAATCGAGATCGACGAGACGGAGGAATCGTGGCCCTTCCCAAGTTGACCGACGAGCAGCGCTCGGCTGCGTTGGAGAAGGCTGCTGCCGCACGGCGGACGCGGGCTGAGCTCAAAGACCGGCTCAAGCGTGGCGGCACCAACCTCAAACAAGTCCTCAAGGACGCCGAGACCGACGAGGTGCTGGGCAAGATGAAGGTGTCGGCGCTGCTGGAGGCGTTGCCGAAGGTGGGCAAGGTCAAAGCGCAGGAGATCATGACCGAGCTCGAAATCGCGCCGACACGGCGCCTGCGCGGCCTCGGCGACCGTCAGCGTAAAGCGCTGCTGGAAAAGTTCGACTTCGCCTGACCCGCATGCAGGCCGTCGTGGCCGTCGTCGAGGGATCGCCCGCCCGCGGTGGACGCTCGGGTGGCCGGACCCCGGCGAGTCGGTGAGCAACGGGGACGGACCGGACTCCGACACCGGCCGCCGCACCCGGGGGCGGGTAGTCGTGCTGTCCGGTCCCTCTGCGGTGGGAAAGTCCACACTGGTGCGGTGCTTGCGGGATCGGATGCCCGACCTGCGGTTTTCGGTGTCGGTGACGACGCGGGCACCTCGACCCGGGGAGGTCGACGGCGTCGACTACCATTTCGTGAGCCCGGACCGGTTCCAACAGCTGATCGAACAGGGCGCCCTGCTGGAGTGGGCCGACATCCACGGCGGGCTGCACCGGTCCGGCACCCTGGCCGAGCCGGTCCGCGCTGCGGCCGCCTCGGGGCATCCGGTGCTGATCGAGGTGGATCTGGCCGGAGCCCGCGCGATCAAGCGGGCGATGCCGGACGTGACGACCGTCTTCCTGGCGCCGCCGAGCTGGGAGGTTCTGGAGTCCCGATTGGTGGGCCGCGGCACCGAGACACCGGACGCCATCCGCCGCCGGCTGTGCACCGCCCGGACCGAACTGGCAGCTCAGGGTGACTTCGACCGGGTCGTGGTGAACAGCCGATTGGAAACTGCCTGCTCGGAATTGGTATCCTTGCTGCGGGGCACCACGCCGGACGGGGCGTGATCCGCCAGCTCAACCCGATTCAGACGAGAAGCGCTGGGCGCTTTGCGTCGTCAGGAGAACAACGTCAGTGACTACCCCGCAACCCGAGGCCCCGCCCGCCGTCGATCACTTCGATCCGGCGTCGGGCATGGCCGCCTACGACACCCCGTTGGGCATCACCAACCCGCCCATCGACGAGCTGCTGGAGCGGGTGTCGAGCAAGTATGCGCTGGTGATCTACGCCGCCAAGCGGGCGCGTCAGATCAACGACTACTACAACCAGCTCGGCGAGGGCATCCTCGAATACGTCGGTCCGCTGGTGGAGCCGGGACTGCAGGAAAAGCCGCTGTCGATCGCGTTGCGTGAGATCCACGCCGGTCTGCTCGAGCACACCGAGGGCGAGTAGCGACGTCGGGGCGGCGTGCGGTGATCGTGTCGGGGAGCCCGGCGGGCGAAGAGCGGACCTGATGGAGCCGAAGCGAATCGTCGTCGGTGTCTCCGGAGGCATCGCCGCCTACAAGGCGTGTACGGTCGTTCGGCAGCTCGCCGAGGCCGGACACCGGGTCCGGGTCATTCCGACCAGATCCGCGCTGCGCTTCGTCGGGGCCGCCACCTTCGAGGCGCTGTCCGGTGAACCCGTCCACACCGGTGTTTTCGACGACGTCGCACAGGTGCCGCACGTGGCGATCGGTCAGCAAGCCGACCTGGTGGTCGTGGCGCCGGCCACCGCTGACCTGCTGGCCCGCGCCGTTGCCGGACGCGCCGACGACCTGCTCACCGCGACCCTGCTGACCGCCCGCTGCCCGGTGCTGTTCGCGCCCGCCATGCACACCGAGATGTGGCTGCACCCGGCCACCCAAGACAACGTCGCCACGTTGCGCCGTCGCGGCGCGGTGGTGCTGGAACCGGCATCGGGGCGGCTCACCGGCGCCGACAGCGGCGCGGGCCGGTTGCCCGAGGCCGAGGAGATCACCACGCTTGCCCACCTGCTGCTGGAACGCCACGACGCGCTGCCCTACGACCTGGCCGGCTGGCGGCTGCTGGTGACCGCCGGCGGCACCCGCGAGCCGATCGACCCGGTGCGCTTCGTGGGCAACCGCAGCTCGGGCAAGCAGGGCTACGCCGTGGCCCGGGTCGCCGCCCAGCGGGGCGCGCAGGTCACGCTGATCGCCGGACACACCGCCGGGCTCGTCGACCCCGCCGGGGTCGAGGTGGTGCGTGTCAGTTCGGCGCCACAGATGCGCGACGCGGTGTCCAAACACGCGCCGGACGCGCACGTGCTGGTGATGGCCGCCGCCGTCGCCGACTTCCGCCCGGCGCAGGTCGCCGCCGCCAAGATCAAGAAGAGCCCGGACATGCAGGAGGTGCCGCCGCCCATCGAGCTGGTTCGCAACGACGACGTCTTGGCGGCCACGGTGCGGGCCCGCGCCGACGGGCAGCTGCCCAACATGCGGGCGATCGTCGGGTTCGCGGCCGAAACCGGTGACGGCAACGGTGACGTGCTGTTCCACGCCCGGGCCAAACTGCGCAGCAAAGGTTGTGACCTGTTGGTGGTCAATGCCGTCGGCGAGAGCAAGGCTTTCGAAGTGGACAGCAATGACGGCTGGCTGCTGGCCTCCGACGGGACCGAGTCCGCCCTCGAACACGGCTCCAAAACGCTGATGGCCAGCCGGATCGTGGACGCCATCGCCGCCTTTCTGCGCCGCGGCAACGGGTAGGCTCGGCGGCCGGCCGGCCCGTTCGAACCCAGGACAGTCCGATAAAATTTGCCGAACTAACATTTCGTGACCGGGGAAGGATCGCAGCGTGGGCGACAAGGGACGGCTGTTCACCAGTGAGTCGGTGACCGAGGGGCACCCGGACAAGATCTGCGATGCGATCAGCGACTCGGTTCTCGACGCGCTGCTGGCCGACGATCCGCGGTCGCGGGTCGCCGTCGAGACGATGGTCACTACGGGTCAGGTGCACGTCGCCGGTGAGGTGACGACGACCGCCAAGCGGGCTTTCGCCGACATCACCGACATCGTGCGCGCCCGCATCCTCGAGATCGGCTACGACTCGTCCGACAAGGGCTTCGACGGCGCGTCGTGCGGGGTGAACATCGCCATCGGCAAGCAGTCACCCGATATCGCCCAGGGCGTCGACACCGCCTACGAGGCGCGGGTCGAGGGTGTGTCGGACCCGCTGGACGCGCAGGGCGCCGGTGATCAGGGGTTGATGTTCGGCTACGCGATCACCGACACCCCGGAGATGATGCCGCTGCCGATCGCGTTGGCGCACCGGCTGTCGCGACGGCTGGCCGAGGCCCGCAAGCACGGGGTGCTGCCCTATCTGCGACCCGACGGCAAGACCCAGGTGACCATCGAGTACGAGGGCACCACGCCGGTGCGGTTGGACACCGTCGTCATCTCCACTCAGCACGCCGCCGAGATCGATCTGGATCACACGCTGACTCCCGATATCCGGGAAAAAGTGCTCGACGTCGTGCTCGGCCAGCTGGCGCACGACACCCTCGACACGTCGTCGGTACGGCTGCTGGTCAACCCCACGGGCAAGTTCGTCCTGGGCGGACCGATGGGCGACGCCGGACTGACCGGCCGCAAGATCATCGTCGACACCTACGGCGGCTGGGCCCGCCACGGCGGCGGCGCGTTCTCCGGCAAGGATCCGTCCAAGGTGGACCGGTCGGCGTGCTACGCGATGCGCTGGGTGGCCAAGAACGTGGTCGCGGCCGGGCTCGCCGAGCGGGCGGAGGTGCAGGTCGCCTATGCCATCGGCAAGGCGGCACCGGTCGGGCTGTTCGTCGAGACGTTCGGCACCGAGACTGTCGACCCGGCCAAGATCGAAAAAGCCATCGGCGAGGTGTTCGACCTGCGGCCCGGAGCGATCATCCGCGACCTGGACCTGCTGCGGCCCATCTACGCCCAGACTGCCGCCTACGGCCACTTCGGCCGCACCGACGTCGAGCTGCCCTGGGAGCAGCTCAACAAGGTCGACGACCTCAAGCGCGCCGTCTAGTCGGCTCGCCCGCCACCGCTAGGCCGTGAACCGGTAGTCGGCGAGATCGAATCGCCGACTGCGCCAGTAGGCCTCGACCGTGGTGGTGGGCCGCAGCGGCACGTCGCCGTTCTTGTCGAAGTAGTAGCTGTTGGCCAGCCGGCAACTGTCCTGCCAGAACACCTGCCGGTGCCGTCGGCGCATCATCTCGGCGAAGTAGCGGTCGTTGGCCTGCCCGGTGACCTCGACGCGGTGAGCGCCCTCGCGGCGCGCCCGCACCAGGCAGCGCACGATGTGATGGGTTTGCGCCTCGATCAGCGCGAAATACGACGACCCGACGTAGCCGTACGGCCCGAACACGCTGAACAGGTTCGGGAATCCGGGAATGCTGACCCCTTCGTAGGCCTGCAACCGGTGCTGGTCGAAAAACGCCCGCAGCGACCGACCGCCGCTGCCGGTGACCGCAAAAGTCGGCACGCTGTCGGCATCCATCACCTGGAAGCCGGTGGCCAGGATCAGCACCTCGACATCGTGGGTTTCGCCGTCGCCGGTGACCACCCCGGCCGGGATGATCTTGACGATCGGCTCGGTGACCAGCCGCACGTTGTCGCGGTTGAACGTCGACAGATAGCGGTTGTGAAAGCCGGGCCGTTTGCAGCCCACGGCATAACGCGGGGTGAGTCTCTCGCGCAGCAGCGGGTCGGCCACCTGCCGGCGCAGGTAGGCCCGACCGGCCTTCGCCATCCACTTGGCCAGCGGGAACACCGTGAAGTACTGCGCCGGGATGGTGAACGTAGCCTCGACGAAGGCCTGGCTGGCCCAGCGCTGAACGGCCTTTCCGCCCGGCAGCCGCATCGCCCACCGCGCCGGCGCCGGCACCGGCACGTCCAACTTGGGGAAACACCAGATCGGCGTGCGCTGAAAGACGGTGAGCCGGCCCACGATCGGGGCGATTTCCGGGATCAGCTGGACCGCCGAGGCGCCGGTGCCGATGACCGCGACCCGTTTGCCGGTCAGGTCGTGGCCGTGATCCCAGCGGGCGGTGTGCATGGTGACGCCGCCGAACGAGTCGACGCCGTCGATGTCAGGCAGTTTAGGTACGGTGAGCGCCCCACCGGCGTTGACCAGAAACCGTGCGGTGATCTCGCCGCCGGGATCGGTGTGCACCCGCCACAGTGCCCTGCCGTCGTCGAAGTCGGCGGCTAAAACCTTGGTGTTGAACCGGATTCGCGGCCGGATGCCGTATTTGTCGACGCAGTGCTCGGCGTAAGCCTTCAGCTCCCTGCCGGGTGCGTAGGTGCGCGACCAGTCCGTGCGCTGCTCGAACGAGAACTGGTAGGAAAACGTCGGAATGTCCACGGCGATACCGGGATAGGTGTTCCAGTGCCAGGTTCCGCCGACCCCGTCGGCGGCTTCGACGAGCAGGTAATCACCGAGCCCGGCCGCGTCGAGCTTGATCGCGGTGCCGATGCCGGAGAACCCGGCGCCGACGACGACGGTGTGGTAGTCGGTCATGGCCGCCTCCGGGCGATCACGTGCACGCCGTTTTTCGGCCGCAGCGTCAGTGTCGCCTCGAGTTCGACCGGGTGTGCGGGCATGAGGTCGAAGGTAAAGCGCTGGCTCATAATCGCCGCGATCAGCACCATCTCGATCAGCGCGAAGTTCTGGCCGATGCAGATCCGCCGACCCCCGCCGAACGGCAGGTATGCCGAGCGTGGCCGCCCGCGGCCGCCGTCCAGGAACCGGTTGGGGTCGAAGTTCTCGGGGTCGGGCCACCACCGCGGGTCGTGGTGGATGTGATGGACCGGAATGATCACCGTCGTGCCGGCGCGAATGTGGTGGCCGTCGATGACGTCGTCGTCGACGGCCCATCGGGACAGCACCCACACCGCGGAGAAATACCGCTGCGCCTCCTGGATACACGCCGTGGTCCAGCGCAGCTTCGCCACGTCGCCGGCGGTGGGACGGCGGCCCGCGAGGACCCTGTCGACCTCGTCGAGCATGCGGGCGCGCGCCCGGGGGTGCAGCGCCATCAGATACCAGAACCACGACATCGCGTTCGCGGTCGTCTCGTGCCCGGCGAGCATGAACGTCAGCGCCTCGTCGCGAATCCGCCGGCGAGGCCAGTTGCCGGCTTTCAGCAGCACGTTGAGCAGGTCCGCGGAGTCGGTCGGATGCGCCAGCCTCTGGTCGATGACCGCGTTGACCGCGGCGTCGAGGGCCAGCAGAATCCGCTGCATATCACGCAGCGGCGGAGGCAGCGGCACGTGCGCGAAGGTGCACCACATCAGCGCGTCGTAGACCGGCCGCGGCAACAACCCCCACAGGCCGAGCCGCTCCATTTTCTCGGCGTGCCGCAGCCCGCGAGTCGCCAGGTCGTGCATGCTGTGCACCAGGGGCCCGAAATCTTGACTGAACAGGGCGTTGGCCACCACCCGCAGAGTCGTCTCGACCATCGTCTGGTGCATGTCGAATCCGGTGCCGCACGGCAGCGCGCCGGTGACGTCGGCGATCGGGTCGATCATC
Organism: Mycobacterium sp.; assembly: GCF_008709575.1. GTDB lineage: Bacteria > Actinomycetota > Actinomycetes > Mycobacteriales > Mycobacteriaceae > Mycobacterium. The sequence goes on from NZ_VYIK01000063.1 coordinate 17,557, forward strand.
GGGTCCACCAGCGCGTCGAGATGACGACGCGCGAATGTCGGGTTGAGCACGCTGCGGTGCGCGGCCCACGAGTCACCCTCGTCGGTGAGCAGATTGATCCCCGCCCCCACCCGGATCGGCTCGTATTCGACGGACTTGACGTAACGCAGCCGGGCCTCGTGCAACACGTGGTCGACATAGTCCGGGTGGCCCAGTGCGACGAAACGCCTAAGACCGCAGCGGAATCGGGTGAAATCGCTACCGCGCAGCCGCCCCAGGAACCGGTCGCCGACGTCGAAACCGACGGTCAGCGCCTCCCGCGTCATGGTCCAGGTGCTCAGCCGTCTCGCGGGCCGGCTCGCGGTCAGCGTGGCCATGACTTCACTGTAGGGACGACGGCCGCGGCAGGTAATGAGACTATGGGACAAAGAGTTGAGATTTGAGGACAGGCGGCCCGATGGCCAGATGGACCCCGGAACTGCGGCATCCGATGTATGCGACCCGGTTGCTCTGCGAGGTCGCCGAGGACCGCGGTGTGCCGAGGTCCGCAGTGCTGGCCGGCACCGGGATCGACCCGGCTGAGCTCAACGCTGCGGATGCGACGGTCAGCGCGGGCGCCGAGGCGGCGGCGGTGCGCAGGCTGCTGGCCCGGCTGTCCGACGCCGGCGGCCTGGGCATCGAGGTCGGCAGCCGGTTCACTCTCACTCACTTGGGATTGCTGGGGTTCGCAGTAATGTCGTGCGGCACACTGCGCGAACTGATCACAATTGCGATGCGCTACTTTGCACTGACCATGCTGCACATCGACGTCGCGCTGATCGAGGGCGCCGACGAGTGTGTGCTCGAGCTGAGCGCCGACCATCTTCCGCCCGACGTCCGTTCCTTTTTCGTCGAACGGGATCTCTCCGGGATCATCAGCACCACAACAAGTTTCGTGCTGCCCGTGGTGGAGAAGTACGCCGATCGGATCTCGGCCGAGGTCGCCGTCGACGAGGATCTGCTGGCGCCGCTGCTGCGAATCGTCCGGCTCGCCAACGTGGCATACGCCCGCGCCCACAACCGGCTGCACTTCCCGCGCGCCATGCTCGACGAGCCCTTGCCGCAGGCCGACCCGCACACGCTGGAGATCTGCGTCGCGCAATGTGACGTGCTGATGCAGCGCAGTGAGCACCGCCGCGGCATCACCGCGCTGGTGCGCAGCAAGCTGTTTCGCGAGAACGGTGGTTTTGCGGCGCTGCCCGACGTCGCCGCCGAACTCGACATGCATCCCCGCACGCTGCGGCGGCGTCTGGCCGCGGAGAGCACGTCGTTTCGCGCACTGGTCAACGAGGCCCGCGCCGCGTTGGCCGTCGACCTGCTGGGCAACGTCGGGCTGACGGTGGAGGAGGTGTCCCAGCGGCTGGGATACACCGACACCTCGACGTTCTCGCACGCGTTCAAACGCTGGCACGGGGTCGCGCCCAGCGCCTACCGGCGTTGATGGGGTGAGGACGACATCGGGGTAGCCGGGGTAGCCGTGCTCCAGCGTCCCGGCGTTGTGAACTGGTAGCGGCCACCACACGTCGCGAAAGTGACACTCTTGCGAAAAATCTGGCCGATCGTCGCAACAGGTTCACCCTGGCTGTTGGATCTGGTCTGCAACGGCGGTAACGCCGGCCTGTTCTTCGGCACCGGCGGCGACGGCGGCGCCGGCACGCCGGGTGGGGCCGCAGGTGACGGCGGCGCCGGCGGATCAGCGACCGCCCCCGATGGCACCGCGACGGCGGGCAGCGTCGGCGCTGACGGCAAGCCTGGAGTCTCCATCGGCTGATGAGCCTGCCAGGTGACGCGGTCGCTCTGCAGGGCCGCGGCGATCCCCGGTCAGGTCATCGGGCCAGTGCCGCTCGCAGGGCGGCCAGCCCGCGGTTCATGGCGTCGGTGGCGGCCGGCACCACGCCGGCGTAGCCGAGGTAGCCGTGCACCAGCGTCGCGGCGTTGTGCACCTCGACGGGCACACCCGCGGCCGCGAGCAGCTCGCCGTAGCGCATCCCGTCGTCGCGCAACGGATCGTGCCCGGCGACCGCGATGTAGGCCGGGGCCAGCCCGGCGAAGTCCTTCGCCCGCCCGGGTGCCAGGCCGGGCGGGGGATCGGAGAGGTCCACGTCGCCGGCGTACCAGCGGGAGAACGCCGCGACCGCGTCGCGATCAAGGATCGGCGCCGAGGCGTTGTCGGTGAACGACGGCAGCGTCGCGTCCCACATGGTGGACGGATACCACAGCAGCTGGAAGGCGAGGGCCGGTGCAGTGTCGTCGCGGGCGCGCTGGGCGATCACCGCGGCCAGGGTGCCACCCGCGGAGTCGCCGGCCACCGCCAGCCGGCTGGTGTCGGCGCCGAGGTCCTCGCCGTGGGCGGCCGCCCATTGCGTTGCGGCCCAGGCGTCTTCCACGGCGGCCGGGTAGGGATGCTCAGGGGCGAGCCGGTAGTCGACGGACACCACCACCGCGCCGGCGCCGACGGCGTGCTGACGGCAGGTGCCGTCGTGGGTGTCGAGATCGCCCAGGACGAACCCGCCGCCGTGGAAATACACCAGCACCGGCGGCACCGACGCGGTTGGCGGCCAATAGATCCGGATGGTGAGCGGGCCGGCCGGGCCGTCGATGCTGCGGTCCTCGACCCGCAGTTCCGGGTGCAGCGGCCGCCGCGGCAGATCGCGGAGCCGTTGGCGCGCGGCCTCGATGCCGTCGTCGAGCGACAACTGAAACGGCACCGCATCCAGTACCTTCAGCAGGATGGGATCGATGGCGGGTAAGGCTTCTTCCACGCGGTCCGAGCTGGGCATGATGACACCGTACGCACCGCGTCCGCCCGGCCGGTGAGCAGCAGGGCGCCACGGGCTGCCGAGCACGAGCCGATCGCGCGGGTGGCGGCGATGCTGACGGTGCCGCACCTGGACCGCGAATTCGACTATCTGGTGGCCGCCGACCAGTCCGACGACGCCCAGCCGGGGGTGCGCGTGCGGGTGCGGTTCCACGGCCGCCTCGTCGACGGGTTCGTGCTGGAACGCCGCACCGACACCGATCACGGCGGCACACTGGCGTGGCTGGACCGGGTCGTCTCGCCCGAGCCGGTGCTCACCGGCGATATCCGCCGGCTGGTCGACGCGGTGGCCGCGCGGTACGCCGGAACCCGCGCCGACGTGCTGCGACTGGCGATACCGCCCCGCCACGCCCGAGTGGAACGGGAAACCGCTCCGGCGCCGAGCTTTCCGGTCCTCGCCCCGGTCGACCCGGCCGGCTGGGCGGCATACGGGCGTGGTGCGCAGTTCCTGACCGCCCTGGCCGAATCGCGGGCGGCCCGCGCGGTGTGGCAGGCGCTGCCCGGTGAGTCGTGGGCTGACCGGTTCGTCGAGGCGGCCGCGCAGACGGTGCAAACCGGTCGGGGGGTGCTGGCGGTGGTTCCCGACCAGCGTGACCTCGACGACCTGCGCCGCGCCGCGGCCGCTGTGTTCGACGAGTCGGCAGTGGTGGCGTTGTCGGCCGGGCTCGGGCCGGCCGTGCGCTACCGACGCTGGCTGGCGGCGCTGCGCGGCAGCGCCCGGCTGGTCATCGGCACCCGCAGCGCGGTGTTCGCGCCGGTGGCCGACCTGGGTCTGGTGATGGTCTGGGACGACGGCGACGACACGCTGGCCGAGCCGCGCGCGCCCTATCCGCATGCACGCGAGGTGGCGATGCTGCGCGCCCACCAGGCCCGTTGCGCGGCGCTGATCGGCGGATATGCCCGCACCGCGGAAGCGCAGGCGTTGGTCGAAAGCGGGTGGGCGCACGACGTGGTCGCGGCGCGGCCGGTGGTGCGGACCCGCACCCCGCGGGTGGTGGCGCTCGACGACAGCGGTTACGCCGAGGAGCGCGACCCGGCGGCGCGCAGCGCGGGGGGGGCGGCGGGGGGGGGGGGGGCCGGCCCCCCCCCCCGGGGTAGGGAGAGCACA
>NZ_VYIK01000064.1 GCF_008709575.1 Mycobacterium sp.
GCGTTGGCCGCGACCGTCAAACTGGGATTCAACCCGGCACTGGACGGAAAAAACGAGGTATCCACCACATACAGGTTCTCCACCTCGTGCGCCCGGTTATCTGCATCCAGCACACTGGTTTTGGGATCGGTACCGAAACGGCACGTGCCGCAGACATGCCCCAGGTTCGCGTTGTTTTTGCCGCTGCCCAGGGGCAGTTTCCGAAACGGCTGCAACACCTCTTTGAGCTGCCGCAAAAACACGGCGCGCCGTTTCACCTCACTCGGGTGCAGACGATACTGGATTCGCAGCCGCGGGCGTCCATCCGAGCTGGGCCCATCACACGGCAGGACGCGGTTGTCGGGATAGGGCAAGTCCTCTGTCATCGCGGCCAGCACCAGCCCGCCGGTGACGAAGCGCCGATAGATCTGTCGCACCGCCGGGCTGATCAAGCGCAGCGCCGTCCCCCGCACGCCCGGGCGGTTGGTCAGCCACTCCACCGGCGGTATCGCGCCGAACGACTGAACGGTGCCGTATTTCTGCCCCTCCCAGAAATAGAAGTCGTTGAAGCCGATCTCCTTGTTGGGGGCGGTGATTCGGGAGTCGGGTTGCGGCCAGATCTCGATCGGGTCCAGCAGATGGCGCATCAAGTTGCGGCCCACCTGGTCCGAGCCGTTGGCCAGGCCCCGTGGCCAATCCCCCGAGCGGGATTCCAGCAACAACACCGGAGTGGCCAGCGCTCCCGCGGCCACGACGACGACCGTGCCCTTGAGGGTCAGCCTGGCGCCGCGATACCGGCAGATCACCTGCTGAACCCGGGAGCGGTCGGCGTCGAGACCCACCACCGGGCATTCGGCCAGCAGGCCGGCACCGTGTTCGGCGACGGCCGGCAGCACCGCGTTGCGAGCGGCGTCGTTTTTGCATGACCGCGGACACAAAAAAGCCTGACACGTGGCACAACCCTCGGTGTACTCACACGCCATCGGCAGATGGTAGGGATGTAACCCTCGGCCGGTCAGATAGTCGGCCAGCAGCTGATTGTCCGTCGAAAACGGCGGCGCCGCAGGCAGATCGATGTCGGCCGATTCCGGGCGCAGCGGATCCGGCGCGCCGCGGACCCCCAGCAGGCGCTCGGCCCGGGCGTACCAGGGCCGCATCTGGTCGTAGCTCACCGGCCAGGCCTCGGGCACGGTGGACTGTCCGGGGTCGCGAAAATTCTGCCGCGGAGTGAAATCGCGAGCGAAAAACCGCTCGCAGACCATGCCGTACAGGGCCGACGACCCGCCGGTGCCGCTGCCGATGAACGGCACAAACCGCTTCGCGAAGCGCCCGCTGATGTCTTCGATCTCATCGGTGCAGCGTCCGGCCCGCGCCAGCGCGTCGTAGAAAGCCGCGGCCGACCGGTACGCCAACGGCTCGGCGAGTTCGGGCATCGCGGCCCGAATCGTGCCGGGCGTCCCGGGCAGCGTCGAGCGTCCCTTCTCGACGAACAGCACCCGCCGCCCGGACCGGGCCAGCTGGTAGCCCAGCGTCGCGCCGCCCATGCCGGTGCCCACGACGATCACGTCCCACCCGCGCTGTTCAGCCTCGCGCGCGGTCAGCTCGCCATCAGCCACACTCACGCTCCTCAGCGACGATGGCACACGGCCTGGCCCGGGCGAACCAGAACAGTACCACTGGCCGGCGCAGGCAACTCGGGTGACGCACCCCTGGCCGTGCTGGGCATAATGTCGGTGCCACGTCGCCCGGCCGGCGTGCGCGACAACCCGAAAGGCCACCCTCGGCGATGAAAGTTGTGCTGGCAAGCTACGGCGGTCGCGGCGACATCGAGCCCGCCGTGGTCGTCGGGCGGGAGCTGGCCCGCCGCGGGCATGAAGTGCTCATGGCCGTTCCGCCCAACCTGGTCGGTTTCGTCGAGGCGCTCGGGCTGGCCGCGGTCGGCTACGGGCTGGACTCGCAGCCCATTCTGGACGCCCAGCGCAAGTACTGGACGTGTTACTTCCGCACCCCCTGGAAGATCCGGGAGCTGAACCGGATGGGGCGCGAAACAGCGGACTTCGCTGCCCGCTGCTGGGAGGAGATGACCAAGACGTTGGCGTCGCTGGCCGACGGGGCCGACCTGCTCATCGCCGGCCTGATTTTCGAGCAGCCCGCCGCCAATGTCGCGGAGTTTCACGACATCCCGCTGGTCACGCTGCATTTTTTCCCCGCACGCGCCCACGGCCGGCTGCTGCCGTTTGTGCCGGGGCCCCTCAGCCGTGTGGCGATGACACTGAACGATTGGCTGGCCTGGCGCGGGACGAGGAAGGGCGAGGACGAGCAGCGCCGCCAACTGGGGCTGCCGAAGGCGACCAGCCCGGCTCCGCGGCGCATCGCCGACCGTGGGTCGCTGGAAATCCAGGCCTACGATCCGGTGTGTTTCCCCGGGCTGGCCGCCGAATGGGCGAAGTGGGACGGCCGGCGACCCTTCGTTGGCGCGTTGGCGCTGGGGTTGACGACCGACGCCGACGCGCAGGTCGCGTCCTGGATCGCTGCGGGAACACCGCCGATCTGCTTCGGGTTCGGCAGCATCCCGGTCGCATCCCCGGCCGACACGCTCGCCATGATCGCCGCCGCCTGCGCACGGCTGGGCGAGCGGGCGTTGGTGTGCGCCGGCTCGACCGACTTCAGCGACGCACCGAATTTCGAGCACGTCGCGGTGGTGGGTGCGGTCAACTACGCGACGATCTTTCCGGCCTGCCGGGCGGTCGTGCACCACGGCGGCGCGGGCACCCTGGCCGCGGGCCTGCGCGCCGGGATTCCCCAGTTGATCCTTTGGACCTTGCCCGATCAGCCGTTCTTCGGCGCCGTGGTCAAACGACTGAAGGTCGGCACCGCCCGGCGCTTTTCGGCCACCACCGAGAAAACGCTGGTCAAAGACCTGCGTAAGATTCTCGGCGACCGGTACCGCACCCGGGCCCGCGAGATCGCCCCCCGGATCACCCAACCCGGCGACGCCGCCGCGGCCGCGGCCGATCAGGTGGAAAACTTCGTCCGGCTGCGCCATCGCGACTGACCGGCGCCGGCGCCTGCCGCCGCGTAATCAGGGGATCGTCAGCACCTGTCCCGGGTGGATCAGATCGGGATTGTCCACGCCGCTGGCATCGGCGATGACCTGGTATTGGCTGCCGTCTCCGTAGAAGCGCTCGGCGATGGCCCACAACGTATCGCCGGCAACGACGGTGTAGGTCCGCGCGGCAGGTTCAGGCTCAGGTTCACGCGCCGCTTCAGGCGCCGGCTCGGTCTCGGAGGCCGCCGCTTGGGCTGCCGGTGTAGGCTCGGCCGCCTCCTCGGGTTCGGGCGGTGGTGGCGCGTCGGTCTCGGTCTTCGATGACCAGGCCGGACCGTCGGCGGCGTAGAGCACGAGGTTGCGATCGTCCTGCAGGACGAGCCGGACGTTCTTCTTGCCTTTGGTGTTGGTGTGCCATACCGGCTTGTCGGCGGTGTAGAGGACGAAGTTGCCGTCGTGCTGGACTTCGGCCCGGACCACGTCTTGGCCGTTGGTCCCGGTTGCCCAGATGGCATGCCCGCGTGACGCGAGCACCAGGTTGCCGTCGTCTTGCAGCGTCACGGTGTAGGCGCCGTTGTTCGAGGTGAGTGATTCGCCTCTGACCAGCTTCTGGCCTGCGGTCAATGTGTCTGCCACGGCAGTCCCTTCTCCTCGCCTTTGTCATCCCTGCGGTCTGTTCGGTTGCCGACCGGATGCCGGCACTGCTGCGCCGTGAGCCAGAGCCTACTGAGCGGGGGGGGTGTCCGGGACTGTTTCGGCCCGCTAAAATCGCGACGATTGGGCGAACACCCGGTTAACCGGGCCTGCCCTGAGGCCGTGACGTTCGGGCTGCGAACGGCGGCGAAGCCGCGATCCTGACCTGACAGTTTTGTATTTGCGGCCGATAACGCCGGACTGCGAGGCTAGGATTCGCCGATGAAATTTGTGTTGGCATGCTACGGAACGCGCGGCGACGCCGAGCCCGGCCTCGCCGTCGGACGTGAGCTGCTACGCAGGGGCCATGAGGTGTGCATGGCTGTCTCACCCGATCAGGTCGGCTTCGCCGAGTCGGCCGGGCTCACGGCAGTCGCCTACGGACCGGATTCGCAGACGGCGCTGGACAGCGATTTCGGCGCGAACCTGTTCAAGGATTTCCCGCGCGGCAGCTCGACCATGAAGGATCTGACCAAGTTGTGGCGCGAGTACTGGGCGTTCGTCACCCAGTGCTGGGTGGAGATGACCAAGACGCTGATATCGCTCGCCGACGGGGCCGACCTGCTTTTCACCGGGCTGCTTTTCGAAGACGGCGCCGCCAACGTCGCGGAGTACTACGGCATTCCGTTGGCCACGTTGCATTATTTTCCGCTGCGACCCAACGGCCAGCTTCTGACGTTCCTGCCGGCACCGTTGAGCCGCTCCGCGATGACGATGTTCTGGTGGCTGTCTCGGGGAGTGTTCGGGAAGCTCGAGGATGCGCAGCGCCGTAAGCTGGGCCTGCCGAGGGCAACGGGCCCCGCACCGGGACGGATCACCGAACGCGGAGCGCTGGAAATCCAGGCCTACGACGAGGTGTGCTTTCCCGGGCTGGCCGCCGAATGGGCGAAGTGGCACGACCAGCGGCCTTTTGTCGGCACGCTAACGCTGGAGTTGCCCACCGCTGCCGACGAGAAGATCGCGTCCTGGATCGCCGCGGGAACCCCGCCGATTTGCTTCGCTTTTGGAAGCATGCCGATGGAGTCTCCAGCCGACACGCTCGCCATGATCAGCGCGGCCTGCGCGCAGTTGGGCGAGCGGGCGCTGGTGTGCTCCGCCTGGACCGATTTCAGCAACGTCGCGCAGTGTGAGCACATCAAGGTGGTAAGCGCCATGAATTACGCGGCGATTTTCCCGTCCTGCCGCGCGGTGGTGCACCACGGCGGCGCGGGCACCACGGCCGCGGGTCTGCGGGCCGGAGTGCCCACGTTGATCCTCTGGGCGGCGCCCGACCGGCAGATGTGGGGAGCTTTGATCAAGCAACTCAAGGTCGGCACCGCCCGGCGCTTTTCGGCCACCACCGAGAAATCGCTGGTCACAGACCTAAGCAGGATCCTGACCTCGGGCTATGCCACCCGGGTGCGTGAACTCGCCACCCGGATTACCAAACCCGCCGAGAGTGTCACGATCACCGCTGACCTGGTGGAAGATTTCGCCCGCCGCAAGAGGTTCAGCTGAGGCGGCGACGGCGCACGGAGCGTTCGCCGAAAACCCGGCACTCCGGATTGGCCGGACGGGCGTTGGACTACACTGCCGGGCAGGTTAGCCCGGGGCGCGGGAGGGCCCCGCTGTCAGGTCACAGAACGCGCACGGGGGACAGAAGGGCCAGGCTCTGCCATGGGTTCTGCAACGGCCAAGGCCGTCTTCGGACGTAGTGACGCCGAGATCGATCTCCTCGTGCGCGGCATGCGGTCAGGGATCGCGGTCGTGGGCTTCGGCTACATCGGCACCGTGATCGGGGCCGTGCTGGCCGACCGCGGCTGGCCGGTGACGGGCATCGACGTGCGGCGTGACGTCGTCGAAGAGATCAACCTCGGCAAGACCACCGTGCCTGAGCCGGGTCTGGGCGAGCTGGTGTCCACCAACGTTCGAGTCGGCCGGCTTCGCGCCACCACCGACTTCGGCGCCCTGGCGGACAACGAGTTCGTCATCGTGACCGTCGGCACCCCGCTCGGCGCGGACTACGAGCCCATCGTCGACGACATCACCGCAGCGGCGCAGGCCGTGGGAAGCCATTTGCGCAGCGGCCACGTCGTCATCCTCAAGAGCACGGTGCCGCCCGACACCACCGAAAAACTCGTCAAACCGATCCTCGAAGAGACCTCGGGACTGCGGGCCGGGGTCGACTTCGGGTTGGCGTTTTGTCCCGAGCGGCTCGCCGAAGGCCAGGCCATCCGGGAGCTGACGTCGATTCCCGTCGTCGTCGGCGCCGTCGATGAGCGCAGCGCCCGCGCCTGCGCCACCCTGTGGCGCCATGCCCTGGGTGTGGACTCGGTCATCGTCGACGATCCGCGCACCGCCGAGATGGTCAAGCTGGCGGACAACCTCTGGGTCGACCTCAACGTTGCGCTGGCCAACGAGCTGGCCAAGGTGTGTGACCGGCTCGGGATGGACGCGCTTCAGGTCATCGAGGCAGCCAACACGATGCCCAAGGGCGGCCGCCCCGTCAACATCTTGATGCCCAGCATGGGCGTCGGCGGCTACTGCCTGACCAAGGATCCGTGGTTCGTCAACCATCTGGGGCAGTCGGTGGGGTTGGACCTGGCGATTCCGCGGACGTCGCGGACCGTCAACGACACGATGCCCGCCTACACCTACGCATTGCTCGAGCAGCTGCTTGTCGATCAGGGCAAGTCCGTCGCGACCAGCAAGATCGCGGTGTTGGGTATCGCGTTCAAAAACAACACCGGCGACTGCCGGCTGACGCCCACCAAGTACGTCCTCGCCTTGCTCGAAGAATCCGGCTGCACGCTGTCGGTCCATGACCCGTGGGTGCCGGCCGAGGAGGCTCTCGCGGTGACGAGGATCCCCCTGACCGCCGATATCGAGGCAGCCGTCGAGGATGCCGATGCCGTGGTGGTCCTGGCCGGGCACCGGCAGTTCCACCAGATCCCGCTGGTGCGGCTCGCCGAGCTGGCCGCACCCGGCGCCGTGTTCCTCGACGGACGCAACAGCTTCGACCCCGCGGCGGTGCGCGCCGCCGGCTTCGTCTACAAGGGGATCGGCCGCTAGCCGACAATCACCTGCCACCTGCACTACCCGACAACGAAAGAGCGAATATGTCCAACGTCGTCGTGACGGGCGGCTACGGGTTCATCGGATCGCACCTGGTCTCCGCACTGCTCGACCGCGGAGACCGCGTCACGGTTTTCGATTCCGCCAAGAACACCCGCGACCGCAGTATCGACTTCGACCGGCATGCCAACTTCCGGTTCGTGCAAGGCGATGTGACAGATCCGACCGCACTGCAAGACGCCCTGACTCCCGGCGTCGACACGGTCTTTCACCTGGCCGCGGTCGTCGGTGTCCGAAACTACCTCAACGACCCGCTGCGGGTCCTCGACGTCAATGTCACCGGTACCCGCAACGTGCTGGAACTGAGCCGGCGCCACGGAACACGCGTGGTGTTCGCCAGCACCTCGGAGATCTTCGGGAAAAATCCCAACCCGCCGTTCGCCGAGGACGACGATCGCGTCCTCGGCTCGACCAGGACGGCACGGTGGAGCTACAGCACCAGCAAGGCCATGGCCGAGCATCTCGTGTTCGCGATGCACGCCGCCCACGGACTGCCGGTGACGGTGGTCCGATACTTCAACGTCTACGGCCCCCGGCAGAACCCGATATTCGTGATTTCGCAGAGCATTCACCGGGTCCTCAACGGTCGGCGACCGTTGCTCTACGACTCGGGTGAGCAGACCCGCTGCTTCACCTACGTCGACGACGCCGTCGCCGGCACCGTGCTCGCCGCCGACAGCAGCGCCGCCATCGGGCAGGCCTTCAACATCGGCAGCATGACCGAGACCACCGTCGGTGCCGTGCTCGACCTGATCGTCAAAATCGCGGATGTCGACGCGGTGTCCGGCCCCGAGGTGATCGACACCGCGGCCCGCTACGGAGATCGGTACGAGGACATCCTCCGGCGTATCCCGGACTCGACCAAAGCGCAGCGGGAGCTGGGGTGGCGCTTGCAGGTCGACGTCGAGGAAGGGATCCGCCGCACTATCGATTGGGCTCGGGCCAACCCGTGGTATTTGCACGAACCCGTGGAAGACCGACCATAAGAGGTTGTGACGCCGAAATCGGACCTGGACCCGCGATTCGCCCGCCCTGCGAGCCATGTCGTACTACGCTCGTGAGCTGGACAAATCACTGACGGTAGCGCATCCCGGACATTGTTTGCGAAGTGATCGCATTTTAGGAGGTGATAACGATCCCCCGATTGAGCGACCAACGCGTTCGTCCGAGCGATCGCGCCGAACTGCTCAAGCAGCGCAAAGATCGCCGGGCTCACCCGATCATCAACCGGTACTGGTATCGCATCAACAGCAAGTATTTCAGCGATGACCATACCGTGTTTCTCAACTGGGGCTACGAGGAAGATCCGCCGATGGCTTTGCCGTTGGCGGAATCAGATGAGCCAAACCGGTACCAAATTCAGCTTTACCACCGCGTCGCGACCCAGGTAGATCTCACCGGAAAGGGGGTACTGGAGGTCAGTTGCGGTCACGGCGGCGGGGCGTCCTACCTGATGCGCACCCACGGCCCGGCCTCCTACATCGGGCTGGATTTGAACCCTATCGGCCTGGACTTCTGCCGAAAAAAGCACCAGCTACCCGGCCTGGATTTCATCGAGGGTAATGCTGAAGAGCTGCCCTTTCCCGATCAATCCTTCGACGTGGTGATAAATATCGAAGCCTCGCACTGCTACCCGCGGTTCGCCCGCTTCCTCGACGAAGTGGCGCGCGTGCTACGCCCCGGAGGCCATTTCCTTTACGCCGATGTCCGCCGCCGCCAGGAAATCGCCAAGTGGGAAGCGCTGCTGCGTGGCGCCCCCATGCGGCTCATAGCGGAACGGTTCATCAACGAGGAGGTAGCGCGGGGGATCGAGAAGATATATCCATTACTGCTGTTCAAGACGGCTCGCGTCAAGGCGTCCTTGGGCTTTGCGTTATGGGTGTTTCTCTACCGCAGGTTGCTCAACGAGGAAGTCAGCTACCGGATGTACTGCTTCGCAAAGGACGTAAAGGAATAAAGCGACAGCCCGTGAGTATCCAGGCCGAGCGTGAGCGGCTCCTCATTCAGCGGCCATATTCGGCGGCCATCACGCTCCGGCGCTGGGCGTGCGCGCCTGACGCAAGCCCCACGGCGAACACTACGCTAGCCGGCGAAGGCATGCTCTAACGCTCCGGTGCCGCGAAGCGGAAGGCTAGGATGACCGCGATGAAATTTGTGCTGGCGAACTGGGGGACGCGTGGTGAAGTCGAGCCGTATGTCGCTGTCGGGCGGGAGCTGCTGCGCCGCGGGCACGACGTGCGCATGGTTGTCGCACCGGAAATGGTCGGCTTCGCCGAGTCGGCAGGGCCTCCGGCGGTGGCCTACGGACCCGAATTGCAGGCCGTCCTAGATCCGCACCGCGACTTTTGGACTTGCTTCTTCGGCACGCCGTGGAAGATCCGGGAACTGAGCAGGCTGTTGCGCGAGGTCTCCGAGCCCCTCAGTGGGTGCCGAAGCCAAGTCAGCACAACGCTGACCTCACTGGCCGGCGGCGCCGACGTTTTGCTCACCGGCATGAATTTCGAAGACACCGCCGCCAACGTCGCCGAATATTGCGGCGTTGCACTGGCGACGCTGCAAATCTTCCCGCTGCGGGCCAACGGTCGGCTCCTGCCGTTCCTACCGGCACCGGTGGGCCGCTTCGCGATGACGGCGTTCGAATGGCTCTCCTGGCGCGGGATCAGAAACGTCGAGAACGCGCAGCGCCGTGAGTTGGGCCTACTTCCGGCGACAAGTCCGTGGCCGCAACGGATCGCCGAACGCGGAGCGCTGGAAATCCAGGCCTACGACCAGGTGTGCTACCCCGGGCTGGCCGCCGAATGGGCGAAATTCGACGGTCAGCGGCCTTTTGTGGGCGCGCTGACGCTGGAGTTGCCCACCGACGCCGACGACGAGATCGCCGAGTGGGTCAGCGCGGGAACACCGCCGATCTGCTTCGGTTTCGGCAGCGTCGCGGTCGAATCCGCCGCCGACACGCTCGCCATGATCGGCGGCGCCTGTGCCCAGCTGGGTGAGCGGGCATTGGTGTGCGCCGCCGGGACCGACTTCAGCACCCTGGCGCAGCTCGAGCACGTCAAGGTGGTGCCCGCAATGAACTACGCGGCGATTTTCCCGGCCTGCCGCGCGGTGGTGCATCACGGCGGCGCGGGCACCACCAACGCTGGCCTGCGCGCCGGCGTTCCCACCTTGATCCTGTGGACATTGCCCGATCAGGCAGCCTGGGGAGCCCGCGTCAAACGACTCAAGGTCGGCACCGCCCGGCGCTTTTCGGCCACCACCGAGAAATCACTGGTCACAGACCTACGCACGATCCTGACCCCGGACTACGCCACCCGGGCCCGTACACTCGCCGCCCGGATGACCAAACCCGCCGACAGCGTCACGACCGCCGCCGATCTGCTGGAAGATTTCGCCCGCCGCAAGCGCGTCGGGTGACCGCCTGCTCGTCACTCGAGCTGTCCCGCGACCCATTCCAGTAGCGCCCGCAAACCGTCGCGCAGTCCCCACTTCGGGTGCCAGTCGAGTTCGTCTCTCGCCGGTTCGATGTCACAGCTCGCCGCACGCACGTCACCGTCGCGGAATTTCGGTACCACAATTGGCTCGGGGGCCCCGCAGAGGGACGCGATCGTGCACGCCAGCTGATGGATGGTTGTCGCGCGACCCGACCCGATATCGAGGCAGCGTGCCGGCGCGGCGGGGCGTTGCACCGCGGCGAACAGCGCCTCGACGACATCGTCGATAAAGACGAAATCACGAACGATCTTGCCGTCTTCGTAGACTTCCAACGGGCGTTGCCGGCGCGCCAGCCGCGCGAACAGAGCAACTATCCCGGTGTAGGAATTGGTCAGCGACTGGCCCGGCCCGTAGACATTCTGCAGCCGCAGCACACTGAGCGTGACGTCGTGCGCGGCCGTCCAGGCTGCCAACATGTGCTCTTGGGCGAGTTTGGTCGCGGCGTAAATGCTGGTGGGCCGGGGCTCCGTCCGGCCGGCGCAGCTCGGCAGCGGAACCGCCGGCTGCGCCGTGGGCCCCTCGGGATCCCAGATACCGGCCGCCAGCTGAGCGTGACTGCGCGGCCGCGGATAGAAGACATCCGTGCCGCATTGCCAGGCACCTTCGCCGTAGACGGCGCGTGAGGACGCCAGGACGAACTGCTCGGGCACGTGGGCGCAGCGGCTGACGGCGTCGAGAAGCTGAGCGGTGCCCACCACGTTGACCGAGCCGTGGCGCGTGGCCGCCGACAGCGACTGCGCCGTTCCGGTCTCGGCCGCCAGGTGCACGATCTGGGATGGTCGGAACAGCCGCAGCACCGCGTCCCAGTCGGGGGCATGGGTAACGTCACCGGTGAACAACCGCGCCGAGGGC
Source organism: Mycobacterium sp. (assembly GCF_008709575.1). Taxonomy (GTDB): domain Bacteria; phylum Actinomycetota; class Actinomycetes; order Mycobacteriales; family Mycobacteriaceae; genus Mycobacterium. The sequence continues at coordinate 11,180 of NZ_VYIK01000064.1, forward strand.
GGCAGGTTGATCGCCGGATGGTCACCGTGAACCTGTGGGTGCAGGCTGTCCATCACGGCGACCTCGTAGCCGGCCCGGACGAGGCGGTGCGTGAGCGCGGACCCGATGAACCCCGCCCCGCCGGTGACGAGCACGGATGGTGACAAGATCCGAAGCCTCCGGTTCGTCTGCGGCGAAAGTGAGTGTCGATCATATCCGGAACTCTCGCCGAATGGCCCACCGGTCACGTGCCAGTCAATGGCCGTCATAATGCATCGATGAGCAGGCCGCCTCGGTTAAGCCCAGAGAAAGTGGGTTGGCATGACGCAGACGACTTCTGTGAAAACTCGGCTCCACCGTTTTGTCACGCGCGCATTGTCGTCGCAATTCGCTGCCGAGCACCTCTATCCCCTTGTCACCCGTTACGTCAGCGACGATCAACTGGTTTTCCTCAATCTCGGTTACGAGGAAGACCCGCCGATGGCCCTGCCGTTGGAGCCCTCCGACGAGCCCAACCGGCTCTTCATCGGCCTTTACCACCGCACGGCGACCCAAGTCGACCTGGCGGGCAAGCGGGTTCTGGAGGTCAGCTGCGGGCACGGCGGAGGGGCCTCATACCTGATGCGCACTCTGGGCCCGGCGTCCTACACCGGGCTGGACTTGAACCGCGCCGGCATCGACTTCTGCCGAAAAAAGCACCAACTGCCCGGCCTGGATTTCGTGTCCGGCAACGCCGAGAACCTGCCCTTCGCCAATCAATCCTTCGACGCGGTGATCAACGTCGAAGCCTCGGCCTACTATCCGCGGTTCTCCCGTTTCCTGACCGAGGTGGGGCGGGTGCTGAGCCCCGGCGGGCATTTCCTGTATGCCGACCTGCGCCTGCGCGACGAAATCGCCGACTGGGAAAAGGCTCTCGGCGATGCACCCCTGCGGCTGGTGTCGGAAAGAGACATCAGCGAAGAAGTTGCGCGCGGGTTGGAGACGCTGGTGCCGACATTGCAGCAGCTGTATCGGCGAATGCGGCCATTCGTCGCCACCAAACAACTACTGCAAGTCTGCAGCGCCTTGCAACGGGGAGAGACCTCGTACCGGATGTACTGCTTCGCCAACGATTGACAGGCTTGGCGGGGCCGGTCGCGGGTAAGCGTCAGCCTGTGGTCCAGCCCCTGACGCGGAGGTCAAAAGGTGGCCATAATTGATCGGCGAACAGTGGATCGGATGACTCTTCATCGACTGTGGCACGCAGTGCTGGTGAGCATCGCGCTCGGGGTGGCTGCCGCATGCTACTGTGCACCGGTTATTTGCGCCGCGGTTGGCGTACTTCTGTTGGGGTTGCTCTCTGCCCGCCTGTTGTATCGGGGTCGTGACCGCTACATTCCCAATCTGTATGCTCGCGACATCAGGGTGTACGACGACGCGTATCGCGCGTTCATCACCCGCACCGTTGCAGATATACGCCGGTGCAGGATTGGCGGCCACACACTATTGTGGGAAGCGTCGAAACTGGCACCATGCTCCGAGGGGTCTGACGAATTACTGCTCGATTTAGGGGTCTGGATCGGCTGGTCGACACGGCTCATATCCGACGCGTCCAACCGCCCGGTCTATGGTTTCGACACGTTTTCCGGTCTCGTCGAGGACTGGCAGGTCGACGACCAGATCGTCGTCAAGCGTGGAACGTTTGCGCTGTCAGAACCGTTGGCGCAACGTTTCCTGCGCGACACCGGGGTGAGCTTGCACGACGGGTTGCCCGACCCGCTGGGCCGCGCGGTGCAGTTCGTCAAGGGCAGCACCTACGACACGTTGGCTCCGTTCCTGGCCGCGCGGCCAACCGCCCCGATCAGGCTTTTCCACATGGATTTGGATACCTACGACAGTTGCCTGCATGCGTTGGAAACCTGCAAGAACCACTTCATCGAGGGGTCGATCCTCGTCTTCGACGAGTATCTGGTCACCAATGGCGAAATGCGGGCGTTCTACGAATTTCAGAAACGCTACGAGCTGGAATGGCGATACCGGGCGTGGGGGCTTGAGATCTGGGAAATGAATATCGAGATGGTGACCGCGCTCTGGAAGCGTCTGGCGTATTACGTCGTCGTGATCGCAGGCTATTGGCTGCTCGGGGACGGCCGCTACACCTGGAGATTTTTCAGCAGGCGATTCTGGCGGTTCTGGTTGGGCGCACCGATAGGCGATATCCTTTTCATGCTCGGCGCTGCCGGCCAACGGAAATCGGTGAGCCTCGAGATCACCGGTCTGGGTAAGCTCGCCCGGGCCTGATCCCCTACCGCTCAGCTCGCGACTTTCGGCGTACCCCTTGTCACGAGCCACTGCGGCGGGCAGGATCGTCGCGTGAACCGGATCAAAGCCGTGCAGCTGGCCCTTGACGCGCGGGTGAAGCCCGTCTACCTGGAGATCGGCGTTTCCCACGGACGCGCGTTTCGGCGTATCGCCGCCGAGGAGAAGATCGCCGTCGACCCGGCGTTCAAGCTCTCGGCTCGCTCCCGCAGGGCCGCGGACGCGACGGCGCGCGCCACCTACTACTTCGAGACCACCAGCGACGCCTTCTTCGCCACCGAGACCGCTTTCCTCGAGCAGCACGGCGTCGACGTCGCCCTCATCGACGGGCTGCACACCTACGGGCAGGTCGTGCGCGACGTCGAGAACACCCTGCGCTACCTGCGCGACGACGGCGTCATTTTCCTGCACGACTGCAACCCCGCGCTGGCCCTGATCGCCCGCCCCGCCGCGTCGCAGGCCGACTTCATGGCCCAACAGAAAGGGCCGCTGGTGATCGGCGTGTGGAGCGGCGACGTGTGGAAGGCGATCGTCCACCTGCGCAGCACCCGACCCGACCTGCAGGTCGCGGTGCTCAAGTGCGACATGGGCGTCGGGATTGTCCGAAAAGGATCCCCGGAATCTCAATTGTCGTACTCGCCGGCGCAGATCGAGGCGCTCACCTACGCCGATCTTGCCGCCGACCGCGAGCGCTTGCTCAACCTGAAACCAGCCCGCTACCTGGGCGAATTCCTGGCGGCCAGCGCAAAATCGCCCCCGCAGTAACACCGACCGCCGGATCCCGCTAGCTCGCGGCCTGACAATTGCGGCACCACGCGACGGCTCTAGGTGTAGCGTTACCGGAGCAGGTGGTTAAGGAGTGCGGTCACGATGAAACACCGCATAACTCACCGTCACCGCCGGCGGCGTAGTCGTGCAGCGCTGGCCGGCGGAGTTCTGGTCACCGCCGCGGCGGCCGGGGTCGGCGTCAGTTACCCCGCGGGGCCCGCACCTGCGCTGGACATCCCGGTGGACCTGGCGAGCGAGGCCAGCCCCACCGGGCCCGACGCCTTCACCATCGGCCCCTATACCTTCGACCCCTTCACCGACACCGTCTGCTCGTACTGCGCCGAGGACCGCATCGACCCGTTCCCCGGCTTCTCCTTCCCCACCGACACCATCGAGGGGTGGACCACTTTCTCCCCGATCGGCTCGGTCGCACCGTTGTTCACACTGGGCGGCGGGACGGACAGCGGCATCCCCATTGCGCCTCAATTCCTCGCGGTGTTCAACTCCAGCGGCACCCTCGTCGGGATCATCGACGTCTCCAACGTCGTGACGAACGTGATAGGCAACCCCGACCTCGAGATGACCATCGTCGGGTCGTGGCTGCCCGACGGAGTACAAATACCGGAGCTGCCCTCGGGAGCGGTGTACGACATCCAAGACCTCAACCTGCCCATCCCCGACTTCCCGCCCCTGGAGAACGTCTACGTCGCCAACCCGGGGCTCTCCCCTGCCGTGCAAGACTTCATCGTGACATCGTCGGGCGCCCAAAACGTCGACGCCCCCGTGGTGTTGCCGAACCACTTCGGCACCCTCGACCTGCAGAACCTGTTGAACGTCAACGCCGCGGCGACGATGGCGCCCGGTGATGCCTTCACCGGACTGCAAACCGCGGTCGACAGTCAGATCAGCGCGGACGCCTTCACCATCGACGCCTTCACCTTCAACCCGATCGCCAGCAGCGGCGCCGTGGGCTACAACACCATCGATTTCCTCGGCGGCTCACCGCCGCTGTTGGACCTCGGCGGCGCCATCATCGACGGCACTTCGCTGCTGACCCAGAACTTCAATGTCTACAGTGCCGGCACGACCACCGAGGTCGGGTCGATCGGCACCGACGAGGAAGTGGCCACCCTCTTGGGAATGACCAGCACGGAGTTCACCGTCACCAGCGCCACCCCGGCCAGTGGGTACACCACCGCGGACCTGCCGGCGGTGGGAACGGTGTACGACGTCTTCAACGTGTCCCCGCTGGGCATCGGCGACGACGAGATCGTCTACGTCGCCACTCCGAGCGGCGCCTCCGAGACCCTGGTGACGTCGTCGGGTAGTGAGTTTACCCTGCCGGTCCCCTTCAACGCCGCCATCGCGCCCGACATGGGCACCGCTTTGGCGGCCCTGTCGGCGAACCAACCGTACGACAGCGTCATCAGCCCGCTCGCCTTCACCATCGACGGCCAGACCTTCGCCCCCGAAAACTCGCTCGGCGCACTGGCCACCTCGTTCGACTCGGTGCCGACGACGATCACGGCTCCGGCGCTGGTTCCGTTGGACCTGCGCATCGGCGGCGGCTACGCGGACGGATTCACCCTGGCCTCGCAACGATTTTTCGTCTACGAGGGCAGCGGGTCGAGCGCCACCAACATCGGGTCGATTGACTCCACCGTGACCACGGCGAACCTCTTGGGCTTCACCAGCACCGAGTTCACGGTCAGCGGCACCACGGCGGCCAGCGGGGCAACCGCCGCCCTGCCGGCAGTCGGAACGGTCTACGACGTGTTGCAGCTGGCCCCCGACGTCGCCAACGTCTACAGCGCCACCCCGAGCGGTGTCGTCACCGATACGCTGATCACGCCGTTGGGGCCGCTCTTCTACGTCAATTTCCTGATCCCGGAAATCGACGCCGCCGCGCCTTTGAACCCGGGCGACGCGATCCCGTCGGGCCTTGACGTGGCGTCGGCAGCCGCGTCGGCGCTGGAGGCGTTCTTCAGCTTCTGAGGCATTGGGGACCCGCTAATTGCGGATCAGGAATCCGTGGGGCGCGAATGTCCAGCCGAATTTGTTCTCCCGCTCCACGTCATGGGTGTAGTCGTGGGGGAATTCACGCTCGTATGCCTCGACGGCCTCATACGGGCCCGGCCCCCATCCAGGGAGCACGGGGTGCCCGTTGACGCAGGAGTCTTCCACGACGAGGTAGTCACCGGCGGACAGCAGGGGCCGCAGCAGTTTCATCTCGGCCAGCACGTGATCCATCGAATGGTCGCTGTCGAGGATGGCGAAGATCTTGCCGGGAAATTCACTTTTGAGGCGTTGGATGTGCTCGGCAACAGCCGGGACGGTGGAGGACGATTCCACGAAAATAATGTCGGGATCACGCCGCGCCGCCGGCTCCAGCCGTTTGTGGTCGATGTCCACCGACAACACTGTGAAGGGCCGACCGATCTGCCTCATGGTGTTGGCGTAGAACAAGGACGAGCCACCGTGCGCCGTACCGAATTCGATCACCAGCGACGGCTTCAGCTCGCACAGAATCTCCTGGTAATTCCACATGTCGGCGGTGGATTTCCAGCAGGGGACGCCCATCCATGTGGTTTTCTTCCACACGAACGTGTTGAAATACCATTTGTGATATTCTTCGGGTTCTGATCCCGTGGACTGGTAAGAATAAATTGCCAGCGCAGATCGGAGGAATTTTTTTACGCGGGCCGCTCGCGACCGCACGGACGCGGCGTTGGCCGCCGCGGTCGACAGCAGCGCTCGCCGCGCACCATCGCCGTTACGACTCTGCCACTGCACCGCAGCATGGTAGCAGCACCTGCTGCGTGCCGGACACTTCACAATTTCGGGTCGACACCCCAGGTGCCGGGTTATGCTGTCGCGCGGCTGAGCCGGTGACGCGGGACTGCCGCACGGGGAAGTGAAAGGCCGGTGTCCGCGATGAAATGTGTGCTGGCAGGCTGGGGAAGCCGCGGCGACGTCGAGCCCTGCGTCGCCGTCGGCCGCGAACTGCTGCGCCGCGGGCACGAGGTGCGCATGGCCGTCCCGCCCGACCTGGTGGGCTTCACCGAGGCGGCCGGGCCTCCGGCGGTCGGGTTCGGACCGGCGGCGCAGACCGTGCTGGACGCCCACCGCGACTTCTGGACGTGTTTGTTCGGCAACCCCTGGAAGATTCGGGAGCTGGCCAGGGCCCGGCGCGAAGTCGCCGAGACCATCGTCGCGGGCTGGCAGCAGATGAGCACCACGCTGGCATCGCTGGCCGACGGGGCCGACGTGCTGTTCACCGGGGTGAATTTCGAGGACGCCGCCGCCAACGTCGCCGAGTACTACGACATTCCGTTGGCCACGATGCACTACTTCCCGCTGCGGCCCAACGCGCAGGTCCTGCCCTTCCTGCCGGCGGCGCTGAGCCGCTGGGCGGTGACCGCGTTCTGGTGGCTGTCGTGGCGCGGGACCAAGCAGGTCGAGGACGCACAACGCCGCGAACTGGGGCTGCCCAAGGCCACTGGCCCCGCGCCGCGACGCATCACCGGCCGTGGAGCGCTGGAGATCCAGGCCTACGACGAGGCGTGCTTTCCCGGGCTGGCGGAAGAATGGGCGCAATTCGACGGGCAACGACCCTTCGTCGGCACGCTGACGCTGGAATTGCCCACCGAAGCCGACGACGAGGTCGCCTCCTGGATCGCTGCGGGAACACCGCCGATCTTCTTCGGGTTCGGCAGCATCCCCGTCGAATCCCCGGCCGACACGCTGGCCATGATCGACGCGGCCTGCGCGCAGCTGGGCGAGCGAGCGCTGGTCGGTGCCGCCGGGACCGATTTCGGCGACGTCGCGCAGGGCGACCACGTCAAGGTGGTGGGCGCGGTGAACTACCCGGCGATCTTCCCGTCCTGCCGCGCGCTGGTCCACCACGGCGGCTCCAGCACCACGCCCATCGGGCTGCGCGCCGGAGTCCCCCAGCTGATCTTGTTCTGGGACCTCGTGCATGCCGTCTACGGCGGCGCGGTCACCCGGCTCAAGGTGGGCACCGCCCGTCGGTTTTCGACCGCCACCGAGAAATCGCTGGTCGCTGACCTGCGCAAGATTCTGGCTCCGGCCTACGTGGCCCGGGCCCGTGCGCTGGCCACCCGGATGACCGAACCCGCCAAAAGCGTCGCGGCCGCCGCCGATCTGGTGGAAAATCTCGTCCACCGCAAGCGTGTTGGCTGATCGGATCGGCACCCGAAGGTGACAGGTGTCACAGCAGGAAGTAGGGTTTAGAACTTGTTACACCCAGGTGACTCGACGGCTTGGAGAATCGGTGGGCATTAATCCGTTCGACGACGACAACGGCAGCTTTTTCGTGTTGGTCAACGACGAGGAGCAACACAGCCTGTGGCCCGCCTTCGCCGACGTTCCGGCCGGCTGGAGGGTCGTCTACGGCGAAGCAGACCGCGCTGCGTGTCTGGACTACATCGAAGAACACTGGACCGATATCCGCCCCAAGAGTCTGCGCGAAAGGCTGGCAACCAGCCAAGGTTCCCAGTAAGTAAAAGCGTCTGAGGTCAGGCAATCGGATGGACCGTCAGGATCGCGCGCTTCCGCTGACGCGCGAACAGCTGGACATATGGCTAGCGGAGGAAACGGGTCACTCCGACACCACGGAGTGGCAGGTCGGTCTGTTGGTCCTCATCGAGGGCAACCTGGAACGTGATGCCCTCGAGTGGGCGCTCAACCGCGCGATGCGCGAGGCCGAACCAGTCCGGGCCGCGTGCTTCGAGGTAGACGGGCAGGTTTTCCAGCAGGCGATCGATTACCCGGATGTCGGGCTGGACTTCTACGATCTGAGCGGCTCGGACGATCCGGTGCAGGAAGCCCAGAAGATAGCCTTGTCGATCCAGCGTACGCCGATGCCGTTCACCGGCCCGCTGTTCAAATTCGCATTATTCCAGACGCACCCCGATAAATTCTATTTATACGGGTGCTTTCACCATATAGTCATAGATGCGGCCGGTATCGGCTTGCTTGGCAATCGGATTGCTGCTGTTTACTCCGCAATTGTCTCCGGGGAACCTATCCCTCCGGCCTTCTTCGGCTCGTTGCAGGACTTAGTCGACTGCGAGTCGGCCTACGAATCCTCCGCGGACTACCTGGAAGATCACGACTATTGGACCAAGAACCTCCCCGCGGAGGACGGATCGCAGCAGCGGTTGGCCCAGGCCACCCGCGAGCATGAGCCGCATTGGCCTTCGGCGCCGGTTCCCCTGGACTCGGCGGTGCTTCGCCGAGTGCACGAGTTATCCCAGGTGTGGAACGTGCCCCGATCGTCGGTCATCACCGCGGCGTGTGCGCTTTTGGTGCGCGGCTGGTCTGCCGAGGGTTCGGAGGTGGTGCTCGACTTCCCGGTCAGCAGGCGGGTGCGCCCGGAGTCGAAAACGCTTCCCGGAATGGTTGCCGGGGTCGTGCCGCTGGTCGTGCGGATTTCGCCGGAAGCGACGGTTGCCGATTTTTGTCACCATGTCGACACCCGGATACGAGAGGCACTGCAACATCAGAGATACCCGGTGCAAGCCCTGGAACGAAAAACCCACCACCGCGATCCGTGGCAGCCCAGCGGCAGGGTGGTCATTGATTTTTTCCCGACCAGCTTCAACTTGGACTTCGGTGGTATCGCGGCATCCGCGTCGATGACCAACTCCGGCCTGGTGGGCGGCTTCGGCTTGATCTTTTCCGGTGTCGGTGAGGAGCTCTTTCTCAACACCTTAGGAGCCGGGCACCCCCTGTCGAATTTCGACGCCACGGAATTAGCTGCGCGGTTGCAGCGGGTGTTGGTGGCGATGACGGCTGATCCGGGGCGGCGGGTGTCGTCGATTGCGGTGCTTGATGAGGCTGAGTGTGCCCGGCTCGAGGAGTGGGGTAATCGGGCGGTGGTGACGCGGCCGGCGCCGGTGGGGGTGTCGATTCCGGCGGCGTGGGCGGCGCAGGTGGCGCGCACCCCGGAGGCGGTGGCCATCAGCAGTGCCGGCGGTGAGTTGACCTATCGGCAGGTCGAGCAGGCGGCCAACCGGTTAGCGCATCTGCTGGCCGCCCAGGGGGTAGGCCCGGGGCAGCGGGTGGCGCTGTTGCTAGAGCGCTCCGCGCAGGCCGTCGTCGCGATTTTGGCGGTGCTGAAAACCGGGGCGGCCTACGTACCGATCGATCCGGCGGTGCCGGAGGCGCGGATGCGGTTCGTGTTGGACGACGCCGCGCCGGTGGCGGTGATCACCAGCGCTGAGCTGCGCGCGCGGCTGGCTGGTCAGGATCTGTCGGTGGTCGATGTCGACGATCCGGCGCTGGATACCCAGCCGGTGGCCGCGTTGGCGGCGCCGGCGCCTGATGAGGTGGCGTATCTGATTTACACCTCGGGCACCACCGGCACCCCTAAGGGGGTGGCGGTGGCGCATCGCCAGG
>NZ_VYIK01000065.1 GCF_008709575.1 Mycobacterium sp.
AAACTAGCTGAGGCACCACCACCGGCCACGCGCTCAAAGTACGTCAGGCACGTCGGCATTTTGCCCACGCCCCGATCTTCAGGCATACTGTTCAGGTTGCCTCGCGCTTGGTTAGCGCCTGGCCAGGCATACGACCGGCGCCCGAACGGGCGCGTCCGGTCCCCTCCTCGGAGCGCGACGAGATTTGGCCGTGACACGCGCGCGCCAGGGCTGCGTGCGGGCGACGCCCGACCGCAGGGGCCGGTGGACCACGACAGATGAACAGCGGCGCAGTGTCGGGCGTGACGCCAGTCGGCGTAGCGTGCGGGTCCGGACATCGGAGAGTTCCGGACATCGGAGAGTGAGGTAGAGACAGCGTGGCGGGACAAAAGATCCGCATCAGGCTCAAGGCCTACGACCACGAGGCCATTGACGCCTCGGCGCGCAAGATCGTCGAGACGGTCGTCCGGACGGGCGCCAGCGTGGTGGGGCCGGTGCCGCTGCCGACCGAGAAGAACGTGTACTGCGTCATCCGCTCTCCGCACAAATACAAAGACTCCCGGGAGCACTTCGAAATGCGCACGCACAAGAGGTTGATCGACATCCTCGATCCGACACCGAAGACCGTCGACGCGCTGATGCGCATCGACCTGCCGGCCAGCGTCGACGTCAACATCCAGTAGGAGTTTTGGTATGGCCAGAAAGGGCATCCTGGGCACCAAGCTGGGCATGACGCAGGTGTTCGACGACAACAATCGGGTTGTCCCGGTCACGGTGGTCAAGGCCGGCCCCAACGTGGTGACCCGAATCCGCACACCCGAGCGGGACGGCTACAGCGCGGTGCAGCTGGCCTACGGCGAGATCAACCCGCGCAAGGTCAACAAGCCGTTGACCGGTCAGTACGTCGCTGCCGGGGTCAATCCCCGTCGGCACCTGGCCGAGCTGCGGCTCGACGATGCCGAGGCGGCCGCCGAGTACGAAGTGGGCCAGGAGCTGACCGCCGAGATCTTCGCCGAGGGAAGCTACGTCGACGTGACCGGCACCTCCAAGGGCAAGGGCTTCGCCGGCACCATGAAACGGCACGGCTTTCGCGGCCAGGGCGCCGGCCACGGCGCCCAGGCCGTGCACCGCCGGCCGGGGTCCATCGGCGGCTGCGCCACCCCGGCGCGGGTATTCAAGGGTACCCGGATGGCCGGCCGGATGGGCAACGACCGGGTGACCACGCAGAACCTGCTGGTCCACAAGGTCGACGCCGAACACGGCGTGCTGCTGATCAAGGGCGCAGTTCCCGGCCGCACCGGCGGACTCGTCATGGTTCGCACCGCGATCAAACGAGGTGAGAAGTAATGGCCGCCGTCGTGATTGACGTGAAAACGCCGGACGGAAAGACCGAGGGCTCGGTGGAGTTGCCGGCCGAGCTGTTCGACGCGCCGGCGAACATCGCCGTGATGCACCAAGTGGTCACCGCACAGTTGGCGGCGGCTCGGCAGGGTACGCATTCGACGAAGACGCGCGGCGATGTCCGCGGCGGTGGCCGCAAGCCCTACCGGCAGAAGGGAACCGGCCGGGCCCGGCAGGGCTCGACGCGCGCGCCGCAGTTCACCGGTGGTGGCGTCGTGCACGGCCCCAGGCCGCGTGACTACAGCCAGCGGACCCCGAAGAAGATGATCGCCGCCGCACTGCGGGGAGCTTTGTCCGACCGCGCCCGCAACGGCCGGGTCCACGCCGTCACCGAGCTGGTTTCGGGTCAAACGCCGTCGACCAAGAGCGCCAAGGCGTTTCTGGCGACACTGACCGACCGCAAGCAGATACTGGTGGTGATCGGGCGTAGTGACGAGACCGGGGCCAAGAGCGTGCGCAACCTGCCCGGGGTGCACGTGCTGGCTCCCGACCAGCTCAACACCTATGACGTGCTGCGCGCCGACGATGTGGTGTTCTCCGTCGAGGCTTTGGACGCCTACATCGCCGCGAACACGAAGTCCGCCGAGGAGGTTTGCAGCTGATGGCGACCGTTACCGACCCTCGTGACATCATCGTGGCGCCGGTCATCTCGGAGAAGTCGTTCCGCCTGATCGACGACAACGTCTATACCTTTTTGGTGCACCCCGACTCGAACAAGACGCAGATCAAAATCGCGATCGAGAAGATCTTCTCGGTCAAGGTGGCCGCGGTGAACACCGCGAACCGGCAGGGCAAGCGCAAGCGCACCAGGAGCGGATACGGCAGGCGCAAGAGCACCAAACGCGCCCTCGTCACCCTGGCGCCGGGCAGCAAGCCGATAGACCTTTTCGGGGCAACGGCGTAGCCGAGGACAGAGGGACACGACATGGGAATTCGCAAGTACAAGCCGACGACTCCGGGTCGTCGGGGCGCGAGTGTCTCCGACTTCGCCGAGATCACCCGCTCACGGCCGGAGAAGTCGTTGGTGCGGCCGCTGCACGGACGCGGCGGGCGTAACGCGCACGGCCGGATCACCACCCGGCACCAGGGCGGTGGGCACAAGCGCGCCTACCGGGTGATCGACTTCCGTCGCAACGACAAGGACGGCGTCAACGCGAAAGTCGCCCACATCGAGTACGACCCGAACCGCACCGCCAACATCGCGCTGCTTCACTACATCGATGGCGAAAAACGCTATATCATCGCGCCACAAGGACTTTCGCAGGGCGACGTGGTGGAGTCGGGCGCTAACGCCGACATCAAACCGGGTAATAATCTGCCACTGCGCAACATCCCCGCCGGCACCCTGATCCACGCGGTGGAGCTGCGGCCCGGCGGCGGCGCCAAGCTGGCCCGCTCGGCTGGGTCGAGCATCCAGTTGCTTGGCAAGGAGGGCAGTTACGCGTCGCTGCGAATGCCCAGCGGTGAGATCCGCCGGGTCGACGTGCGGTGCCGCGCCACGATCGGCGAGGTCGGCAACGCCGAGCAGGCCAACATCAACTGGGGCAAGGCCGGCCGGATGCGCTGGAAGGGCAAGCGTCCGTCGGTGCGTGGTGTGGTGATGAACCCGGTGGACCACCCCCATGGCGGCGGTGAGGGCAAGACCTCGGGCGGACGCCACCCGGTCAGCCCCTGGGGCAAGCCCGAAGGCCGGACCCGCAAACCGCACCGGCCCAGCGACAAACTCATCGTCCGACGTCGGCGCACCGGCAAGAAGCACGGACGTTAGCGCCGGTGACGATGCAGAGCGCGCAGCGTGATGAGGAGGAGCCGGGCAATGAGTGAAGGCCAGGAGTAGTCGAACATGCCACGAAGCCTGAAGAAAGGTCCGTTCGTCGACGACCATCTGCTCAAGAAGGTCGACGCACAGAACGAGAAGAACACCAAACAGGTCATCAAGACCTGGTCGCGGCGTTCCACCATCATCCCGGACTTCATCGGCCACACGTTCGCGGTCCACGACGGTCGCAAGCATGTGCCGGTGTTCGTCACCGAGGCGATGGTCGGTCACAAACTCGGCGAGTTCGCGCCCACCCGCACCTTCAAGGGACACATCAAAGACGACCGGAAAGCCAAGCGGCGATGACAAAGACTCTTGGGGCAACGGGAACCACGGAATTCCCCTCCGCGACCGCCAAGGCACGGTTTGTGCGGGTCTCGCCGACCAAGGCCCGCCGGGTGATCGACCTGGTGCGCGGCAAGTCCGTGACCGAGGCTCTCGACATCCTGCGCTGGGCGCCGCAGGCGGCCAGCGTGCCGGTGGCCAAGGTGATCGCCAGCGCGGCCGCCAACGCGGCGAACAACAACGGCCTCGATCCGGCGACGCTGGTGGTCGCCACCGTCTACGCCGACGGCGGCCCGACGGCCAAGCGGATCCGCCCGCGCGCCCAGGGCCGGGCGTTTCGGATCCGCCGGCGCACCAGCCACATCACGGTGGTGGTGGAAAGCCGGCCGGTGAAAGATCAGCGGTCGCAGTCGGCGCGGGCACGTCGCGCGCAGGCCAGCAAAGCAGCCGCCAAGGCGCCGGCGAAAAAGGCAACTGCGAAGGGAGGCTCGCGGTAGTGGGCCAGAAGATCAATCCGCACGGCTTCCGGCTCGGCATTACCACCGACTGGAAGTCTCGGTGGTATGCCGACAAACAGTATGCCGAATACATCAAGGAAGACGTCGCGATCCGGCGCCTGCTGGCCAGCGGTCTGGAGCGGGCGGGGATCGCCGACGTGGAGATCGAACGCACCCGCGAGCGGGTGCGGGTCGACATCCACACCGCTCGGCCGGGCATCGTCATCGGCCGTCGCGGCACGGAGGCCGACCGTATCCGCGCGGATCTGGAAAAGCTGACCGGCAAACAGGTGCAGCTCAATATTCTGGAGGTGAAAAACCCCGAGGCGCAGGCGCAGTTGGTGGCCCAGGGCGTGGCCGAACAGCTGAGCAACCGGGTGGCGTTCCGGCGTGCCATGCGCAAGGCGATCCAGTCGGCGATGCGCCAGCCCAACGTCAAGGGCATCCGGGTGCAGTGCTCGGGTCGCCTTGGCGGCGCGGAGATGAGTCGCTCGGAGTTCTATCGGGAAGGCCGGGTCCCGCTGCACACGCTGCGCGCCGACATCGACTACGGCCTGTATGAGGCCAAGACCACTTTCGGGCGGATCGGCGTGAAGGTGTGGATCTACAAGGGCGACATCGTCGGCGGCAAGCGCGAATTGGCTGCTCCGGCGGCCGGCGGCGGGGAGCGTCCGCGACGTGAGCGACCGTCGGGCACCCGCCCGCGGCGCAGCGGCGCCGCGGGCACCACGGCGACGAGCACCGAGGCCGGGCGGGCCGCCTCCGGTGCCGAGGACGCTGCCGCGACCGCCGGGGAACCGGCCCCGGAGACACCGAGCACGGAGGCCTGAGTCATGTTGATCCCCCGCAAGGTCAAGCACCGCAAGCAGCATCATCCCCGTCAACGCGGCATCGCCAGCGGCGGCACGACGGTGACCTTCGGCGACTACGGCATTCAGGCCCTCGAGCATGCCTACATCACCAACCGGCAGATCGAGTCCGCGCGCATCGCCATCAACCGGCACATCAAGCGCGGCGGCAAGGTGTGGATCAACATCTTCCCGGACCGCCCGCTGACCAAGAAGCCGGCGGAGACGCGCATGGGTTCGGGTAAAGGTTCACCGGAATGGTGGGTCGCCAACGTCAAGCCGGGCCGGGTGCTTTTCGAGCTCAGCTTCCCCAACGAATCGGTCGCCCGGGCGGCGTTGACCAGAGCGATCCACAAGCTGCCGATCAAGGCACGCATCATCACCCGAGAGGAGCAGTTCTGATGGCTGTCGGTGTTTCCGCCGGCGAACTGCGCGAGCTCACCGGCGAAGAGCTGATCGACCGGCTTCGTGAATCCAAGGAGGAGCTATTCAATCTGCGCTTCCAGATCGCGACCGGGCAACTCAACAACAACCGTCGAATCCGCACGGTGCGCAGGGAAATCGCGCGCATCTACACCGTGCTGCGGGAACGTGAACTCGGCCTGGCGTCCGGGCCCGAGGGTGAGGAATCGTGATGGCAGAGGCGAAGACTGCTGAGGGGGCCGCTGCGAAGAAAGCCACTCCCACAAAGGCCGGCGCCAACGACGCTGCCCAGCCCGGCGACGGCAAGGGCCCCAAGCACACTCCGCGCACCCCCAAGCCGCGGGGCCGGCGCAAGACCCGGGTCGGTCTGGTGGTGAGCGACAAGATGCAGAAAACCATCGTGGTCGAACTGGAGGACCGGATGAAGCATCCGCTGTACGGCAAGGTCATCCGGACCACCAAAAAAGTCAAGGCGCACGACGAGAACAGCATTGCCAGTGTCGGTGACCGGGTGTCGCTGATGGAAACCCGCCCGCTGTCGGCGACCAAGCGCTGGCGGCTGGTCGAGATCCTGGAGCGGGCTAAATAAGTCACGTCCACCTTACAGCCTCGCGCAGCAGGGTTTTTCTGCGAGGATGCCGGCTTCGGCGATGAGTTCAACATGGCGGCACCGGCCGGTGTAGTGTCACGCCATCTGATCCGCGCGAGTGCGAGAAAGGGTCGGCGATGACAACCGGGGCGCAGCAGTTCACGGGAAAGATAGCGCTGGACATTCGCGATTCTCAACCGGATTGGGGTCCCTATGCAGCACCGACCGCTCCAAAGAACGCGCCCAATGTCCTCTATCTGGTCTGGGACGACGTCGGCATCGCGACCTGGGACTGTTTTGGTGGACTGGTCGACATGCCGGCCATGACCCGGATCGCCGAGCGGGGAGTGCGGCTGACCCAGTTCCACACCACCGCGCTGTGCTCGCCGACCCGGGCGGCCCTGTTGACCGGCCGCAACCCCACCACGGTGGGCATGGCGACCATCGAAGAATTCACCGACGGTTTCCCCAACTGCCACGGACGGATCCCGGCCCAGACCGCGCTGGCATCGGAGGTGCTCGCCGAGCACGGCTACAACACCTACGCGATCGGCAAGTGGCACCTGACGCCGCTGGAGGAGTCCAACCTGGCCGCGACGAAGCGGCACTGGCCGCTGTCGCGAGGTTTCGAGCGTTTCTACGGGTTCCTCGGCGGTGAGACCGACCAGTGGTATCCCGACTTGGTCTATGACAACCATCCGGTGTCGCCGCCGGCCACCCCGGGCGAGGGTTATCACCTGTCCAAGGACATCGCCGACAAGACGATCGAGTTCATCCGCGACGCCAAGGTGATCGCCCCGGACAAGCCCTGGTTCGCTTACCTGTGCCCCGGCGCCGGGCATGCTCCACACCACGTCGCGCCCGAGTGGGCCGACAGATACGCCGGCCGTTTCGACATGGGATATGAGAAGTACCGCGAAATCGTCCTGGAGCGGCAGAAGTCGATGGGTATCGTGCCGGCCGAGACCGAACTCTCGCCGGTGAACCCGTGCCGGGATGTGACGGGTCCGCAAGGCCAGCCGTGGCCGCTGCAGGACACCGTGCGCCCGTGGGAGACGCTCAGCGCCGACGAGGAGAAGCTGTTCTGCCGGATGGCCGAGGTGTTCGCGGGTTTCCTGAGCTACACCGACGCCCAGATCGGGCGGATCCTGGACTATCTCGACGAGTCCGGACAGCTGGACAACACCCTCGTCGTGGTGATCTCCGACAACGGGGCCAGCGGCGAGGGCGGACCGAACGGTTCGGTCAACGAGACCAAGTTCTTCAACGGCTACATCGACACCGCCGAAGAGAGCATGCGGTACCTCGAGCGTCTCGGTGGCCCGCAGACCTATCCTCATTACCCGATCGGGTGGGCGATGGCCTTCAACACTCCCTACAAGTTGTACAAGCGCTACGCCTCACATGAGGGCGGCATCGCCGATGTGGCCATCATCTCCTGGCCCGACGGGATCGCGGCCCACGGAGAAGTTCGCGACCACTACATCAATGTCTGCGACATCACCCCCACGGTCTACGACCTGCTGGGCATCGACCCGCCGCACACTGTCAAGGGAATCACCCAGAAGCCGCTGGATGGCGTGAGTTTCAAAGCCGCCCTTGCCGATCCGGGCGCCGATACCGGCAAGGACACCCAGTTCTACACGATGCTGGGCACCCGGGGCATCTGGCACCGGGGATGGTTCGCCAGCGCCGTGCACGCCGCCGCGCCGTCGGGGTGGTCGCATTTCGACGCCGACCGCTGGGAGCTGTTCCACATCGCAGCCGACCGCAGCCAGTGCCACGACCTGGCCGCCGAGCATCCGGACAAGCTCGAGCAGCTCAAAGGCCTGTGGTTCTCCGAGGCCGCCAAGTACGACGGGCTGCCGCTGGCGGACCTGAACATCGTCGAAACGATGTCGCGGTGGCGGCCTTCACTGACCGGGGAGCGACGTACCTATACCTACTACCCCGATACGGCCGCCGTGGGCATCGGCGCCGCCGTCGAATTGCGCGGGCAGTCGTTCTCGGTGCTGGCCGAGGTGAGGGTGGACAGCGCCGCAGCCGAAGGTGTGCTGTTCAAGCAGGGCGGCGCTCACGGCGGGCATGTTCTGTTCATCCGAGACGGGAGACTGCACTACGTCTACAACTTCCTGGGCGAGCGCGAGCAGGCGATTTCCGCGCCCGAAGCCGTGCCGTTGGGCAGACACCTTCTCGGTGTCCGCTATACCCGAACCGGAACAATGGACAACAGCCACACCCCGCTGGGGGAGGCCACGCTGTTCGTCGACGACACCGCGGTCGCCACGGAGCCGCAGATGATCACCCACCCGGCAACATTCGGCTTGGCCGGCGCGATGCTCAGCGTCGGGTACAACGCCGGCTCGGCGGTGTCGAGCCGCTACCAGGCGCCGTTCGCCTTCACCGGCGGTACCATCGCACAGGTGACGGTCGACACCTCGGGTGCACCGTACCAAGACTTGGAAAAGGAACTGGCGCTGGCTTTTTCGCGTGACTGAAGACATCCTGACCGAGCTGGTCGAGCTGCCCGGCGGATCGTTTCGGATGGGCTCGACGAGCTTTTACCCCGAAGAGGCGCCGATCCACACCGTGACCGTGCGCGCGTTCGCGGTGGAACGCCACCCGGTGACCAATGCCCAGTTCGCGGAATTCGTCGCCGCAACGGGGTACCTCACGGTAGCCGAACAACCGATCGATCCCCGGCTCTACCCGGGAGTGGATCCTGACAGTCTGACTCCGGGTGCGCTGGCTTTCCGCCCGACGCCGGGACCGGTCGACCTGAGTGACTGGCGACGGTGGTGGTGCTGGGCGCCGGGCGCCAGCTGGCGACACCCGTTCGGGCCCGACAGTGACATCGCGGACAAAGCCGACCATCCCGTGGTCCAGGTGGCCTATCCCGATGCCGCGGCCTACGCCCGCTGGGCCGGGCGGCGGTTGCCGACCGAGGCCGAGTGGGAATACGCCTGTCGCGGCGGGTTGAGCACGACGTATGCCTGGGGTGACGAGGAGAAGCCCGGCGGGCAGCTGATGGCCAACACCTGGCAGGGCAGGTTCCCGTACCGCAACGACGGCGCTCTGGGCTGGACGGGAACCTCCCCGGTGGGCATATTCCCGCCCAACGCCTTCGGTCTGATCGACATGATCGGCAACGTATGGGAGTGGACCACCACCGAGTTCTCGGCGCACCATCGGCTCGATCAGGCGCCGAAGCCGTGCTGCGCACCGTCGGGCCCGGCGGATCCGACGGTCAGCCAGACGCTCAAGGGCGGGTCACACCTGTGCGCGCCGGAATACTGCCACCGTTACCGTCCGGCGGCGCGGTCACCGCAGTCGCAGGACACCGCGACCACCCACATCGGGTTCCGCTGCGTGGCGGATGCGCGGCAGCCAGCGCATAGAATCACGAACGCAGGCGGGCGGCATCAGGGTCAGGACACCTCTACATCCCGCCCGCGAAGAGAGCTTCGGTGAAAGGCCCCACGCCACGTGGCAAAGATCCAGCGCATCGAAGAGTGGGATCCAGAAGACGCCACCGCCTGGCATGCCGGCAACCACGTCATCGCCCGGCGAAACCTGATCTGGTCGATCGCCACGGTGCACGTCGCCTCATCAATCTGGTACCTGTGGTCGGTCATCGTGCTTTTCATGCCGCAGTCGGTCTACGGCTTCAAGCCCGGCGACAAGTTGCTGCTGACCGCCACCGCGATCCTGGTGGGGGCGCTCGCGCGCATCCCGTACACGATCGCTGCGGCGAGGTTCGGCGGTCGCAACTGGATGACGTTCTCGTCGGTGGTGCTGCTGGTCCCCACCGTCGGGACCATGGTGCTGCTGGCGCATCCCGGTTTGCCGTTCTGGCCGTATTTGCTGTGCGCAGCCCTGACCGGATTGGGCGGCGGCAGTTACTCGGTGTCGCTGACCAACGCCGACGCGCTCTACCCGCACCGGCGCAAGGGTTTGGCGCTGGGTCTTACCGGCGGTGTCGCCGATCTCGGGGCGGCAACCATCCAGTTAGTCGGTTTATTGGCGCTGGCCACCGCTAGTCATGCAGCACCGTACTGGATCTGCGCGATCTACTCGACGTTGCTGGCCGTGGTCGGTGTCGGCGCGGCGCTGGGAATGGACAACATCGCTCGTCGCGTCAACGCGGCCGACTTGATATCTGTCCTGCGGGTACCCGACACGTGGGTGATCTCGCTGTTGTACATGATCGCCTCGGGTTCCTTCCTCGGTTTCGCGTTCGCCTTCGGTCAGGTGTTGCAGATCAACTTCCTCGCCAGCGGTCAAAGCCACGCAAGCGCGTCATTGCACGCCGCCGAGATCGCCTTCGCCGGGCCGCTGCTGGGATCGCTGGCACGGGTCGGTGGGGGTGCAGTGAGTGACCGCTTCGGGGGTGGCCGGGTCACGCTGGGCATCTTCGGCGGGTCGACCCTGGCCGGCGGATTGCTGGTCGGCGCGAGCCGATACGACGACCTCGCGGGTGGCCCCGGCGGGCCCGTGTCAGGGCTGACAGGTGCGTTGATCGCACTCGCCGGCACGATCGGCGCGCTCGGAGCCATGGGGACTAACGTGGCCCTGCGGCAGTCATATGCGAGCACCGGCACCGAGACGCCGGCATTCGTGGCATTTTTGGTGTGCTACTTCGGCCCACGATCGTGACGTGGGCCCGGTACGTGCGGCCGTCCGGCCGGCGATAACGCGAGCACGAGGTAGGCTATCGCAACGATTCGAATGGATTTTGCAGTATTGCCGCCAGAGGTCAATTCTGGTCTTTTGTATACGGGTCCGGGGTCAGGCCCCATGCTGGCCGCCGCCGCCGCGTGGGACGGTGTGGCCGCGGAGTTGGAGATCATGGCGGCCGCGTACTCGTCGATGACGTCTGGGCTGGCCGGCAGATGGCACGGCTTGTCGTTCGCGGCGATGGCCGCCGCGGCCCGGTCGTATACGACATGGCTCGACACCACCGCCGTCCGTGCGCGTCAAACCGCGGCCCAAGCCCGTGCCGCGGCGGCCGCCTACGAGGCCGCATTTGCCGCCACCGTGCCGCCGGCGGCCGTGGCGGCCAATCGCAGCTTGTTGGCATCGCTGGTGGCAACCAATATTTTCGGGCAGAACACCCCGGCTATCGCCGCTACCGAACTCGATTACGCCGAGATGTGGGAGCAAGACGCCGCGGCGATGTACGGCTACGCCAGGTCCGCTTCGGCGGCATCCGCGTTGGCTCCGTTCGACGAGCCGCCGCCTACCACCAACTCCACCAGTCTGGGTGCGCAGGCCGCAGCAGTCACTCGCGCCGCCCAGACACCGGCACAGACGTTGCCGGCTCTGCTGTCCTCGGTTCCCCAGTCAGTGCACGCCATGGCAGCCCCGGCGGCGGCCGACCCGCCGTCGCTCGTGGACGTGCTGACAAATGTCACCATCGGGTCGCTGTCGCCCATCGATTTGTTGTCCGGGGCTCCCGAAGGCGAGCTGGTCAGCCTGTTGATGTACTCGGTCGTCCAAACCGGGGTCAACTTTGCGAACGTGGCCGGCAAGTTCGACCAAGTCGTGCTGGGTCTCGTGCCGGGCGGGTCTGGTTCCGGAGGTGTGCTGGCCGGCTCGGCAACGCCGGCCCCGGTGTCAGTCAGTGTGGGCCGTGCGGCTTTGGTCAGTACCATGTCCGTCCCGCATAGTTGGGTGCTGGCGGCCCCGGAAATCAAGCCGGTTGCAGTGCTGGTGCCGGTGTCGGATCCGGCTGCGGCCGCGGCAGCGGTCACTGCCGCCGAGGAAGGAAACCTGTTCGGTGACATGGCGCTCTCCGGCCTGGCCGGACGGGCGATCGTCGGGACCGGCGCCGGCGCCGCCTCAGCGGGCAAAGTGCGCACCGCGGATGCTGCGCCGGCAGACGATGCGACCATAAACATCATCCTGATAACCGAAGACAACGACGAATAACCCGTGACCGCACGGTGCAACGCGGCACCCTAGACCGAAGGGGCAGGGATGGACTACGGGATGTTGCCGCCGGAAATCAATTCCGGCCGTATCTACGCCGGCGCCGGGTCCGAATCCATGTCGCAGGCCGCGGCGGCGTGGGATATCCTCGCCGCCGAACTGCGCTCCGCGGCAGATTCTTACGCGTCGGTACTGTCGTCGCTGTCGGCTGAATGGCTCGGCCCCTCGGCGGCGCGGATGGCGGCCGCAGCCAGACCGTATACAGCATGGCTGCGCGACACCGCTGCGCGAGCCGAGCAAGCCGCCGTCCAGGCCAGGATGGCCGTCCGCGCCTACCAGGCAGCCGTTGCGGCGACGGTGCCCCCAGCGGTGATCGCAGCCAATCGCAGCGAGTTGGCGGCATTGATCGCGACGAACACCTTCGGCCACAACGCGCAGGCGATCACGGCGGTCGAGGCACAGTACGCGCAGATGTGGGCTCAGGATGCCGCCGCAATGTACAACTACGCGGCGTCGTCCGCGGCCGCTACCCGGTTGGCGCCGTTCACACCCGCGCCCCCCACGACAAATCGGGGCGGCGCCGCGACCCCGGCCGTCTCGGCCGCTCAGGAGATCGGTGCGTCCGCGGGCGGGGTGCAGCCGGTACTCGCGCAGCTGGCCGACCTGATGTCCACGACACCGTCAATCCTGAATAACGCCGCGACTTCGGCGCAGACGTTCTCACCGACGATGACGTCGCTGCTCGACCTGTTGAGTTCGTCGTCGCCGTTGTCGATCGCGGCTGATCTGCTGGATACGAGCTTGAGAGGCGTCCTGGTGGGAGCTGCTGGCCTGGTTAACACCATGTTCGGGATGAACCTCGACATTTTGTGGATGCAGGGCGCGATATCCTCGGTGGGGCTTTCTGCAGCGTCGGGGCCGCAATTTGGTGCATCGATGACGGCGCTGGATGCGGACCTGGCGGCAGCCGCCCCGGTGGTCTCGGCGCAGCTGGGCAGCGCTGCGCTGGCGGGCGGGTTATCGGTACCGCCGAGCTGGGCGGCGGCCACGCCCACGGTCAAGCTGGTTGCCTCCGGATTGCACGGTACCGGCACTGCGGCAGCCCCTGTGGTGGCGGCAAAGACCATCGAAGGCCTGGCAGGCCAGATGACCCTGGCAAGCGCGGTCGGCGGCGCGCTCGGCAAGGCGATCCCGCCCGCGGTCAACGTGACAACGATGCGCCGATCAGAAACGTCACGCGGCAAGGACGGTTCGAAGCCCAGCAAATTCGAACGGGTCCTGGCCGAACTCTCCCAGAAGCCCGAATCGGTTCAGCACTGGCACACCGACAAGGCGCACCTCGAGAGTCTGCTGGAACAACTCTCGAAGAAACCGGGTACCCATGCGGTACACATCCATACCGGCGACAAGAAAAGGCCCTAACGAAATCGGTTGGCTAGGGCTGGACGTGGATGCCGCACTCGGTCTTGGCGAACCCCGCCCAGCGTCCGCTGCGTTTGTCGGCGCCCGGGGCCGGTTTGGTGGTCATCGGGGCACAGCCGATGGACGTGTAGCCCTCGTCCATCAGGGGATTGACCAGGACCTTGTTTTTGCTGATGTAATCATCGAGATCTTGGTCCGACCAGGCGGCGATCGCATTGACCTTGACCAGCTTGAATTTTTCGTCGAAGCTGATCAGCGGCGCGTTGGCACGGCTCGGCGAATCGGCACGGCGAAGCGCGGTGACCCAGGCGGAAAAGTCGGGCAGCGTTTTGGTCAGTGGGACCACTTTGCGCAGCCGGCAACACTCGTCGGGGTCGGTGTAGCACAGGCTGGTGCCCAGCGCCAGCACCTCGGGTTCAGGGTGCAAGGTCATCAACCGGATGTCGTAGCTGGCTTCGACCGCGTCGCGCATGCCGAGGGTTTCGGGGAATTCGTTGCCGGTGTCGATGTAGAGCACCTGCACGCCGGGACGAACTTTTGCGGCCAGGTCCACTATCACCGCGTCCTGCATGCTGCAGGCCACCACGTAGCCGTCGGCGCCGAAGGTTTCATCGGTCCAGCGCAGCAGGTCGACGGCGCTGGCACCGTCGAGGCGAGCCGCGCCGTCCGCCGCGAGCTGACGCAGTTGCGCTTCGGTAAAAGAACGAGCCACCCATATCTCCCATCGTCGCGTTTGTCATTACCACGGTATCCACCGTGAGAACGGGCTGCCAGGGCCGAGGCCGCGGGGTCGCTGGGCGCCTGGACAGCGGGAGGTATCGGCGCAAGACCTCGGCGAGCGTTCACAGTCGGGTCAGGAACAGGGCCGCCGCACCGCTTGGGCTCGGTGCGCCTGCACGGTGAGCTCCGCGATTCCGGCGGTCAGGCCGGCCAGAGCCTCCGGCCGCAACCGGTAGTACGTGTACCGTCCGCGCGGCTCGGCGGCAACGAAACCCGCTTCGCGCAGGATACGCAGGTGGTGGCTGATGGTGGACTGGCGCGCTCCGGTGTCGCGCACCAGGTGGCAGGTGCACATCTGCTCGCGGGTGAGCAGGCGCACGATGTGCGCGCGCAACGGATCACCGAAGAGCTTCACCGCTGCCTCGGCGACGTCGAGTGGCGGGCCCGCTCCGGAAGCACGTTGCTCAACTTCGCCTAGCGTCGAGATCAACATATTTCAATGAGAGACGCATGAACGGTCGGCGTCAAGCTATCGCCAAAGCATGAAAGCATTGTGCTGGTGGGGTGTTAAGCGATCATCTTCGGCGCCAACATTGTCAGATCAGCTTGATCTATCGATTTAAGTCGATGTAATGTCCCGGGCAGGGTTGTGAGAAGGGCCCCGACGGCATTGTGCCCCCGTAGCGGAGAAGGTAGGAATGAGCTGGAAATGAGCAAAGTCGCGGTAAAAGTCGAGGTGTTCGAACCCGCGTTGTGCTGCGCGACCGGCGTGTGTGGTGAGGACGTCGACCAGGACCTGGTGACGTTTTCGGCCGACATGGATTTCGTCCGCAGCCTTGGCGGTGACGTGGCGCGCTACAACCTGGCAAGCGAACCCCTCGCGTTCGCCGAAAACCACACTGTGAAGGCGTTTTTGGAGATCGCCGGCTCCGACGGGCTGCCGCTGGTGCTGGTGGACGGCGTCACCGTGATGACCGGTCGATACCCCGACCGTGCCCAGCTGGCGCGCTGGGCCGGCGTGGCGGCGGACGGGCCCGCGTCACCGGCGATGCTCGACATCACCGAAACAGGCGCAGGCGGGTGCTGCGGCGGCGCCGACACCACCTGCTGTTGAGACGGGTTGCGCCATGAAGTTTTTGGACAATGCGCCCCGGTTCGTGTTCTTCACCGGCAAGGGCGGGGTCGGCAAAACCTCCATCGCGTGTGCCACCGCGGTCACCCTGGCCCGCCAAGGCAAGACGGTCCTGCTGGTCAGCACCGATCCGGCATCCAACATCGGGCAGGTGTTCGAGATGAGCATCGGCAACGTCGTCACCGAGATTCCCGCGGTCGCCGGGCTGGCGGCGTTGGAAATCGACCCGCAGCAGGCGGCCGACGCCTACCGGGAACGCATCGTCGCTCCGGTGCGCGGGCTGCTGCCCGATGCCGAGATCCGGGCGATCACCGAACAGCTGTCCGGATCGTGCACCACCGAAATCGCGTCGTTCAACGAGTTCACCGACCTGCTCACCGATTCCGGCGGTGACGTCGGACGCTTCGACCACGTGCTGTTCGACACCGCCCCCACCGGGCACACCATCCGGCTGCTGCAGCTGCCCGGGTCGTGGACCGATTTTCTCAACGACGGCAAGGGTGACGCCTCCTGTCTGGGACCTTTGTCCGGCCTGGACAAGCAGCGCGCCGCCTACGCCGAGGCCGTGGCAGCGCTGGCCGATCCGGCACGCACCCGGCTGGTACTGGTCTCGAGAGCCCAGAAAGCCGCGCTCGCCGAAACCGCCCGCACCCATCGCGAATTGGCCGCGATCGGGCTGCGCCGCCAACACCTCGTGATCAACGGGGTCTTGCCGGTCCCTGCCGACGACAGCGACCCGCTGGCGACGGCGATCTATCGCCGTGAACAGGATGCGATCGCGCACCTGCCGGCCGAATTAGCCGCGCTGCCCATCGACCAGGTCGGGCTCAAGGCCACCAACGTCGTCGGCCTCGACGCCGTGGCCGCGCTGTTCGCACCCACCGCTGCGGCGCCGGCCGCCGCGGCCCGATCCGACCGCACAGGCCCGGCCCTGGCTGAGCTGATCGACGAGCTCGCCGGCCACGACCACGGGCTGATCCTGTGCATGGGCAAGGGCGGAGTCGGCAAGACCACCATCGCCGCGGCGATCGCGGCGGCATTGGCCCGCCGCGGGCACCCGGTGCATCTCACCACCACCGACCCCGCCGGCGATCTCAGCGCTGCCATCGGTGACACCCTGCCCAACTTGCAGGTGTCGCGGATCGACCCCGCCGAAGAGACCCGCCGATACCGCGAGCACGTGCTGGCCACCAAGGGCGCCGCGCTCGATGCCCGGGGCCGCGCGATGCTCGCCGAAGACCTGCGCTCGCCCTGCACCGAAGAAGTCGCCGTGTTCCAGGCCTTCTCCCGCGTCATCGGGCAATCGCGACGGCAGTTCGTGGTCGTCGACACCGCGCCGAGCGGGCACACCCTGCTGCTGCTCGACGCCACCGGCTCCTACCATCGCGAGGTGGCCCGCCAGCTGGGCAACACGCACTTCGTGACACCGCTGATGCGACTGCAAAACCCGCAGGAAACCAAGGTCATCATCGTCACGCTCGCCGAGACGACCCCGGTCGCAGAAGCCGCAGTCCTGCAGGCCGAACTCGAACGCGCCGGCATCCACCCCTGGGCGTGGGTGATCAACAACTCGTTGGCCGCGGCCAATCCGAGCTCAGCACTGCTGCAGGCGCGCGCGGCCGCGGAGCTGCCGCTGATCGACACAGTGCGAACCGAGCTCGCCGAGCGCACCGCGCTGGTTCGGATGCTCGCCACCGAACCCCGCCCCGTCGCCGATCTGGAAGCGCTCGGAGCGAACCGCATCGCGGCAGCCCTCGAATAGGAGTTCGCACATGGCCACCCGTCACGTCATCGCGGTCGGCGGCAGCGACGCCGGCATCAGCGCCGCGCTGCGCGCCCGCGAACTCGACCCCAGCGTCGAGGTCACCGTCGTCGTCGCCGACGCCTACCCCAACTTCTCCATCTGCGGCATCCCCTACTACGTCTCCGGCGAGGTCACCCACTGGCGGAACCTGGCACACCGCAGCGCCGCCGACCTGCAGGCCACCGGCATGAGGTTGCGCACCGACACCCGGGTCACCGCCATCGACGCCGACGCGCACACCATCGACATCGTCGACGCTTCCGGGGTGGTGGGCCAACTGGGCTACGACGCGCTGATCGTGGGCACCGGCGCGGTCAGCGCGCGACCACCGCTGCCCGGTCTGATCGGACCCGACGCGCTGGGCCCGCACGACGGTGTGCACCTGCTGCACTCGATGGGCGACACCTTCGCGGTGATGAACTCGCTGACCACCCGCGCCCCGCAGACCGCGGCCATCATCGGCGCCGGCTACATCGGCCTGGAGATGGCCGAAGCGCTGACCGCCCGCGGCATCCGCGTCACCCAGATCGAGGCCCTGCCCGAGGTCTTGCCGACGGTCGACCCCGAACTGGGCGGCTTGATCCGCGCCGAACTGCACCGCCACGGCGTGGACGTGCTCACCGGCACCGCCGTCACCGCCGTCGAGCGCGCAGCGAACGGCGCGCTCACCGTGACGGCCCGCCGCGACGACCAAACAGTCCGCCGCACAGTCGATCTCGTTCTCGTCGTGGTCGGGGTGCGGCCCGACACCGAACTGGCTGCGCGCGCCGGGGCCCAACTCGGCCACAAGGGCGCGATCGTCGTCGACGAAGCCATGCGCACCAACCTGCCCGACGTCTTCGCCGCGGGCGACTGCGTGCACACCCACCACCGGCTGCTGGGCACGACCTGGCTACCGCTGGGCACCACCGCGCACAAACAAGGCCGCGTCGCCGGCGAGAACGCGCTCGGCGGCGACGCCCGCTTCGCCGGCAGCCTGGGCACCCAGGTGGTCAAGGTGTTCGACCTCGTGGCCGCGCGCACCGGCCTGCGCGAACCCGAGGCCCGCAGCGCCGGGCGCGGCTGGGCGCCGGTGACCACCGCCAGCGTCTGCGACGACCACAAGGCCTACTACCCCGGCGCTACCCCCGTGCACCTGCGGATCACCGGCGATCGACGCAGCGGGCTGCTGCTCGGGGCCCAGCTGGTCGGGCACCGCAGCGCCGAAATCGCCAAGCGCGTCGACACGTTCGCCACCGCGCTGTATCACGCCATGACCGTCGACGCCATCAGCGAGCTCGACCTGTCCTACACGCCACCGCTCGGATCACCGTGGGACGCCGTGCAACTCGCAGCCCAACATTGGGTCCGCGACCATCGGCCGGCGTGCTCCTGGTCTAGCCCGCCGCCGTGACGTCCTGCGGCCAACTGAGCCGGCGGCGAAGCCACAGGGCCACATAGACCAAACCCAGCAACACCGGGACCTCGATCAGCGGGCCGACCACCCCGGCCAGGGCCTCACCGGAGGTGACGCCGAACACGCCGATGGCCACCGCGATCGCCAGCTCGAAGTCGTTGCTGGCCGCCGAGAACGCCAGGGCCGCCGTGCGGGCGTAGGGCAACCGCAGCCACCGGCCGATGGCGAACCCCGCGACCCACATCGCCGCGAAATAGACCAGCAACGGCAGCGCGATCCGGGCCACGTTCAGCGGCTGGGACGTGATGGTCTTGCCCTGCAACGCGAACAGCACCACCACGGTGAACAGCAAACCGTATAAGGCGATCGGGCCGATGCGCGGCAGCAGCCGCGACTCGTACCATTCCTGCCCGCGGGTGCGCTCACCCAGCGTCCTGGTGAGGTAGCCGGCTACCAGCGGGATGCCCAGGAACACCGCCACGGTCACCGCGATCTCGGCGAAGGACACGTGCAGGCTCTGGGTCGCCAGACCCAGCCATCCGGGCAAGATGTTGAGGTAGAACACCCCCAGCGCGGCGTAGGCCAACACCTGGAACACGGCGTTGAGCGCCACCAGCACAGCGGCCATCTCCCGGTCACCGCAGGCCAGGTCGGTCCAGATCAGCACCATGGCGATGCAGCGGGCCAGCCCGACCAGGATCACCCCGGTGCGGTAGGCGGGCAACTCCGCCAGCAGCAGCCAGGCCAGTGCGAACATCACGGCCGGACCGACGATCCAATTCAGGATCAGCGAGGTCGCCAGCATTCGCCGGTCGGCGGTGATCCGCCCCACCTCCCGGTAGCGGACCTTGGCCAGCACGGGATACATCATCAACAGCAGCCCGATCGCGATCGGCAGACTGGTGCCGTGGATCGACACCGCGCTCAGCGCCTTCCCCAGGCCCGGCACCACCCGCCCCAGCACCAGCCCGGCCGCCATCGCCAGCGCGATCCAGACCGGCAGAAACCGGTCCACTACCGACAGCTTGTCGACGACATGCGTCGGCGCCGGGGCCGAAATGGACGTGCCTGGCTGCGTGCTCATCGAAGGAAAACCTCGCTCTCGGTGACGGGACACGGGCATCAATTCGACATGCATCAATATTGACTGATGTCGAATCGTCTGGCAAGCGGGCGACGTGCCTGACGTACTTTGAGCGCGTGGCCGGTGGTGGTGCCTCAGCTAGTTT
>NZ_VYIK01000066.1 GCF_008709575.1 Mycobacterium sp.
GGCGGGCCCGGCGGGCCCGGCGGCGCCGGCGGCCCCGCCGGTGTGGGTCAGCCCGACGGCACGGCCGGCACCACCGGGGAACCCGGCACAGCGGGCCAGGACGGCCGGCCCGGCGACTGACTGCAGATCTCACCTGCGGGCTTGCCGACGGCGACCAGCAGCGTGAATGTCTGGTCGCGCCCGCCGACCCGGGTGGTGAGCACGAGCGGGTGGCACCCGTCAGGCACCGACTGCGCTACCGCGATCGTGACCGATCGTCGCGCCGACCCGTCGGCGGCGAACCGGCCGGACACCGGCGCCGCGGTGATCCCGTCGCCGGCGGCGGTGATCGTGTAGTCGCCGGGGCCATCGGTCATCCGCTGCGCGTCGACGGTCACGGTCCCGGTGGCGCCCGGCGTGATCGCGACGACGGCCGGTGACACGTTGACGGTCACGGCCAGGCCGCCCGTACCGAACGACGGCGGCGCCGCCGACTCGGCGCTGCCCCAGGACTTGTCGGGCCGCGACGACAGCGCATACACCAGCTCGGCGCCGGTGCGCACGACCGACTCCGGCAGCCAGGTCCGCCCGAAGGGCCGGCCGTCGATGCGCAGCGCGTCGATGTAGCGCATCCGGTGCGCCCCGGAGGCACCCGGGGCGGAGATCCGAATGGATTTGCCTGCGGGAAGCCTGATTTCGATGCGGTCGAACAACGGCGTGTTCAAGGTGAGGATCGCGGTGCCCGGAATGCTCGGGTACAGGCCCAGGGCGGCCCACACATACCAGCTCGACATCGCGCCGAGGTCGTCGTTGCCCGGCTCCCCGTCGGGTGTGGGACTGAACAGCTCGCTGCGCACCCGGTTGACCAGCTTCTGGGTCTTCCACGGCTGACCGACGTAGTTGTACAACCACGGCACCCCGAAACCCGGTTCGTTACCCGCCCACAGATAGGGCTCGTCGGGGCCGACGTTGATGTGCTTGGTGAAGGCGTCGAGCCGGTCGGCCACGGTCTGGCGACCGCCCAGCGCGGTGACCAGCCCGGCGATGTTCTGCGGCACGTACCAGACATATTGCGCGGCGTTGCCCTCGTCGAACCCCGGCTGGCCGAAACAGCCCGGCGGTGGCGGCACGAATCCGGGGCCGTTCGGGAAGAAACCGGCGGCGTTGCGCGGCGAGATGTAGCGGGTGGTGGGATTGAACAGGTTCTGCCAGTACTGCGCCCGGTTGCCGAACTCGGCCGCGGTCGCGGGCTCGCCGAGTGCGTCGGCGAAGCGCGAAATCGCGAAGTCGTCGACCGACCACTCCAGCGTGATCGAGGCACCCGGAATCGATCCGGGGTGGCACCGCGTCGAGGACACCGGCAGATAGCCGCGCTCGAGGTAGGTGGCGATGCCCGGCCGCTCGATGTAGCCGCCGCGGCCCGCTCCGCCGGTGGTGGCCGCGTTGAGCATGTAGCGCAGCGCCACCCGGGTGTCTAAGTCGGTGCCGCCGAACGCATACAGGTTCACGATCAGCGGCACCACGCTGTCGCCGGTCATCTCGGCGGTCGCCGCATTGGCCAGCGCCCACCGCGGAAACGCCCCGCTCTGCTCGGCGTCGTTGACCAGTGACTGGACCATGTCGCCGGCGCGCTCTGGAAACAGCAGTCCGTGCAGGGCGGCCGCGCCCCGGTAGGTGTCCCAGTCGGAGAAGTTGGTGTACTGGGTTCGCCCGGCGGCCACGGTGTGGATCGCGCCGTCGAAGCCGAGGTAGCGCCCGTCGACGTCGTTGAAGGTATTGGGGTGCAGCAGCGCGTGATACAGCGACGTGTAGAACGTCGTCACGTCGTTTTCGTCGGCGCCGGCCACCGCGATGCGCGACAGCGCGGCGTTCCACTGGCGCGACGCCGCGGCGCGCACGTCGTCGAAGCTCGCCTGAGCCTCGGCGGCGAGGTTGGACAGCGCACCGTCGACGCTGACGTAGGACAGCCCGGTGCGCACCTGCACCTCCGCCCCGGCCGGGAACGTCACGTACCCGCCGCTGGATCCGCCGTAGCTCGAATACGCTTGGCGCACAGAAGGATAGATCGAAACCCCGTCCCAGACCCCGTAGTCGGTGAACGGCCGGCTGAACCTCATCGCGAAATACACCGTGTAGGTGTTGTCCTTGCCGCAGAAACCGCCGCTGACCGCCCACCCGGTGATCGTGGTGTGGTCGGCGCCGATCTGGATGGTCGCCGCGGAATTGCCCGCCAGCGACGCGCCGGAGCGCACGTGAAACATCGCCGGCCGACCGTTGTCGGGGTAGCGGAACCGGCCCACACCGGTGCGGGTGGTGGCGGTCAGTTCCGCGCTCACCCCGGTCTTGGGGAAGCGCACGCTGTAGTAGCCGGGCACACCCACCTCGGTGCGGTCGTGGGCGATCTCCTCCCAGGCGTCCCACGGGGCCGCGCCGAGCGGAGTCGTGGTCGGCAGCATCGAGATGTCCCCGAACGCGGGGCAGCCCACCGACGCGTGGGTCATGGAAAATCCGGTGGCGCTGGTGATGTCGTGGTCGTAGCCGGCGTAGGTGCCGACGGTGTCCGGGGAGTACTGCACCATGCCGAACGGCACCGAGGCGCCGGGAAAATCGTTGATCTCGCCCACCGTCTCACCACCGGTGCCGGTACCGATCAGGGTGTCGACGTGCTTGGCGGGGTCCCCGACGAGCACCGGCTGGTATTCGTATGACGTCGGCGGGGCGGTGATCAGCCCGACGACCAGCAGCGCCGCCGCGCCCAGCGCGGCGACCGCCCGAGCCCGCCGCGTCAGCATCAGATCAGCGCCGCCGCGGCGCAGGCGCTCATACCGCGATAGTACGGTGTGGCGTCCCGGCGACGGCCGTGTCCGGTGAGGTTGTCGGCGAGCCGGTGAGAAGATCGGTGGACCATGCGAGTCGACGGCCGCGATATCACCGTTTCCGGCAGCTTGCTGCAGCCGCTGATCCGACGGACCAACGACATCATCCGGCTGGCGCTGGCGACGGTGTTCCTGGTGTTGGTGATCACCAGTTCGGTGATCACCCGCTCCCAGTGGGTGGCGCTGGAGAGATCCATCTCCGAGATCGTCGGGGTGCTCTCACCGACCCAATCCGAACTGGCGTATTCGCTCTACGGCATCGCCATTTTGGCGTTGCCGTTCGTGATCCTGATCAGCCTGATCGTCACCCGGCAATGGCGGCTGCTGGGCGCCTACGCGGGCGCCGGGCTGATCGCGGTTCTGGCGTTGTCGGTCAGCGGCAAACGCTTCGCCGCGCCCCGATGGCACTTCGACCTCTCCGAGCGGCTCTCCACGGTGCCGTCGCAGTTCCTCGACGACCCGCGGTGGATCGCGATGGTCGCTGCCGTGCTCACCGTGTCGGGACCCTGGCTGCCCGCGCGGTGGCGGCGCTCGTGGTGGACGCTGCTGCTGGCGTTCGTGCCGATCCACCTGGTGATCAGCGCGGTCGTGCCGGCCCGCGCGTTGCTGGGGCTGGCGGTCGGATGGTTCGTCGGCGCGTTGGTGGTGCTGGTTTCGGGTACTCCGGCGCTGGAGGTGCCCCTGGACGGGGCGGTGCGCGCGCTGGCCCGGCGCGGGGTCGTGGTGTCGGGGTTCACGGTCGTTCGCCCGGCCAGCCGCGGTCCGCTGGTGCTCGCGGCCGCAGCCGACGAGCCGGCAGTGGTCGAACTGTACGGCCCGCATGACCAAAGCGGCGGCGCGCTGCGCCAGCTGTGGCAGAAGGTGCGGCTGCGCGGTACCGAAACCGCGCCGCTGCAGGCCTCGATGCGCCGCGCCGTCGAGCACCGCGCGCTGATGGCGATCGCGGTCGGCGAACTCGGCGTGGCCAACACGTCCGTCGTCGCGCTGGCCGAGCTGCAGCGCAATTGGATGCTCTACGCGCACCGGCCGGACCGCGGCGCCCCGCTCACCGACTGCGCGGCGACGACCCCGGTCACCCGGGTGTGGGAATCGCTGCGGCGCCTGCACGATCACCAGATCGCGCACGGCGACCTGCGCAGCGCGAACATCACCGTCGACGGCGGCACCGTGCTGTTCGGCGGATTCGGCAGCGCCGAATACGGCGCCACCGACGCCCAGCTGCAATCCGACGTCGCCCAGCTCCTCGTGACCACCACCGCGCTCTACGACGCGGCCTCGGCGGTGGGTGCGGCCATCGAGGCGTTCGGCACGCAGGCGGTACTGACCGCTTCCCGCCGGCTCACCACCTCAGCGGTGCCCAAACGGATCCGGCATTCAGTGCCGGATGCGCGTGCCGTCACGGCCGCTGCCCGCACCGAGGTGATGCGCCAAACCGGGACGGACCAGATCCAGGCCGAGACCATCACCCGGTTCACCCCGGGCCAGGTCGTGAAGCTCGTGCTGCTGGTGGCGCTGGTCTATGTCGCCTATCCGTTCATCAGCACGGTTTCGGCGTTCTTTTCCCAACTGCGCACCGCGAACTATTGGTGGGCGCTGCTGGGGCTGACGCTGTCGGCGTTGACGTATCTGGGTGCCGCCGTCTCGTTGTGGGCCTGCGCCGACGGCACGGTGAGCGTGCGCAACCTGACGATTCTGCAGGTGGCCAACACCTTCGCCGCGACCACCACCCCGGCCGGCGTCGGCGGCCTGGCGCTGTCGACCCGGTTCCTGCAAAAAGGGGGCCTCAGCGCGCTGCGGGCCACCTCGGCGGTGGCGATGCAGCAGGCGGTGCAGGTGGTCGTGCACGTCTGCTTGTTGATCGTGTTCAGCACCGCGGCGGGCGCGTCGGCCGACCTGTCCCACTTCGTCCCCAACGCCACGGTGCTGTACCTGGTCGCCGGGGTGGCGCTGGGGATCGTCGGCGCATTCTTGTTGGTGCCCAGGTTGCGGCGCTGGCTGGCGGCGGAGCTGCGTCCCAAACTCGGCGAGGTCGGCGCCGACCTGGTCCAGCTGGCGCGCCAGCCGAAGCGGTTGGCTGTGATCGTACTCGGTTGTGCCGTCACCACTTTGGGGGCGGCGCTGGCGTTGTGGGCCAGCGTCGAGGCCTTCGGCGGGCATGCGGCGTTCGTCACCGTCACCGTGGTGACCATGGTGGGCGGGACACTGGCCTCGGCCGCCCCGACACCCGGGGGCATCGGCGCCGTCGAGGCGGCGCTGATCGGCGGGCTGGCCGCCTTCGGCGTACCCGCGGCCGTCGGCGTGCCGGCGGTGTTGCTCTACCGGGTGCTCACCTGCTGGCTGCCGGTGTTCCTCGGCTGGCCGGTGATGCGCTGGCTCGCCAAGAACCAGATGATCTGAAGAAGCCCGCCGGGCGACGACCGCTTCAGAGCCGGGAACGCAACCTTTCGACACGGCGCACCAGCCTGCTGTAATGCGAACCAGCCCAATAGATTTGACCACAGTCGAGGCAGTGGCTGAAGGCAGCGTAATAGCGGCGGGTCAACGGCTCGAGCCGGTCGCTCACCTCCGCGGTGCTGACCGGGACCAGCAGCCCGTTGCACGGCAGGCAGCGGGTCAGCGGCGCCAGACGCCGGCGCAGATCCAGCCGCCGGATCACCTCGAGCGTCTGCTCCTCGGGATCCTCGGCGCGCACGAACAGCCCGTGCGTGATCGCGCGACGCTTGAGCAGGCCGCGGTCGCGGGTGCACAGAATACGGTGCTGGCTCAGGCTGATATCGACCAGCTCGGCATCGTCGGCAGCACTGGACCACCACACGTCGAAGCCCAACAATCGAAGCTGCCACGCCAGTCGGCCCATGTTGACGTCGACCACGAAGCGGGGATCGCGGAGCGGCGCCGACCGCAACCTGGCCGTCGCGCCCACATCGAGCGCCTCGAACATCGGATACGCGGCAATGCGGTCACCGGCGGCCGGGCGCCAGGCGAAGTCGCGCGGCTTGCCGTTCACCACGATCAGGTCGATCTCGGTGTGTGGAACGCCCATCGCCTCCAGCACGTCCTTGACCGTCTGGTGGGGCCGGAACGGGCGACGCACGGTCGCGCCCCGCGATTCGGCCGGCAAGAAGTCGTTGAGCTCGGCGTAAACCCGGACGTCCACGTAGCCCACGGGCGCGGTCATCGCCGCTCAGTCTAGGAGCTGCGCACCCCCGGCGGCACGGGTCCGGGTGATCACGGGCTGTGGGTACCCGGCCGCCCGCACCGCCCGTCGCACCGCCCGGGCGACGGCGTCCGCCCGTTCAGCCGCCGCCAGCGCGATCACGGCGCCACCGAATCCGCCGCCGGTCATCCGGGCACCCAGCGCCCCGGCCGCGACGGCGGCGTCGGCGATCAGATCGATGTGCCTCGTGGTGATGTCGAAGTCGTCTCGCATGGAGGCCTGCGACGCGGTCAGGATACGTCCGGCCTCGACGAAGTCCGATCCCTCCATCGCGGCGACGAAGTCCACTACCCGCTGGTTTTCGGTCAGCACGTGGCGGGCACGCCGGGCGTCGACGGGGTCGCCGATCGCCGCCAGCGCCGCCAGGTCGCCGACGTCACGCAGCGACGGCACCCGCAGCTCGGCGGCCGCCCGCTCGCAGGATGCCCGCCGCGCCGCGTAGTCGCCACCGGCATGGCGGTGCCGGGCCCGGGAGTCGATCAGCAGCAGCGCGACCCCGCTCGCCTCGGGATCGAATGGCACCGGAGCGATGCTGAGGTCGGCGAAGTCGATCAGCAGCGCGGCCGACGGCTGCCCGAACAGCACCGCCAGCTGGTCGAGGAGACCCGTTGGCGCGCCGACGTAGTCGTTTTCGGCGCGCTGCGCCAGCCGGGCCTGCTCGATGCGATCGATCGGCACGCCACCGGCTGTGGTCAGCGCGCCCAGGGCCGCGCATTCCAGCGCCGCCGAGGACGACAGGCCCGATCCCATCTCGATGTCGCTGGCGATCGCCATCACGCCGCCGGGCACCGGGTATCCGGCGGTGCGCAACGCCCAGATCACCCCGGCCACATAGGCTGCCCAGCCGGTCACCCGGCCCGGAGTCGTGTCGAGCGGAATCCGCACCGCGGCGTCCATCCGGTCGCTGTGGACCGTGACCGCGTCGGCGTCGGCGGGCGTGAACGTCGCGACGGTGCAGTGCGGCAGCGCGATCGGCAGCGCCCGGCCGAGGTTGTAATCGGTGTGCTCACCGATCAGGTTGATCCGCCCGGGTGCGCAATATCGCAGCATCACCGGAGTTCTCGAAGTCGCCCGGCCACGTCTTCGGGGACCACGTCGCTGATGAACGCATCCATCGCCGACTCGGAGGCCGCCAGATACTTCAGCGCGGTGGCGCTGCGGCGGACCGACATCAGCTCGACGTGGAAGTAGCCGTCGCGCTGACCGTGGACGTCGGCGAATTGGTGCAGCGCCGACATGTAGGGCAGCGGGGCGGAGTACATCCGGTCGAAGCGCCGCAGCATGTCGAGGTAGATTTCGGCCAACCCGTCCAGTTCGGCGGTGTCGAGGTCAAGAAGGTTGCGCACGAACCGGTTCGGGTAGATGTGCACCTCCACCGGCCAGCGTGCGGCGAACGGCACGAACGCCGTGAACAGCCCGGTTCGCGCGACGACGCGACTGCCCTCGGCCACCTCGCGGGCCAGCAGGTCGGCAAACAGGTTGACGCCGTGGTGTTTCCGATACTCGCGGGCCTGCTGCAGCATGGTGGCGGTGCGCGGTGTCAGATACGGGTAGCCGTAGATCTGGCCGTGAGGATGGCTCAGCGTCACCCCGATCTCCTCGCCGCGGTTCTCGAAGCAGAACACCTGGGTGATTCCGGGGCGGGCCATCAGGTCGGCGGTGCGGTGGCGCCACGCGTCGACGACCAGCCGGGCGTGCGGGGCCGTCAGCTCGGCGAACGACCCGGTGTGGTCGCTGGAAAAACAGATCACCTCGCAGCGGCCGCGGCCGGGCGCGGACACGAACCCGTCGGGCGCCGGCTGCCTGATCCCCCCGGCACCGGACAGGCTCGGGAACCGATTCTCGAAGACCACGACGTCGTAATCGGGCGCGGGCACCTCGCTGGTCAGCCCGGTGGGGCCCGGGCACAGCGGGCACTGGCCGGGCGGCGGTTTGTAGGTGCGGTCCTGGCGCCATGGCGCGATGATCACCCACTGCCCGGTCGTCCGGTCGAACCGCAGCTGCGACGGGTCGGGCTGGGCCGGGGGCAGCGGCCGGCGGTCGGCGACCGGCGCGGGCCGGTGACCGGGCAACGCGAAGAACAGCACGTCGCGGCCATCGGCCAGCTTGGCGCATGTCGGCTCGGTCACGATCTGGACCCTAACGCGGCCGGCCGCTACCAGACTCGTATCCAGTCGACGAGCAGCTCCGCCGGATACGTCCCCCCTCGCGGATCACCGCCCCCCGAACCGGCGACGGCGAGATTGAAGACCGGAAACATCGTGTAGCCGGGGTCGTTGAACGGCCAGTCCGCGATGGAATGCGCCGCAACGGTGAAGTAGGGGGCCGCGCCCTCGGCGTAGTCTTCCCAGAACCGCATCCCGGATTCGTCCCATTGGCAGCGCCAGGTGTGCCACGCGCTGTCGAGGGTCAGGTTGTGCGTCGCCCACTGCGAGCCGTTGGCTTTGGTGTGCACGGTGGTGGCCGCCGGCCAGTTGCCGTTGCCGTACCACTCGAGGATGTCGACTTCGCCCTCACGGCCGGGGTCGTCGTTGCCCAACCACCAGGCGGGCCAGCACCCGGCGGTCAGACAGTTGAGTTTGACCCGCGCCTCCCAGGTGTGCCCCATGCCGCCGTGCCACCGGCTTTGCACCTTGCCGCTGTAATAGGTGTCGCCGTCTTTTGCCGCCCGCAGCACCAGGTTGGACTTGCCGTCGAGGAAGACGTTCTGCCGGCTGTCGCGGTACTGGCCGACGTTCTCGGGTCGTTCCCAAAACGTCGGGTCCTTCATCGACTCCCGGGCGCGCGCCACGGTCCACTTCGCCGGGTCGGGAGCCGAGCCGGCCGGGCCGTCGAACTCGTCGTGGAACACGTAGGCGCCGGCGGCGGGGTTACCCGGCGCGGCCGGCGCCGGCAGCCGACCGGCGCGGGCCCGCGGCAGCGGGATCGCAGCGGCCAGCACGCCGATGCCGGCCATCAGCATCACCGCACGTCGATCCAGTTCGGGCATATCTCGTCATGAAACCACGGGACCGACGAGGCGCGCATCCTTTGAGCCGACGGTGTGCTGTACTGGCGCGGTGCACGGCGCCCGGATACCACGGCTGCCGGCCGAGCTGGATCCGCTGGTCGTCGGGGTGCCGGCGGCCGCGATAAGCCTCGGCGGCGCCGGCCGACCGTCCTTCTGGTACGACGAGGCCGCAACCATTTCGGCCTCCTACAGTCGAACGTTGGGCCAGCTGTGGCCGATGTTGCGCAATGTCGATGCCGTCCACGGCCTGTACTACCTGCTGATGCACGGCTGGTTCGACCTGGTCCCGCCCACCGAGTTCTGGTCCCGCGCGCCCAGTGGCCTGGCCATCGGTGGCGCCGCAGCCGGAGTCGTGATGCTGGGCAAACAGTTCTCGTCGCGCACGGTCGCGGTGGTCGCCGGGGTGATCTGCGGGCTCTTGCCCCGCTCGACCTGGGCAGGCGTCGAGGCTCGCCCGTACGGATTGTCGATGATGGCCGCCGTGTGGCTGACGGTACTACTCCTCTATGCTGCGCGACGTGACAGCGCCCTGGTGTGGCTGTCTTACGGAATCGCCTCGGCGACAGCTATTCTGCTCGACGTCTATCTGGTGTTGCTGTTGGTGTCACACGCCGTTTTTATCGGCATCTTTTATCGCACGCCAAAGGTGTTGGCGCACTTCGCCACGACGGCGGTCCTGGCGGGGTGTGCCGTGGCGCCGTTTATGGTGGTGGTCGTCGGCCAGGCACACCAGATCGGCTGGATCGCTCCCATTGGGCGCCGCACCATCGAAGATGTCGTCGTGCAACAGTATTTCGAACGAAGCCCGCCCTTCGCGATGATGTCCGCGCTGGTCGTGGTTGCTGCGATCTTTCGGTGGCGCTGGACATCTGCTCGATTAGTGCCGGCCGATCGGCAGCTTTTGGGCCTGGCCATCGGGTGGCTGGCGATACCGACCGCGCTGATCGTCACCTGGTCGGCGTGGGTGCACCCGATCTACACCCCGCGCTACTTGTGCTTCACCGCGCCCGCGGTGGCGTTGATCCTGGGCGTGTGCATCGGGGCCCTGGCCGTCTCGCCGTGGGCGGCGACTGTTGTCGTCGTCCTTTTTGCCGTCGCCGCAGCACCGAACTATTTTCTGGCGCAACGTAATCCCTACGCAAAATACGGAATGGACTACAGCCAGGTCGCCGATCTGATCGCCGCGAAAGCAGCCAAGGGTGACTGCTTGCTCGTCAACGACACGGTGACGTTCATGCCAGCCCCGATGCGCCCACTGCTGGCGGCGCGACCGGATGCCTACCGGAAACTCGTCGACCTCACCCTGTGGCGACGAGCGACCGACCGCAACGACGTCTTCGATACCAACCTGATACCGCAGGTCGTCGCCGAGCCGTTGAGCCACTGCCGCGTGGTGTGGATCATCACCGAGGCCGACAAGTCGGCACCTGCTCACGAGCAGGGCGAGCGGCTGGCGCCCGGCCCGCGCTTCGGAGCCACTCCCAGCTTCGGGGTCCCCCACGACCTGGGCTTCCGGCTCGTGGGGCGCTGGCAGTTCAACCTGGTTCAGGTGATCAAGGCGCAGCGCCCATAGCGGGGTGCATCGCTACCAGACGCGGAGGTAGTCGACGAGCATCGTGCACGGGAACGTACCCAGCGCGGGATCGCCGCCGCCGACTCCACCCACGGCCAGAGTGAACATCGGCGACAGCCAATAACCGGGTTCGTTGAACGGCCATCGCAGGTCGTCGGGGTCGCCGCCGTAGACGTGGATGGGTTTCGGCGGAACGCTGAAGTACTGCGCCCCGTCCCGTGAGAAAGCAAAACCCTTCTCGTCCCAACGCATTTGCCAAGTGTGCCAACCGCCGTCGACCAATCCCGGAATCGATTTTCCTTCCCAGGTCTTCCCGTTGGATGCCGCGTGAACGGTGGTTCCCGGCGGCCACTCGCCGTTGCCGTACCACTCGAAGATGTCGACCTCGCCGTCGGGCAGCGGATCCTCGTTGACAGCCCAGTAGGAAGGCCACAAGCCGGGGAACAAACAGTCCAGCTTGATCCGCGCCTCCCAGGTGGTGCCGATCAGGCCCCGCCAGTTGCCCCGCACTTTGCCGCTGAAATACTCGCCGTTGTCGCGGCTGGCGCGCAGGACGAGATTGGAGTGGCCGTCGAGGAACACATTCTCGGCGCGGTAGATCCCCTCGACCGGCGGGAACACGTCGTCTTGCCAGGTCTGCACCGTCCACTTGGCCGGATCCGGCGGAGCGCCCGCCGGGCCGTCGAACTCGTCCTGGAACAGATACGGCCCGGCCGCAGATGCCGGTGCGGCCGGCGGCTGCGGCGAGGCCCACGCCTGCGGGGCACCGACAGCGGCCGCCAGCGCGCCGATCCCGGTCATCAGTAACATGCTGCGACGATCCATCTCAGATACCACCTCATCGATGAAACCGGAGCCTCAGACCAGGCGCAAATCTGCTTGCTCCGGCCGGCTCGGCCCTAGTGTTGCTGTTAGCGGGCCCGGATCTTGACCGTGAGAGTGGAGGCTGCCATGCCGATGCCAGATACCGAACTCGTCAAACAAGCGGTGAGCCTGGCCTGCCGAGCCCCCTCCCTGCACAACAGCCAGCCGTGGCAGTGGCGGTTCGGCGGCGGCGAGCTGCGGCTGTTCGTCGATCCAAGCCGGTCGATGCTCGGCGACCCGTCGGGACGTGAGGTTCTCATCAGTTGCGGTGCGGTGCTCGATCATCTTCGGGTGGCGATGGCCGCGGCCGGTTGGCGCACCGTCGTCGAGCGGTTCCCCGACCCGAAGGATCCGACCCATCTGGCCTCCATCGGCTTTGCCCCGACCGATGTGACCGAGGATCTCCGCCGCCGGGCTGACGCGATCTCGCGGCGCCGCACCGATAGGCTGCCGTTCGCTGTGGCCACAGAATGGGAATCATTGGAGCCCAGGTTGCGCGAGGTGATCCGTGCTCATGGCGTGCACCTTGACGTCATGCCCGATGATGTGCGACCGCAACTGGTCGAGGCATCCCAGCTCGCGGAGTCACTGCGACTTTACGATTCCTCGTATCATGATGAAATAGACTGGTGGACAGGTTCATTCGAAGCAACAGAAGGTATTCCCTATAGTTCCCTGCCGTCGGAGGCCGAGAGCAGTCGCGTCGATATCGAGCGAGTGTTCCCACGTCCGCACCACAGTGAACGACGTCGCGAGATTTCCAAGGACGATGCGACGATTCTGGTGTTGTCCACCGACGATGACAGTCGCGCCGCGGCGTTGGCGACCGGTGAAGCGTTGTCCGCGGTCCTGCTGGAATGCACGGTGGCCGGTTTGGCCACCTGCCCGGTGACCCATGTCACCGAGCTCCGGGCCAGCCGAGAGCTTGTCGCAGCGCTCCTCGACCGTGACGCGATGCCCCAGGTGTTGGTGCGGGTGGGTGCGGTACCCGCCGGGGAAGACGTCCCCCCGCCGACGCCCCGGCGACCGCTCGATGAGGTGTTCCACATCGACAATTGACCAAGGACTCTGCGGCAGAACACGTTTGATTTGACGATGATCACGGTCCGGGCGGTCGACGTACGGTCGATGGGGGCGGCTAGCCTTCCACTGATCGCACCCTGCTCGAGGAACCGGAAGCTACGGGAGAACTGGTGATGAACGGACCCGAAAAGATCGACACGATCACGCTGGGCGCCGGAGGCGGCGCTTATCCGGCCGCTTTCGCGCTGGCCCGGGCGGGCCAGCAGGTAGTGATGGTCGACCCGAAGGGCGTGATGAGCGGTAATTGCCTGGCCGAGGGGTGCGTACCGTCGAAAGCGGTCTACGAAGTCACCGAGCTGTACCGACGCGTCTCCGCCGCGCCGATGACCCGGGCGCTCGGGGCGCTGGGCGCGCCTCCCGACTATGCGCAGGTGGTCGCCTGGAAAGACCAGGTGCAAAAGGATCGCTATCGCCAGCATGACGGGGAACTGCGGGCGGCGAGTGCCAACCTGCGCCTGGTGCCGGGCACCGCGCGGCTGGTCGATCCCCACACCGTCGAGGTGAACACGGCGGGGTCGGCACAGCGGTTTCAGGCGGCCCAGATCATCATCGCCAGCGGGGCCGACGTCTTCGTGCCGCCTATCCCCGGCGCGGAATTGTGTGTCACCAGCCACGATCTGTTCGCGCTGGAACCGGCGGTCACCAGCTTGCCTGCCCGTCTCGCGGTGATCGGCGGCGGCTACGTCGGCCTCGAGGTGGCCTGCATGCTGCGCGCTTTGGGCAGCCAGGTCACCGTGATCGAGGCGCTGCCGGGGCTGCTGGCCGGCATGGATCCGGATTTCGTCACATTGCTCACCGCGGGCATCGACCCCACGATCAGCATCCAGCTGTCCGCGTCGGTCACCGCTGTCACCCACTGCGACGACGGCGGCTTCACGGTGCACTACCGCGACGGCGAGGCCGACCGGGCCCTCGACGCGGACCTGGTGCTGATGGCCGTGGGCCGGCGGCCGGTGATCCCCGACGGGGCGACAGAGCTGGGTCTTGCGATGGCCGGCCACGGTTTGGCGGTGGACGTGTCGATGCAGCTCCCGGGCTACCCCCACCTGTATGCACCCGGCGACGTCAACGGCCGGTCCATGCTGTTCCACTCGGCGGTACGCCAATCCTTGGTGGCCGCCCACAATATCCTGGCAGGCAACCGAGTGGTCGACCGGATGGATTTCGATTCCGTGCCGGCGACGATTTTCACCGCCCCCCAGGGCGCCTACGTGGGGCTGACTCGGGCGAAAGCCGCCGAGCAGGCACGGCAGGTGGTGGAGGCCGCCTACCCGATGGCCGATGACTCGCGGGCCCAGATCCTCGGTGACACCTACGGAGAGATCCGGCTGTTTTGTGACGCCCAGAGCTTGCGGCTGCTCGGCGGGTGGGTGGTCGGCGTTGACGCCGCGCAGCTCATCGGCCAGATCGGTGAGGCGGTGGCAGCCGGCCTGACCGCCTATGACCTGGCCCGGTTCGCCGACCAGCATCCCACCGCAGCAGAGGGTATCGGAAAAGCGGCCCGGACCCTCGTCGGCTAAGACGCGGCTACCGGGTTATTCGCCGGGTTATTCGCCGGGGAAGTGGTCCATGAGCAGGTGGGTGGCGGGTACCCCGAAGGCCGGGGGTTTGCCGCCGGTGCGGAAGTACATCTCTTTGAAGGCCAGCTTCATCGCGTAGGGCGCATGGCCCATCTTGAACACGCTGGTGGTGCCGCCGTACCAGGTGTCGGAGTGGATGTAGAAGCCCTGGTGGCCGCCGATGTCGCCGAAACACAGGATTTCGGGACGATAGTCGGGGCCGGCGTCGTCGGGACCGAGCGCCCCGACGGCGATGGCGATCTGACGCGCGGCGATCTCGGCCTGCTGATGGCCCAGGCTGCCCAGCTTGGGCACGGTCAGCGCGGCGGCGTCACCGACCGCCAAGATCTCCGGATAGCGGGAGTTGCGCATGCGCCGGTCGGTCAGCACGAAACCGCGTTCGTCGCTGATGGGCAGCTCCACCAAAACGGATGCGGCACCCAGTCGGGGATGACGATCTTGATCTCGGCCTCCAGGCTCGCGCCGGATTCGAACTCGATGCCCTCGGCGTGCAGCCCCGCCACGTCGACGGTGTTGTTGAGATACCCGAACCCCTGCTGGGCGGCCATCTGCAAAAACGGGGTGACGATCGCCTCCCCGGCGTCCTCGGCGATCATCTGCGCCGGGGTGAACAACGTGATCTTGTGGGCATCACCGAGACGATGGGTGCGCAGCCAATGCGCCATCGCCAACCCCAGCTCCAGCGGCGGGCCCTCACAGGCCGCCAAACCCACCGGCAGCCAATCCGGCTTGTCCTGCAGGCCCTGATGAAACCGGGCCGACCCGATCGCGATCGGACCCCCCTTGTAGGCCGCCAGCCGCCGCCGCAACTTGTTGCCGTAAAACCCGCTCGACACCGTGTCGCCGTACTCCCCGAACCCGGCGATGCGGTCATAGGCCAACCGATTGCCCAACGCGATCACCAGATAGTCATAGGCCAGGCTCTCCACAGCAGAACCCGGCCGGTCGCTGGGCACGATCTGCACCCGGCGGGTATCCGGGTCCAGCGCCACCACCTCGGCGTTGAGAAACGTGTTGCCGTCCTTGCCGTGAATCGGCGCAGTATCCAACAGCATCGTCTCCAGCGGGTCGTGCCCGGCCAGGACTTCCATCTGGATGTTCGGCACGAACGTCAGATACGGGTTACGGTCGACGACCACAAGATCAACCCGATCCCCGGCATGCTCACGGATGAAACGCGCCGTGGTCAGCCCGGCGAAACTGCTGCCCAACACCACCACCGTCGGCTTGGCCGTGCCCATCAGCAGATCCTTTCTGTCGATGTGTTGTTCAGGGCGTAGGAGATCGCTGTCAAAACGTCAGCACATTCCAGCCCTGCCCGATCCGG
Organism: Mycobacterium sp.; assembly: GCF_008709575.1. Taxonomy (GTDB): domain Bacteria; phylum Actinomycetota; class Actinomycetes; order Mycobacteriales; family Mycobacteriaceae; genus Mycobacterium. The sequence continues at coordinate 15,510 of NZ_VYIK01000066.1, forward strand.
GTACCCACCTGCACCCCACCCTTGACCACCTCGGCATCAAACATCTGGTCTCGGGTAAGCCCCAGGCTCGCCAGCGCCACCTCACAAACACTGACCTGCACACCCGCGCGCCGCAGCTCACCCAACTCCTGCTCGAACTGCGCAGAATTCTTTTGATTCGACCGCAAAATCTCCACACCGGGACCCAGCAGCAGCAACTCCACCGGCATCCCACCGGTCTTGCGCACCATCAACGTCATCTGCAACACCGCATTGGCCCGGACAAAAGCTTCCTTCCCGGTCGTCAGCACCACCAAAGTCGACTGCTCAGATGCAGGCATGAGGTGACATTCCTCTCGTCAGGAATCCGTCAGGAATCGTGCGAAACTTCACATGCTCATCACGGACTGGACTGCGGTATACCCGGCGACCGCGACGAGCAACCACACGAACCACCGGGTGAGTCGCTCGGCCGGCACCCGGGTGGCGGTCATGCCCCCGACGAGCACACCGACCAGTCCAGCCGCCGTGAACGGGATCGCCACCCGCCAGTCGATCTCTTCGCTCGAGAGGCGAAACAGCAGACTTTCCGCCGAACTGATGGCGATGACCAGCAGTGAAGTCCCGACGGCGACGGGCATCTCATAGCCCAGCGCCAAGACCAGCGCGGGCACGATCACGAAACCGCCGCCCACCCCGAAGAACCCGGTGAGAAAACCGACGATGCTGCCGGCGATCACCACTTTGCCCGCGGCGGCGCTATGTCTGACGGCTTTATCCGTCGCCGTCAGCGCGGCACCTTCAACGCCGGTGGCCGAGTCCTGCCGCGCACCGACGGCAGCCAGTTGCTTTGCGGAGCAGGGCGTCTCGGTGTGGCGGGTGTGCATGCGCCACGCGGCTAACAGGATCAACACCGAAAACGCCAGCAGTAAAACGTTGTCGGGAATCGATCTGCTCATCAGGGAGCCGAGCAGCGAACCCCCCAGCCCGACCAGCCCGACGATGAGCCCCGCGACGACCCGCACCCGGCCTGCGCGCACATAGCCCATCATTCCGACCAGCGCGGTGGCTCCCACCGCCACCAGCGATGTCGTCGTCGCCGCGTGGGCGGATTCGCCCACCCCATAGACCAGAGCCGGCACCGCCAAAATCGAGCCGCCACCGCCGAGACCGCCCAGCGCGAGTCCGATCACAAAACCTAACGGCAGCGCAGCGACAAGACCGCCCGCGCCGACGGGATCACCCAGCACGGGTCTGGGCGCGTTCGACGACGGTGGGGATCCCCAGCCGATGCAACAGCACACTGCTTGGGCACCACCCCACCGCTGCGTCGAGAATGAGATTTGCGCCGACGAACGCCGTGAGAAGGCGCCAGCGGCCGGAAACTACCCGCCCCAGGGTCAGGGTAAGCAGCACCATGACACCGGCCATCAGGTTGACGACTCGCTCAATCGTCCAGCCCTGCGGCTTGGGCATCCCGAACGCCCCGCGTGGTATCGACGCCTGCTGTTGCTGATTGTTCATGATCATCTCCCTTCGGTTGTCGACTGATCACGTCGACCGCCACTTTGTGAAGTACCCCGCCGGTAGTAGACCGTGACGTAGCCGAGGAGCCCGGCCGGGATCAGGGCCGGGACCAGCACCTCGGACAGCGTCAGCGGAGTCGACGTGTGGTTGTGGGTCAACCATCCGGCCAGCAGACACGTCGCTGCCGCACCGCACACGACGACGACCAGCAGCCGCATCTCCTGTCGTGTCATCCCGACACCTTGACGCTGGCGTTCCCGTAGACGACACGAGCAGTCGCAATCATCGCGACGAAGAACGCGATCGCGAACACCCAGGCACTGACGGCCATCTGGACTCCTCCGCTGAGGATGTGCCCGCTGGTGCAGCCGTCCGCCATCCGGGCACCAAACATCACGAGGAAAAAACCACCGAAGCTGCCCAGTGCCCGCTTGGACCGGCTCTGCCCGAACCGGTTACGCCATGACGGCGGGATGACCGGTCTGAAATTCTGAAAACGCCGACTCACAAACAGGGCTGAGATCAAGGCGCCCAGAAAAGTGCCGATATCCGAAAAAGGCTCCCAGCCGATCTCGCGGAACACTAATTTACTGTAGGTGAAATCAGGAAGAAATAAATGACCGGCGAACCATGAATATGTCGTCGATTCACCGAAAATTTGATGCAGGAAAATCGCCACTGTTATCACGATGCCGACGAAAATATTGGTCCCTAGTTTCACCCGCGAATAAAAGTTGCTCGTCGGCACATCGGCGACCATGTTCTGCAGCCAGCCGGATGTCGGCTGGCCCAAACCGCCTTCCGCCAGGTATGCGGCCGTATCCGCCGTCCATTCTTGATCCTGCTGATTGGTTTTCCCCCGCAGCATTTGAGTCACAAAGTTAGTGCCACCCTGATAGCGCGGCAGCAATGCCGCAACGGCGAGAAGTGCGATGGCGTAGGCAATCGCGATGAGCAACGTCAGCGCCGGGCGAATCTGATGGATCGATCCGGTCGCGATAAGATCGCCATAATTGGCTGTGTGCACGAGCCAATCGCCCAATCCGGTTTGATAGAGGAGTGTCCAGGCCGCCGCACCGAGGAGACCGCCAGGAAAGGCATAGAAAGCATCCTGCCGTCCTTCTCCCAGGGCCATCAATTCAGACCCCGGCACATACCCGGAAATAGCCATTCCGGCACCGAAGAGAAGTCCACCGATGACCACACCGGCAATATATGTCGGCTTCGGTGAAAAATGCATCGAAAACCCCAGGGCATACAGGCCATAGATGCTTACCGCGCCCACGGCGCACACGATGGCGATGCAACCCGCCACCAGTCTGTCCTGCCAACGAGCCAGCCGGATCAGGGTTTCGGGGTTTCCGATGCCCCAGAGCTCGCCGATACCGCCGAAGAGCATCCCGACGATCAGGCCAACCCAGAGCGGAGCGGTGACCGTGATCATCGGTCCGCCGGCCCCCGCCACGATCGGCCCGCCACCAGCCGACGGCATCCCTGCCGTGCGCTGCGGGCCCGGCCGACGTCATGGGACGCCATCTCGCCCTCCGCGCAAACACATTTCACCGACCAAATCACCACCTCGCACAATACCCCCAGAGGTATTAGGGTGGAAACCATCGATCTCGGGTTTGAGGTTCCCCGACGTCGGGAACGTCTGACGATGGAGGGGTTATGACTGCACAAGCACCACCTGTTACCGCATTGCAGGCGCACCGTCCGTTTCCGGCCCGGTTGGGGCCCAAGGGCACGCTGGTTTACAAGCTGATCACCACCACCGACCACAAGACGATCGGCATCATGTACGTGGTCACCTGCATGAGCCTGTTCTTCCTCGGTGGGCTGATGGCACTGTTGATGCGCACCGAGCTGGCCGCGCCCGGCTTGCAGTTTTTGTCCAACGAGCAGTACAACCAGCTGTTCACCATGCACGGCACCGTCATGTTGCTGCTGTATGCCACCCCGATCGTGTTCGGGTTCGCCAACCTGGTGCTGCCGCTGCAGATCAGCGCCCCCGACGTGGCGTTCCCCCGGCTCAACGCGTTCTCGTTTTGGCTGTTTCTGTTCGGTGCGCTGATCACGCTGTCGGGCTTCATCACCCCGGGTGGGGCGGCGGATTTCGGCTGGACCGCCTACACACCGCTGTCCACCGCCATTCACTCGCCCGGCGTCGGCGGCGACTTGTGGGTCGTGGGCCTGATCATGGCCGGTCTGGGCACCATCTTGGGCGCGGTCAACATGATCACCACCGTGGTCTG
>NZ_VYIK01000067.1 GCF_008709575.1 Mycobacterium sp.
AGACCTCCACATCCCCGACCTCACACCCACCCCAGCCATAGCCCCCGACACCCTCGACACCCTCCCCGACCCCACCCTGATCACCGACCTGACAACCCTCCTGGGCTAATGCGTCGACACCAACCAGCCTGGGCCTGGTCAGCCGCGAGCCGGCCGGACGCGGTCGCTTGGCCGCCGGCTGGCGTAGGACCGTGCGGCGTCCACCAGCGCCGTGAACAGCCGTATGTCGTCGAGGCTTTCCTCGGGGTGCCACTGCACCGCGAGCACGAAGCCGTCACCCGGGAGTTCGAGCGCCTCGACCACGCCGTCGGCATCCCGGGCGCTGACCACCAGACCCGAACCCACCTCGGCGATCGACTGGTGGTGGTAACAGCGGACCGCGGGGGAGTCCCCCAGCAATCCGGCCAGCCGGGTGCCGGGCACCGTGCGCACCACCAGACTGGCGAACACGGCGTTTCCCGGTTGATGCCCGGTGTGCCCGATGACCTCGGGCAGGTGCTGATGCAATGTCCCACCGAACGCGACGTTGAGGACCTGGGCCCCGCGGCAGATCCCCAGCACCGGCAGCTGCCGCCGAAGCGCGCCGCGCAGCAGGGCGAACTCCCAGCTGTCGCGCTGCGGCCCGGGCTCGTCGGTGGCCGGATGCGGCGGCTGGCCGTACACCGCGGGGTCGATGTCCCTGCCGCCGGTGAGCACCAGGCCGTCCACCGCATCGAGTACCCGGTCGGCGGTGCCGGCGCCGACCTGCTGCGGCGGGAGGAGCACCGCCAGCCCGCCGGCCAGCGTGACCCCGTCGATGTAGGCGGCGGGCAGAAAACTGGCGCGAACGTCCCAGATTCCGGTCTGGGCCTGATCCAGGTAGGTGGTCATGCCGATCACCGGCGGGGTAGCGACAGCCACGTCACCACCGTAGGCGCGGGGCCGCCCCCGGGTCGCTACCAGGTGCTGGTGCGCAGCACGATCTCCGCGGCCAGCTGCGCCGTCGACTCCTGGACATTGCGCCGGCTGAGCAGTTCCACCACGCGGTAATCACCGTAGACGTAGCGCTGACTGGCCCGGGCCACCGCTCGCGCAGCCGGGGTGCTGACCAGCACGGTGGTGTTGATCTCCACTGGCGGGCAGTGCTCGTCGCGGATCACCCCGGTGAGATCGGCCACCCGCGGGTGGCCGCGGTCGATTGCCACCAGGCCGGTGAAGCGTTCCCATCGCGTCGCCGCCAACTCCCAGGCCAACTCTCCCCCGACACGGTCGCCGACCAGCACCGCCCAGTCGATGTCGAGCACGTCGAGGATGCCGACGACCGACTTGGCCCGCAACCGCGAGTCGGGACCGACCACGACGGTCCGCAACGACGCCCTGTGCAACCGCTCGCACACCGGTCCGTAGACGTGCAGCTCGCGCTGCGCTGCGCCCAACACCAGGACCACGGAGCCGCTCTCCGGACCTGAAACGGCCACCTGGACCGGGAATCCGTCGACGGTGGTCATCATGGTTGCGAGCACGTCAGCAACCTACAGCGATTCGGCCCGGCAGGGGGTGGTTTCGGCGCACGCCGCCGCCGATGAACCCCGCCGGCCGACGACGAGGGTGGGCCGCCGCGGCGGCCCGTCGTGCAGCAGGCCGGTGACCGCGTCGATGTCCAGGTGGCTCGCCAGCAGGTCGGCCATCAGATCCAGCTGGGCGTCACGGCGGGCGGCCACGTTGACGTCCTCGGCCACGACGAAGCCGTCACGGCCCGCCGCGGCCGCCACCCGACTCACCCACTCGCGCCGGAAGTCGTCGTCGTCGAACAACCCGTGCCAATGCGTGCCGTACACCTGCCCGCGGCGATACCCCTGCGCCGCCCCGTCCGCGTCGAACCAGCTGGCCTCGGTGCAGCGCGCTACCCGCCCGTGGTGGATCTCGTAGCCGTGCGGCGGCCACCGCCGCAGCACCTTGGCCGGGGCGAACACGATGTCGGCGTCGAGCAGCCCGAGTCCGTCGACGCGGCCGGATCGGGTTTCGACCGGATCGTCGATCGCGGCGCACAGCATCTGGAAGCCGCCGCAGATACCCAGCACCACCCCTCCGGCGGCCGCGTGCGCGACGACGGCCTGTGCCAGCCCACGGTCGCGCAACCAGGCCAGGTCCGCGACGGTGGCCTTGCTGCCGGGCAGCACGATCACGTCGGTGTCGGCCAGGTCGGCGGGTTCAGTCGCCCACCGCACCAGCACCCCCGGCTCACAGGCCAGCGCCTCGACGTCGGTGGAGTTGGAGATCCACGGCAGACGCACCGCGGCGACCCGCAGCCACTGCTGCCCGCGCGGCGGTTGCGGTGTGCCCAGCACCCGGTGGGCCAGCACCGAGACGGAGTCTTCGGCATCGAGCCAGAGCTCGTCGGCGTAGGGCAGCACGCCATAGCTGGGACGCCCGGTGAGCTCGGTTAGTTGCCGCAGCCCGGGCGCCAGCAGCGTCGGGTCGCCGCGGAACTTGTTGACGATGTATCCGGCGATCAGCGCCTGGTCGTCGGGTTGCAGCACGGCCACCGTGCCGAACAGGTGAGCCAGGAGCCCCCCGCGGTCGATGTCGCCGACGAGGATCACCGGCAACTGGGCGGCCCGGGCCAGTCCCATATTGGCGACGTCGGTGGCGCGCAGGTTGACTTCGGCCGGCGAACCGGCGCCTTCGCAGATCACCGCGTCGAACTCGGCGCGCAGAGCGGCCAATTCCTCGGTGACGACGCCGACAAGCCGGTCACGATGGGTCCAGTAGCCGGTCGCGGTGACCGCGTCGACGACCTGCCCGCGGACCACCAGCTGCGATGTCCGGTCGCTGCCCGGTTTGAGCAGAATCGGGTTGAACCGCACGCTGGGCTCCAGACCGGCGGCGCGCGCCTGCACCGCCTGCGCCCGGCCGATTTCGCCGCCCTCGACGGTGACGGCGGAGTTGTTCGACATGTTCTGCGCCTTGAACGGCGCGACCCGAACACCGTTGCGGGCAAGCAGGCGGCACAGCCCGGCAACCACCGTTGACTTGCCGGCGTCCGAACTGGTGCCGGCGACCAGCAGCGCCCCGCTCACCGTGCCGCAGCGGGTGCTGGGACCCGCGGCGAGTGTGCGGTTTCATCCCCGACACGCCGCGGCCGGCGTATCGAACCGCACAGTCGGCCACGTCGTGTCACGGCAGCGTCAGGATTTCGGCGCCGGTGTCGGTGACCAGCAGCGTGTGCTCGAACTGGGCCGTCCACTTGCGGTCTTTGGTGACCACCGTCCAGCCGTCCGGCCAGATCTCGTAATCCAGCGTGCCGAGATTGATCATCGGCTCGATCGTGAACGTCATCCCGGGCTCGATGGTGGTGGTCACCGAGGGCTGGTCGTAGTGCAGCACCACCAGTCCGTTGTGGAACGTGGTGCCGATGCCGTGGCCGGTGAAGTCGCGAACCACGTGATATCCGAAACGGTTTGCGTAGGATTCGATAACGCGGCCGATCACCGACAACGAGCGGCCCGGTTTGACGGCCTTGATCGCGCGCATCATGGCCTCCTGGGTGCGCTCCACCAGCAGCCGATGCTCTGGCGCGACGTCGCCGGCCAGAAACGTGGCGTTGGTGTCGCCGTGGACGCCGCCGATGTAGGCGGTGACGTCGATGTTGACGATGTCGCCGTCCTCGATCACCGTCGAGTCCGGAATACCGTGGCAGATAACCTCGTTCAGCGACGTGCAGCACGACTTCGGGTACCCCTTGTAGCCCAGTGTCGAGGGATAGGCACCGTGATCGACCAGGTATTCGTGGGCGATGCGGTCCAGCTCGTCGGTGGTCACCCCGGGCGCGACGGCCTTGCCCGCCTCGGCCAGCGCACCGGCCGCGATCCGTCCGGCGACACGCATCTTCTCGATCACCTCGGGCGTCTGCACCCACGGCTCGCTGCCCTCGCGCGCGGTCGGCTTGCCGACGTATTCCGGGCGCGGGATCGACTTGGGTACCGGTCGGGTCGGGGACAGCACGCCGGGCGAGAGCGCGGTACGGACGGGCATGCCGCAAGCTTACTGATTTGTCTTCGCTGAGTATCGCCGCGCAGCGCCGGCGCCTGTGTGTATGATAGTTACGTATGAGTAGCCGAGTTCAGGTGATCTTGTCCGATGAGGAGCGGGAGGCTTTCCGCCAGCAAGCTGCCGCCGAGCAGATGTCGCTGAGCAACTGGCTGCGCCAGGCCGGGCTCAAACAACTGCAGGCACAGCGCCAGAAGCCGATTCACACCGTCGCGGATCTGCGCGAGTTCTTCGCGGCGTTGCCGCAGGAAGACGGCCGAGAACCGGACTGGAATGCACACCTGCAGGTGATCGAGGAGTCCCGCCGCAGCGGTGTTGCGACCACGTGATCTTCGTCGACACCAACGTCTTCATGTACGCCGTCGGTCGTGAGCATCCGCTGCGAATGCCCGCGCGGGATTTTTTCGAGCACTGCCTGCAGCACAAGGACCGCCTGGTCACCTCCGCAGAGGTGACCCAAGAACTGCTGCACGCCTACCTGCCCGTCGGGCGAGTCGCCACGCTGGACTCGGCATTGACGCTGGTGGGATCGCTGTCGGAGGTCTGGCCTGTCGAATTGGCCGACGTCGTGCACGCACGGGCACTGCATAATCGCCATGCCGGTTTAGGTGCCCGCGATCTGCTGCACCTGGCGTGCTGCCAGCGGCGCGGTGTGACGCGGATCAAGACGTTCGACCGGGCACTGGCAAGCGCGTTTAGTCGCGTTGAAGCCGGGTGAGACCTGCTCGCCCGGCCAACCCCCGGTGCAGGCCCACGGCGACACTTGACCGGGGCCCGACCTCGGTACTCTCACTACAAGATTTTTCTCAGCAGTTTTTAACGCAAACTGATGACTGTTCTCGCCTTGATGAGCCGACGCGGCTGGGCCCGCCTGTCCGGGCTGTGTGCCGGGGTTGCCGGCGCGGCATTCATGGGACTCTCGGCGGGTGCTCACGCCGACGCGGATGGGCCGACGCTTGCCCTCGCCGACCTGTGGAGTGCCTACGACGCCATGGCGGCATACGAAAACTCCTACGGATTATTCGCAGACGCACTGTTTTTCTCACATCTCCCGGAAATACCGTTCGCGCCATTATCGGCACTGCTTGCAGACCCTGCGCTGGGTGCAACCGTCTCCGATGAATTGAGCATGCTCGCGGCCGAAGGCACGACGATCACCGGTCAGCTTGCCGGGCTTGAGCCTAAAATCGAGGATTCCAGCGCCATTGCGGCCATCGACGGCAAGGAACTTCCCGTTATCGTCGATATGCTGGATTTTCAACAGCAAATCAATAATTCGGTCGAGAGTTTTCCGGCGATCAGTGCCCAGATGGAAACCGATCCGCTGCTCGTCTATGAACTCAATGCCCTGTACGTTGCCGAAACCGATCTCGACACCTGGGCCCTGAATTTAGGCTACAGTTTAGGAAGTCCGGCTGGCACAACGGCCGACAACGTTCAAATGTTATTCAATGGCTTGGCGATGGCCTACGATCTGCACAGCGCTGTCGACATCTCCGCAATTCTCGCCGATCTGGCAAGTGTGGGCCTCTAGCCTCAGGCCAGGTAGTCGCCCGGCAGGTTCTGCAACATCCGCTTGGTCATCCGGACCGCGTGCTCGGAGCTGCCGCCGCCGACGATCAGCGCCGCGAACGCCAGATCGCCGCGATATCCGGCGAACCAGGAATGCGATCCACCGGGAAATTCGGCCTCCCCGGTCTTGCCGAACACCTCACCGCAGTCGGCGATGTCCTTGGCGGTGCCGTTGGTCACCGTCAGCCGCATCATCGGTCGCAGCCCGTCGATCACCTTCGCGCTGATCGGCTCGGCGTCCCCGGTGACGGTCGTCGGCCGGCCCTCGATGAGTGTGGGTACCGGGGTTTTGCCCGCGGCCACGGTGGCCGCCACCAGGGCGATGCCGAACGGGCTGGCCAGCACCTTGCCCTGGCCGAAGCCGTCTTCGGTGCGTTCGGTTTGATCGACCGTCGGCGGCACCGAGCCGGTGACCGTGGTGAGGCCGTCCACCTGGTAGTCCAGACCCAGGCCGTAGCGCGTAGCGGCCTGGGTCAAACCGCGTGGCGGCATTCGGCTGGCCAGTTCGGCGAACGTGGTGTTGCAGGAGCTGGCGAACGCCCGCGCCATCGGCACCACACCCAGGTCGAACCCGCCGTAGTTGGGAATGGTGCGCTGCCCGATGGCGATTTCGCTGGGGCAGTTCAGCAGCGTGTTGGGGGTGGCCATGTCCCGCTCGATCGCCGCGCCGGCGGTGATCATCTTGAAGGTCGATCCCGGCGGGTACAGCCCGGTGGTGGCGACCGGGCCGTCGGCGTCGGCGGCGCTGTTCTGGGCGACCGCCAGAATCTCGCCGGTCGACGGCCTGATCGCCACGATCATCGCTTTGCCGGGTTGGCTGTCCACGGCACGCTGGGCGGCGTCCTGCACGGCGCGATCCAGGCTGATCGAGATCGACGGCGCCGGTGACGGCTCCACCTCGTGCAGCACGGCGACGTCGACGCCGTTCTGGTTGACGCTGACCACCCGCCAGCCGGCCTGGCCTTCGAGGTCGTCGGCCACGGCCTTTTTGACCTCGCTGAGCAGCGTGGGCGCGAATCGGTCGTCGGTCGGCAGCAGCTCGGCCTGCGGGGTGATGACGACCCCGGGCAGCCCGCCGATCGTCGGCGCGATCTGGTTGTTGTCGTCGGCGCGCAGCGTGATCAGATCCAGCGGGGCAGCGGCGGAGCTGGCTTGTTCGGCCAGTCGTTGCGGGTCGAGGGTGTCGTCGAAGGGGCGCAGCGCGTCGACGACCGCGCGGGCGGTCGTGACCAGCTGCTCCCCGGCGCGTCGGGCGTCCAGGCGGTAGTGGTAGAGGTAACCGGGCGCCAGCACGTCGGTCCCGCCGACTTCGTTCACCGCCGCACGTCGCGGCGGGTCGGCCCGCAGCGCGAACGTCTGACGCTCGCCTAGACGCGGGTGTAGCCCGGTCGTCGTCCAGCGGACCTGCCAGCTCCCCTCGTCGCGGGCCATCTTGAGCTGACCCTCGTAGGACCAGGTCCGGTCCTTCGGCAGGTGCCAGGTGTAGCGGTAGCCCACCGAGCCGGTGTCCCCGGTGTACTTCGAACCGAGAACCTGGGCGTCCAGCCGGGTGGCCTGCAGGCCGGCCCACGCCGCGTTGAGCGCTTCCCGCGCGTCGTCGGGGTCGTCGGTCAACGCCGCAGCAGCTGCGGTGTCGCCGGCGGCCAATGCGGCGAAGAACCGCTGCGCCGCCGGGCCCGGGCCGTTCGGGCGCGGAGTGCAGGCCGGTAGGACGGTGCCCGCGAGAAGCACCAACACCGTAATCTGTGAGGCAAATGTGATTTTTGTGGCCATTGGTGCTGATGTTAGGAGAGGGGGCGGTTGCCGGGCCGGAGGCGCACCGTAACCAAGTTGTGACGGTTGCCGGCGTCACGCCGGCGTGACCGTCGAGCGGATAGCGGTTCAGTCGAGCAGCACGGTGGCGAAGGTGCCGACTTCGGCGAAGCCGACCCGCGCGTAGGCGGCCCGGGCCACCGTATTGAAGTCGTTGACATACAGGCTCGCGATGCGCCCGGTGCCGACGATGACCGCCGCCAGGGTCGCGGTACCGGAGGTGCCCAGCCCCTGGCCGCGCCGTTCGGGATGAACCCAGACACCTTGAATCTGGCCGACCGCCGGAGACTGCGACCCCACTTCCGCCTTGAAGACGACCTGGCCGTGCTCGAAGCGCGCCCACGCCCGACCCGCGCTGATCAAGTTGGCCAGCCGGCGACGGTAGCCGCGGCCACCGTCGCCGGCCCGCGGGTCCACCCCCACCTCGCCGATGAACATGTCGACGGCCGCGACCAGGTAGGCGTCGATCTCGCTCGGCCGCACCTGGCGCACGCCGGGATCGATCGCGCAGCGCGGCATCGCGCTCAACGCCAACAGCGGCTGACGGTCCCGAACGTCACGGGCCGGACCCCAGTTCGGTTCCAGCCGCTGCCACATCGGCAACACCAGTTCGGCGCGGCCCACCAGCGACGAACAACGCCGCGGTGTGCTCATCGCCTTGTCGGCGAATGCGGCCAAGTCGGTCGTCGTGCCGCGCAACGGAATCAGGTTGAGGCCGGCGTAGCACAGGGATTCGTCGACGCTGCCTCGGGTCCACAGTTCGCCGCCGATGGCGGTGGGCTCGACCCCGTGCTCGGCGACCCGAGCAGCGACCATGCAGGACGCGACCGGGTCGCGGTCGAAGACGCGCTGCACCGCGGCGGCATCGCGCACCACGGACACCGGTCGCTCGTCAACCACACGGTGGATGGACGGAGCCGACATAGCGATTCTTTCTGCGAGCAGGCGGCCCGAACGGACCTCTATCAGCTTACGGTCACAATCGGCGAACCGCTGGCTGTCGCGTCCGGGCCGGGTCCGATTTCCATCCCGCTGCTCATTTCCCCGGCGAGCCGCATCGCCTCTTCGATCAGGGTCTCGACGATCTGCGACTCGGGCACCGTCTTAATGACTTCGCCGCGCACGAAGATCTGTCCCTTGCCGTTGCCCGACGCGACACCCAGGTCCGCCTCGCGCGCCTCCCCCGGCCCGTTGACCACACAACCCATCACCGCGACCCGCAACGGCACCTGCAGCCCGTCCAGGCCCGCGCTGACCGCGTTGGCCAGCGTGTAGACGTCGACCTGCGCCCGCCCGCACGACGGACACGACACGATCTCCAGCGACCGGGGCCGCAGGTTCAGCGACTCCAGGATCGCGATGCCGACCTTGACCTCCTCGACCGGCGGCGCCGACAGCGACACCCGGATCGTGTCCCCGATGCCCTGCGACAGCAGGGCACCGAATGCGACTGCGGATTTGATCGTGCCCTGGAAGGCCGGCCCGGCCTCGGTGACTCCCAGGTGCAGCGGGTAGTCGCATTGGGCAGCCAGCAGCTGATAAGCCCGCACCATCACGACCGGATCGGAGTGTTTGACGCTGATCTTGATGTCGCCGAAGCCGTGTTCTTCGAACAGCGAGGCCTCCCACAGCGCCGACTCGACCAGCGCCTCGGCAGTGGCCTTGCCGTACTTGGCCAGGATCCGCCGGTCCAGCGAGCCGGCGTTGACGCCGATCCGGATCGGGATGCCGGCCGCCGCGGCGGCCTTGGCCACCTCGGCGACCCGACCGTCGAATTCTTTGATGTTGCCCGGATTGACCCGCACCGCCGCACATCCCGCATCGATCGCGGCGAAGATGTATTTGGGCTGGAAGTGAATGTCGGCAATCACCGGAATCTGGCTGTGCCGGGCGATCTCGGCCAGTGCATCGGCGTCCTCCTGGCGCGGACACGCTACCCGCACGATGTCGCAGCCCGCAGCGGTCAACTCCGCGATCTGCTGCAACGTCGCAGTGACGTCGTGGGTCTTGGTCGTGCACATCGACTGCACCGAGATCCGGTGATCACTGCCCACCCCGACGTCGCCGACCATCAGCTGGCGTGTCGGCCGGCGCGGGGCCAACGTCGGTGGTGGGGATGCCGGCATGCCCAGGCTGATGTCTTGGCCGGTGGCCATGGGTCTCTCCTACTGGAACAGCCTGATCGGATTGACCAGATCGGCGGTGACCGTCAACAGCATGTAGCCGACGACCAGCACCAAGACTACGTAGGTGGCCGGCATGAGTCGGAGATAGTTCACCGGCGCGGCGACGACCATGCCGCGCGACGAGCGGATGCTATTGCGGATTTTTTCGTAGACCGCGATCGCGATGTGGCCGCCGTCGAACGGCAACAGCGGCACCAGGTTGATCGCAGCCAGAATGAGGTTGAGCTGGGCCAGGAAGAACCAGAACGCCTGCCACAGGCCGTGATCGACGGTGTCGCCGCCGATGATGGACGCGCCGACCACGCTGATCGGGGTATCCGGGCTGCGCTGGCCGCCCTCGATCGCATGCACCAGTGCGCCGACCTTGGACGGGATCGCCACCAGCGCCTTGGCGAGCTCGACGCTCAAGTCGCCGGTGAAGACCACGGCGCCCGGAATCGCGGTGAGCATGTTGTAGTGGGTCAGTCCGGGCAGCGGCGGGGCGACGCCGATCATCCCGACGGTCGACGGCTCGGTGTCATGCTCGTGCAGCCAGCGCCGCGCCGGGGTGACGGTCACCTCGAAGGTCATCCGATGACCGTCGCGCTGCACGACGATCGGAACCGTGCCGTGTTGTTGCCGTATCGCGGCGGCCATGTCCTCGAAGGTGTGCACGTCTTTGTCGCCGACCCTGACGACGACGTCGCCGCTACGCAGCCCGGCGGTCGCCGCCGGGCCCGGCCCGGTGCACGGCCCGAACTGCCCCTTGGTGATTTCCGGCGCGACACAGGTGGTCTCGCCGATCACCGCGGCCGTCGTCGGATGCAGGTTCGGCAACCCCCAGATCACCGCGATGGCATAGATCAGCACCAATCCGATGACGAAGTTCATCCCGGGTCCGGCGAGCAGCACGGCGCTGCGCTTCCAGGTCGGCTGCTTGTACATGGCGCGGTCCCGCTCGTCGGGCGCCAGCTCCTCGACCGCGGTCATTCCGGCGATATCGCAGAAGCCGCCCGCCGGAATTGCCTTGAGGCCGTACTCGGTTCCACCGCGCCGGGTCGACCACAGCGTGGGACCGAAGCCGACGAAGTAGCGCCGCACCTTCATGCCGGTGGCCCGCGCCGCCCACATGTGGCCGCACTCGTGCAGCGCCACCGACACCAGGATGGCAAACGCAAATGCCACGATGCCGACAACGAACATCATCGGGTTGCTGCCACCTTTCTGCGACCGCGTTCGCCGACGACACGCTGGGCCCGTTCGCGGGCCCACTGCTGCGCGTCGACTACGTCTTCCACGGTAGCGGGTGCCGCACCCCAGCGCGGGGCCCAGCGGTCGGCGGCGTGCAACACGTCGGCGATGGTGTGCACGATCGCGGGGAATCCGATCCGGCCGGCAAGAAAGGCCGCGGCGGCCTCCTCGTTGGCGGCGTTGTAGACCGCGGTCATGCAGCCGCCGGCCAGGCCGGCGTGCCGGGCCAGCTCTACGGCGGGGAAGACGTCGGTGTCCAGCGGCTCGAAATGCCAACTCGCCGCGCTGCGAAAATCGCAGGCGGCGGCCGCGCCGGGCACCCGATCCGGCCAGGCCAGCGCCAACGAGATCGGCAGTTTCATGTCCGGTGGGCTGGCCTGCGCGATCGTCGATCCGTCGGTGAAGGTGACCATCGAATGCACGATCGACTGCGGGTGGACGACCACCTCGATGCGCTCGTAGTCGATGCCGAACAGCAGGTGGGTCTCGATCAATTCGAGGCCCTTGTTCACCAGTGACGCCGAGTTCAGGGTGTTCATCGGACCCATCGACCAGGTGGGATGAACGCCGGCCTGCGCCGGGGTGACATGCTCGAGGTCGGCGGCCGACCAGCCGCGGAATGGTCCGCCGGAGGCGGTGAGCACCAGTTTTGCGACCTCGTCGGGGGCACCGCCACGCAGGCATTGGGCCAGCGCGGAGTGCTCGGAGTCGACGGGCACGATCTGGCCGGGTGCAGCGGCCGCCAACACCAGCGGACCACCGGCGACCAGCGACTCCTTGTTGGCCAGGGCCAACGTGGCCCCGGTCGCCAGCGCGGCCAACGTCGGGCGCAGACCCAGCGCCCCGACCAGCGCGTTGAGGATGACGTCGGCCTCGGTGTTCTCGATCAACCGGCTCAGGGCATCCGGGCCCCGATAGCTCACGTCACCGATCGCCTGCGCAGCGCGTTCGTCGACGACGGCGATGTTGGTCACCCCGGTCTCGGCGCGCTGGCGTGCCAGCAGGTCCGGGTTCGCGCCCCCGGCGGCCAGGCCGACCAGCTCGAAGCGATCCGGGTTGGCGGCGATGACCTCCAGCGCCTGGGTGCCGATAGAGCCCGTGCTGCCGAGCACCAAAATCTTGCGGCGACGGTTCGTCACCCGTCTATTGTGCCGCGGCCAGGGCCCGTGCCGCCCGCAGCCTCTCACCGGGCGCGGCTGTGTGAGAATATCGGGGCGTCACGAGTTCAGAGCGCAATTTGAGGGAGTCGCTGTGGTCGGTACCGAGGTTGAGCGCCACACCGGGGTCGACGTCGCTGACGTGCCGTCCGCACGGTGGGGCTGGAGCAAGATCAACTACCGGACCTGGCACCTGGTGGGGCTGTTCGCCACTATTTTTCTGCTGTGCCTGCTGCGCGGCAATCACGTGGGCCATATCGAGGACTGGTTTTTGGTCTGCTTCGCCGCGCTGACGCTTTTCGTGACCGTGCGTGACTGGTGGGGCCGCCGCCGCGGCTGGCTCAGGTAACGGCCCTAGATCCTTAGATGTGGCCTCGTCGTTAGCCCGCCGTTTCCAGGCGCCGCACGCCGACGACCGTCACCCTCAGCGCACAGTGAAACCGATCATTGTCTGCGCGCACCACTAGACTAGACCCGCACGAACTCTTACTGACCCACGCCGCTAGCGCTTGGGCGCGCGACGTTCCCTCAGGTATCCGGCCGTGGCGAGCGCTCCGGCCATCAGCGCAACCAGCGCCAGCAGCCACGGCGCCGCGCCATGGCGGTGCACCCAGCCGGCCAGCGCTCCTTGCAGTCGGCCCGCGGCCGCGATCACCGTGTCGGCGGGATTCCCGTGCGCACGAAGCAGGCGCACCTCGTAATAGCCGTAGTAGCCCACATACAGCCCCACCAGCACCATCAGCGCACCGCCGGCCCGGTTGACCAGTGGCAGGACGCGCCGCAGCCGGGTCGCCAGCGCCGAACTCGCGAAAGCGGCGGCGACCGCCAACACACCGACGACGAGAGTGAGCCCGGCGAGGTACGCCAGATAGACCGACACCCTCGCGAGCAGCGAGCCGCGGCGAACGGCCGCCGCGGTGACGGCCACAAACGGGGCGACGGTGCACGACAGCGAGGCGACCGCGTAGCTCACGCCGTAGCCGTACATAGACCCCAGCCGCACGGTCGGCGCCCACCGCGCGGCGCCGGGCGCCACCAGCGTGACCGGGCGGCCGGATAGCAGCCACCCCCCGATGGCGACCAGGGCGAGGCCGACGACTGCCGTGACGTAGGGCAGGTAGCGCTGCACTGCCGTGGCCGCCGATATGCTCAGCGCCGCGAACGCACCGAAGACCGTCACGAACCCCAGCACCATCCCGAGAGTGGCCAGCACGGCACGGCCGACCGCAGCCGGCACCGACGCCGTGCCGGTCCCCTCCCGGCGCACCACCAGCACCAGGTAGCCGGGCAGCATGGCGAAACCACAGGGATTCAATGCCGCCACCAACCCGGCGGCGAAGGCCAGCCCGACCAGTCCCTGGTTCACCGGTCAGGACGTCAGCGCGGCCACCCGGTCGGCCAGCTCCTGCTCGGACATCGCCGAGGTGGGGTCGTTCACGAAGGTGGAGCTGCCGTCGGCCCGATAGAACACGTAAGCCGGCTGCCAGGGCACGTTGTAGCGCGCCCAGATCGACCCGTCGGCGTCGTTGAGATTGGTGAAGTTCAGGTTGTACTTGGCGACGAAGTCCTGCATCGCCGCGAGGTCCGAGTGGGCCGCGATCCCGACGAAGGTGACCGCCGGAGTTGCGGCCGCCACCTGGCTCACCCCCGGAGCCTCGGCGTTGCAGAACGGACACCACGGCGTCCAGAACCACAGCACGGCGGGCCTGCCCTGCAAACTCGCGCCGTTGAAGGGAGCTCCGGTCAGCGTGGTGCCGGTGAATTGCAGACGGTCGTCGGCCGCGTGGACGCGGGGTGGCGCGCCCAGGCCAACCACGAGCGCTACCGCGACGGCGCCGACGGCGACCATGCGCACCCGAGACAAGCACATTCTCATCGCAAACCCCCTAACGCCCCCCGAGAAGTCTACGGCATGGGTGGCGGCGCAGTCGGCGATTCGGCGCAAGCAGCGCGCACAGCTCACAGCCCGGCGGCCAGCTGCCCGCAGGCGGCGGCGATCTCTCGGCCGCGGGTGTCGCGCACCGTGCAGGACACCCCCCGCGCCCGTACCCGCCGGACGAATTCGCGCTGCACGAGATGCGGGCTGGCCTGCCAGTTGCTGCCCGGTGTCGGGTTGAGGGGGATGACGTTCACATGCGCCAGCGGCCCCAGCGTGCGGTGGAGCAGCGTGCCCAGCAAGTCGGCCCGCCACGGCTGGTCGTTGACGTCGCGAATCAGCGCGTATTCGACCGACACCCGCCGTCGGGTCAGCTCGGCGTAGTGCCGGGCGGCCCCGATCACCTCGCTGATCTTCCACCGCTTGTTGACCGGCACCAGCGTGTTTCGCAGTTCGTCGTCGGGCGCGTGCAGCGACAGCGCCAGGGTCACGGCAAGCCGTTCGTCGGCGAGCTTGCGGATCGCCGGGGCCAGGCCGACCGTCGACACGGTGACGGACCGGGCCGAGAGGCCGAACCCGTGCGGTGGCGCTGCGGTCATGCGGCGCAGCGCGGCGACCACCTCGGCGTAGTTGGCCAGCGGCTCACCCATCCCCATGAAAACCACGTTGGACAGCCGGTCGCCCCACTGGTCGCGGACCGTCGCGGCGGCAGCACGGACCTGTTCGAGGATCTCTGCCGCCGACAAGTTGCGGCGCAGCCCGCCCTGCCCGGTGGCGCAGAACGGGCACGCCATCCCACAGCCGGCCTGCGAGGAAATGCACACGGTGTGGCGCCGCGGGTAGCGCATCAACACCGACTCGAGGCCGGTGCCGTCGACAGCCCGCCACAGGGTCTTGCGGGTCTGGCCCGCATCACAGGTTATGTCGCGGGAAGCGGTCAGCAACTGCGGGAACAGGGCCGCGGCGACCCGGTCGCGAATCGCCGCGGGCAGGTCGCTCATCTGCCGAGGATCGGCGACGAGCCGCCCGTAGTAGTGGTGCGCGAGCTGGTCGGCCCGAAACGACGGTAGGCCCAGTTCGGCGACCGCGGCCACGCGACCCGCCGCGTCGAGATCGGCCAGATGCCGCGGCGGACGCGCCCGCCGGGGCGCATCGAATCGCAGCTGCTGCCTCATCGGGGTCCAGTGTGGCAGGCGCACCATGGTCCACGAGGGTCAGGGAACCAGCGTCAGGACCACCCACGCCGCCACCGCCGACAGCAGAAAGCCGTCGAAGCGGTCCAGCACCCCGCCGTGCCCGGGCAGCAGGCTGCCCATGTCCTTGATCCCGAGGTCACGTTTGACCTGGGATTCCACCAGGTCGCCCAGTGTCGCCGCGCACACGACGGTCAGACCCAGCAACACGCCGATCCACAGCGGCTTACCGGTGAGATATCCGACGCTGAGCGTGGTCGCGGTCACCCCGAACACCAGCGAGCCGAGCAGACCTTCCCAGGTTTTCTTCGGGCTGATCGCCGGCACCATCGGATGTCTACCGAAGAGCACCCCTGCCGCGTATCCGCCGATGTCCGAGCTGGCCACGCCGATCGCGAAGCAAAACGCCCGTCCGGGGCCGTCATGGTCGTAGATCAGCAATGCGGCAAACGAGGCGAACAGCGGGACCCAGGCGGCCAGGAACACCGTGGCCGACACGTCGCGCAAATAGTTGGCCGGAGCGGCGTCGGTGCCGTGAGCCGCCCGCCGACCGTGGCGGCTCAGCAGCCGCCAAATCATGCACGCCACGACGGTGCCGCCGAAGCCGGCCAGTGCG
Organism: Mycobacterium sp.; assembly: GCF_008709575.1. Classification (GTDB taxonomy): domain Bacteria; phylum Actinomycetota; class Actinomycetes; order Mycobacteriales; family Mycobacteriaceae; genus Mycobacterium. Next base: position 15,672 of record NZ_VYIK01000067.1, read on the forward strand.
CCGCGGGTGCCGTACGGCCATGTCAACCACACGGTGGCCTGGCCGCCGATCACCAGCGGGATCATCGGGATCACGTATCCGGCGGCCCGCAACCGCCGTCCGACCTCGAGCGTGCCCAGCAGGACCCCGACGGCGACGATGGCGACGAACGCATGCGGTGCGTACTTCAGGCTCGCGATGACACCGCCGCCCAACAGTGCGCCGACCAGGATCGCCACCGGCAGATTGCGCCCGGCACGCGAGGCCAGGGGCCCCGCATTCGGCAGCGAACCCTGCACCGGCCCCTGGGCGGGGACGCCTGCGCCGGTGTCGGTGTCTGCCACGGGTGTCGTCTGCCGTGCGGTCGCTAGACCTCGAGCAACTCGTCTTCTTTGTGTTTGACCAGCTCATCGATTTGCGCGACGTACTGGTGCGTGGTCTTGTCGAGTTCCTTCTCGGCCCGGCCGACCTCGTCTTCGCCGGCCTCCCCGTCCTTGCGGATGCGATGCAGCTCTTCCATCGCCTTGCGGCGGATGTTGCGCACCGAGACCCGGGCGTCCTCGCCCTTGGCTTTGGCCTGCTTGACCAGTTCGCGGCGACGCTCCTCGGTCAGCTGGGGCACGGCCACTCGGATCAAGGTGCCGTCGTTGGTGGGGTTGACGCCCAGATCGGAATTGCGGATGGCGGTCTCGATGGGACCCAGCTGCGCGGCTTCGTACGGCTTGATGACAACCAGCCGCGCCTCAGGCACAGTGATGCTGGCCAGCTGGGTGATCGGGGTGGCCGCGCCGTAGTAGTCGATGACAATCCGGGAGAACATGCCGGGGTTGGCGCGGCCGGTCCGAATGGTTGCCAGGTCTTCACGGGCCACCGCCACGGCCTTTTCCATCTTCTCTTCGGCGTCGAAGAGGGTCTCGTCGATCATGTACGGCCTCCCTCAGCTGGTGACCAGCGTCCCGATCTTCTCACCCGCGATCGCACGGGCGATATTGCCATCGGTCAGGAGGTTGAACACCAGTATCGGCATCCCATTGTCCATGCACAGACTGAACGCGGTAGCGTCGGCCACCCGCAACCCGCGGTCGATGACTTCGCGGTGAGTGATCACGCTGAGCAGTTCAGCATCGGGATTGACCCGCGGATCTTCGGCGAACACGCCGTCGACCGCCTTGGCCATCAACACCACGTCGGCCCCGATCTCCAAGGCCCGTTGTGCGGCCGTGGTGTCGGTGGAGAAATACGGCAGTCCCATGCCGGCACCGAAGATCACCACCCGGCCCTTCTCCAGATGCCGACGGGCACGCAACGGAATGTAGGGTTCGGCTACCTGCCCCATCGTGATCGCGGTCTGCACCCGGGTAGCGACACCTTCTCTTTCCAAAAAATCCTGCAGCGCAAGGCTATTCATGACAGTGCCGAGCATGCCCATGTAATCCGAGCGACTGCGCTCCATGCCGCGCTGCTGTAGCTGAGCGCCGCGGAAAAAGTTACCGCCCCCGATCACCACGGCGACCTGCACACCACTGCGGACCACTTCGGCGACCTGGCGGGCGACCTGCGCCACCACGTCGGGATCCAGACCCACCTGTCCGCCGCCGAACATTTCGCCGCCGAGCTTGAGCAGCACCCGCCGGTATTTGGGGCCACTACCCGACTCGCTGGTGGAATACCCGTTGCCCGGTGCAAGCCCTTCTGCGCTCGCGGTGCTCATCGGCTTCGGTTCTGTCATCAGACTCCTCGCTTAAGAGCGCCGTCTCGGCGCTCCGAGCCGGCATCGTTCGTCCTGCCATGAGCATCACCCAGCATGCCCCAGGAACAAGCCTAATATTCGGCGTTTCTGCTGAATATGCCCCTCATGCGGGAAAGCGTCGGGCTGCGCCCCGGCCCGGCGCCCGGCGCACCATGGGCTGGTTACTCCATCTGCATTGGAAACCGTTGTCCTACTGAATTTTTCGACCAACTTCGCAGCCGAGGTTAACCGCTCCTGCCAATCCGCTCGAGCCGGAGGCGCACAAACAATGGCCCACTGGACCAGCAGCAGCGTGAGGGCCACGCAACGAGGCCGAAGCCGCGCCGGGTGTGTCAGCCTCCGGCCAGCTCGAGTAGTCGCACGAGCGCCGGCTCGGCCATAAGCGCAACCAATAATCGCAACCAATGATGAAGCAGCCGTTCATCAGCCGATGCGGGCATCTGATCCCTCAGCGGCGTGCCGCCCGGACGCGGCGAGGCCGCACAGCGGCTTGGTCTGCCCGGCCGACTCCGAGTGCTGCGGGACAGAGCCACTCGACGTCGGGGATGTGGCGCGGGTTGTGGTTCGTCGACCGCGATGAGTCCGGGGGCCGTGCGAGTCGGCGACCTCAGGCTGCGGTGGAGTCTCCGGCATAGTAGGGTGAGTTCGCCTAGAGCACAGTCCTTTCATACGCTGCGGGCCGATGTCGGGGTGGCTCTGGTCCCTGCTGTTGGGTGTGGGAAAGTTTCGTGTTTGGGGTGGGCCGTGGATGGGCATTTTTTAGCCATGATCGCACGTGTAGGTATTCGCTTGGGTGTGTCGGTGGCGGTGACCGCGGGGCTGTGTTGCGCTGCGGTGCTTGCCGAAATGGCTCCCCCGGCGGCCTCGGCGCAAGGCTGCCCCGATGTGGAGGTGGTGTTCGCCAGGGGAACCGGTGAGGAACCCGGAGTCGGTCCGACCGGACAGGCCTTCGTCGACGCCCTGCGCTCCCGGATCGGCGGACGCTCCCTGGAGGTCTACCCGGTCAACTACCCGGCCAGCGACCAGTGGTCCACCGCCGTGGACGGCATCGACAACGCAGGCAACCAGGTGGTCGCCACCGCCCGCAACTGCCCCAACACCAAGATGGTGCTCGGCGGCTACTCGCAGGGCGCGGCCGTGATGGGGTTCGTCACCTCCGCTGCGGTCCCCGACGGCGTCGACCCCGCCAGCGTGCCCAAACCGATGCCCCCCGATGTGGCCAACCACGTCGCCGCGGTGGTGCTCTACGGCATGCCCAACGCTCGGGCCATGAACTTCTTGGGCCAGCCCCAGGTCAGCATCGGCCCGCTCTATCAGGCCAAAACCATCAAGATCTGCGTCCCCGACGACCCGGTGTGCTCCGAGGGGCTCGACTTCGCCGCGCACAACAGCTACGCCGGCGACGCCGCCATCATCGACCAGGGCGCCAACTTCGCCGCCAACCACCTGGGCGAGAACCCACGACCGTCCGCGACCACGACCTCCCCCGGCGGCGGCTTCGGCAGCTAAGCCGCCGCATCGCCGTATAACCCAGCACGTGGCGAACCGCGCGAACGTGCCCATGGCGGCCGGTCGATTCAGCTGATCAGTTGGCTATCAATTGACTATGGAAATTGGTCTGGAAATTGGTCGCGGACTTCCGAATCGCCGTCGGCCAACGACGCTGCATCGCGGCAACACCGCCGGAGTGAACGCCAAATCCGCGCGCCTACTACCAATCCGGTGTAGGACATGGTAACTAGATCTTTGGCGAAGGTCGGCTGTTGGGTGTGGGAAAGTTTCGTGTTTGGGGTGGGCCGTGGATGGGCATTTTT
>NZ_VYIK01000068.1 GCF_008709575.1 Mycobacterium sp.
CCCGCTCGGCGCTGGACGCCGGGGCGCCGGTGCTGGTGCAGGTGCCGCGCCGGGGCTATCTGCCGGCGCTGGCCTGCGGAGGCTGCCGGGCGATCGCGCGCTGCCGGCAGTGCACCGGCCCGCTGTCGCTGCCGGCCGCCGGGGTGGGCGCGGTCTGCCGATGGTGCGGCCGCGCCGAGGTGGCGCTGCGCTGCCCGCGCTGCGGATCGCAGACCGTGCGCGCCGTCGTCGTCGGCGCCCGGCGCACCGCCGAGGAACTCGGCCGGGCCTTCCCGAAAACCACGGTGATCATCTCCGGCGGCGACACCGTGGTGCGCGAGGTCGCCGCCCGCCCGGCGGTGGTGGTGGCCACCCCCGGGGCCGAGCCGCGGGCCCGCGGCGGCTTTGGGGCGGCGTTGCTGCTGGACAGCTGGGCACTGCTGGGTCGGCAGGATCTGCGCGCCGCCGAAGACGCCTTGCGGCGCTGGCTGGCCGCTGCGGCGCTGGTGCGGGCCCGCGGTGACGGCGGGGTAGTGGTGGTGGTCGCCGACTCGTCGATCCCGACCGTGCAATCGCTGATCCGCTGGGATCCGGTCGGGCACGCCGAAGCCGAGCTGGCCGCGCGCGCCGACGTCGGCTTACCGCCGAGCGGGCATCTGGCGGCCCTCGACGGCAGCGCCGAGGCGATCGCGGCGTTGCTCGAGGCGACCCGGCTACCCGAAGGGGCGCAGTTGCTCGGCCCGGTGGCGCTGCCGGCGGGGGTGCGCCGCCCGGCCGGCTCGTCGGGTTCCCGGGCCACCGACGCCCGCATGCTGGTCAAGGTTGGCCGCGAACAGGGCCTGGCATTGGCGGCGGCGCTGCGCCGCGGGCTGGCCGTGCTCAGCGCCCGACAACACCACGACACGGTGCGGGTGCAGATCGACCCGCTGCATGTCGGATGACCGGCGGTTACGCCCAGGCAGGTATGAGGTCGGTGGCGTTGTGCCGCAGCGGTTTCGAAACGAACTGACGGCGGCTGACCGGCCGGGTGCGGGTGGGCGTCCAGGCCGGCGGCACCGAGAGCGGGCCGATGCAGCCGGCGCGACCCACTGTCGCCGACGGCAGCACCGCGGACTGCGCGGGCCGGGCAAGCCCGCGCAGCGTCTGAGGCACCGCCGCCATGAGTTCGGTGGTGCCGGGAACAGCGATGTGCTGCGGCAGGAGAAACGGCGTGAGACTCGACGCGGCGGCCGATCGGTCGGCGTAGCCGTACATCGCGGCGGCGTCCTGCGCCCACATCTGCTCGTAGTCGGCCTCCACCGCCGCGATCGCGTGGGCGTGTTGGCCATAGGGGTTTCCTCGACCCATGAGTGCCAACTCGGCGCGGTTGGCCGCGATCATCGGCGGCGGCACGGTCGTCGCGACCGCGGTCTCGTAGGCGGTCGCCGCCTGCCGTGCCCGCGCGGCAGCCTCCGCGGCCGCCGCGGCGGTCTGGGTCAGCCACGACACGTGGGTAGCGGCCGTGGCGGCCATCGCCGCCGATGCCGGCCCCAGCCAAGCCTGGCCGGTCAGTGCCGCGATCACCGATCGGCACGCGGCTGCCGCGAGGTACAAGTCCTCCGCCAGGTTTTCCCACGCTCGGGCCGCGGCCAGCATGGGTGCAGAGCCCGGACCCGAACGGATGCGGTCAGAGTTGACTTCCGGGGGGAGGGAGCCGTAGTCGGGCAGCGTTCCCACGGTGTGGCTGGCCGCGATCGCGGTGTGGTGGCGGGGCCCGGCGCCGGCACTAGCGCCGGCGGTGAGACTCTGTGTCATCGACCGAACACGCGGGGAGCTCGACGATTTTGGCAACTATTTTCACCTAGCGCCCTGTAATTGTTTTTGCGAGAGTTTCCACTCATGATGTAACGAAGGCTAGCACTCAAACAGGGTCGTCGCAACGAAGGCGATACTTATTCAGCGAAGGTTTTCCTCAGTAAAGTAAGCCTTAGGTTCTTGCCCCGTCTTCATTACTCCGGCTCGCCCAACATTTGTATCAGCACTCATCGCGGTCCGGTAATTTGGCGGAGCCAGGGGTGAGATCCCGAATCCAACGACGGATCAGATTTCACCAAACCATCACAGGAAGTTTGCCAAGAAGCAAGATCTGGTTAGTTTCGCCCGCGACTACGCCATGCAACCATATCGCCACCGGCCGCACATCGAAGGGGGGCCGTTTCAGATGGAGCGTGCGAACTCTCCGCCGATGGTATAGGGCGTCGTGGAATGCGGTGCTGCTCCATTCATCGGATCCGCCATAGCAATAGGCTAACCCTTTTCGGCACCTTCAGCTGTAGCACCTCACAGCAATGTCCCAACGTCGGGACCCCTACCCATGCGGCGATCGCCGGAAGGCGCTTCGCCCGCACACCCATTTAGCTCCGACGAAAGAATCGCGAGACGATGAATTATTTGTCGAACCCGCCGGAGGTCAACTCGACTTTGATCTATACCGGTCCGGGGCCGTCCTCTTTTTTAGCTGCCGCCACCAGCTGGGACGCGGTGTCTGCGGAATTGAGCTCCGCAGCGCAAAACTATGAATCGGTTTTGTCGGCTCTGACGAGCTTGGACTGGAAAGGTCCCGCCGCGGCTGCGATGAATGCGGTTGCCCAGCAATATCAGGTGTGGTTGCAAACCACCGCCGAGGAGACAAGACAGGTCGCCGTTCAGGCTCGGGCGGCCGCAGCGGCCTTCGAACAGGCGTTGCGGGCAACAGTGCCCCCGCCGGCGGTCGCGGCCAACCGCGTCCAGCAGGCTGCCCTGGTCGCGACTAATTACCTGGGCCAAAACACCGCGGCGATCGCCGCGCTCGACGCCCAGTACGCCGACTACTGGGCTCAGGATGTCGCCGCGATGGCGGGCTATGACGCCAGCGCGGCAGCAGCCAGGCAGTTGCCGACGTTCACCTCGCCGAACCAGGCCACCAACGCGTCGGGTCTGGCGGCCCAGCACAGCGCGGTCGCCGCGGCCGGCACCAGCGCGGCCGGTTCAGCCTCGGCGAGTTCCGTGCTGTCCGGGGTGAGCGGGTCCGCTGCGGCTGTTCCGGCCCAAATAATTCCACCGATCGTCCCCGACGACTTCACCATCCTGGACGAGGTCGTCTTCCTTTTCACCGCGACAAACAGCACGAACAGTTTGACGCAGGTGGTCACCAACACCATCGGAGCGATGAACAACTTGGGGATTCTTCCCAACCTGGGAGCCGAAGCGGTCGCCGAAGAAGTGCCGGCCGCCCTCGCACCCGCCATCGCCGAAGCACCGCTCGGGGGCGCCGCGGCCAGCCTCGGCGGTGCCGGCCTGGGTGCGGGTTTAGGCGAGGTCTCGGCGACGCTCGCCCACGCCGGCACCATCGGGCCGATGTCGGTGCCGGCGAGCTGGTCGGCGCCGTCGACCAGCACTGTCACGGCCTTGGAGCCCGCGGGCATGACGATTCTTCCCGGAACCGAGGAAGTTGCGGCCTCGGGGTATCCCGGCTATCCGGGTATGCCGGGGGCGATCTCCCGCGGTTCCGGTGTCGGCGCCCCCCCGCGCTACGGTGTCCGCCTCACGGTGATGCCGCGCCCCCCGGCAGCCGGATAACCGAGTCGGGTCAAGAACCTGCCTTCTCCGCCGACCACCGATGGTGCGGCGCTGAGCGATGTGGAAGTCGGCTTGGAATGGCCCAGCGAAAGAGCTAGCGAAACAATGGATTTCGGGTTTTTGCCGCCGGAGGTCAATTCGTGGCGGATTTACACCGGGCCGGGGTCGGGTCCGCTGGCGGTGGCCGCGGGTGGGTGGGATTCGCTGTCGGCGGAGTTGGACATCGCCGCGCAGGCGTGCGGGTCGGTGCTGTCGGCCCTGACGAGTCTGGGTTGGCATGGCCCGGCGGCGCAGGCGATGTCGGGCGCGGTGGCGCCGTATCTGGCGTGGCTGGGCACCGCCGCCGAGCAGACCAAGCAGATGGCCCTGCAGGCCCGCGCGGCGGCGGCGGCCTACGAGGCGGCCCGGGCGATGTCGGTGCCGCCGGCGGCGGTCACCGCCAACCGGGTGCAGCTGGCGATGCTGGTCGCGACGAACTTCTTCGGCCAAAACGCCCCGGCAATCGCGGCCACCGAGGCGCAGTACTACCAGTACTGGGCCCAAGACGCCGCTGCGATGAACGGCTACGCCGCCGCCGCGGGGGCGGCGACCCGGTTGCCGGTGTTCGCCTCGCCCCACCAGGTCACCGACGCGTCGGGCCTGGCCGCGCAGCACAGCGCCGTGGCCGCGGCCGCGGACTCCGCCGTGGGCAGCCCGGCGCTGAGCACCGCACCGGCCGTCGCCGCGCCGACGATCCCTGCCCTGCTCCCCGCCGAGTTCACGGTCGCCGGCGGGGTTCTTTTCCTCCTGGTCGTCGTGGAGTCCATCCAGGACTTCGATGAGGTGCCCGACCAACTCCTGTCGGCCACTAACGATTTGGGCTTGCTGCCCGATTTGGGGGCGGCCGGGGCCGAGGTTGTCCCGGCGGCGCCGACACTGGTGGCGGCGCGGGTCGGACCGGCAGTGTCGGGCTGGGCCGGGGTGTCGGCGGTACTGGGTCGGGCCGGCGCGGTCGGGTCGATGTCGGTGCCGGCGGGCTGGGGGGCGTCGTCGGGTCCGGTGGCGGGGCCGGGGGAGGCCGGCCCGGCCGGTTTTTCGGCGGCCGGGGAGGTCGCCGCGCACGGTTCCGGGATGCCCGGGATGCCCGGGCTGCCGGGGGTGACTCCCTATCGGCCCACCCGCATCGTGCCCCGCTACGGCGCCCGGCTCACCGTGATGGCCCGCCCACCGGCAGCCGGATAACCCGGCGGGATCGGGCTGCGCGGCCCTCAGGCGATTCCGAACTCCTTGATCTTGCGGTAGATGGTGGCCCGTGAAATTCCCAGCGCCTGGGCGGCATCGGTCTTGCTGCCGTTGTTCTCCAAGAGACTGCGCACGATCGCGTCGCGTTCGAGTGATTCGAGCTGAGTAAGCTTGCGGCGCGCCAGCGCCCGGCACTCGGCGGGCAATTTGTCGACATCGATGGTCCCGCTGCGCTGTGTCGCCAGCGTCTCCGCCAATACCCTGCGAAGCTGCGCGACGTTGCCGGGCCATGTCAGCTTGGCGAGCTGGCGCATGGCCGCCGGTGTCAGGCGCACATTGGCTCCGTGGCTCAACTCCTGCAGCAGCCACGGCACGAGTTCGTCCAAATCTTCGATGCGGTGCCGCAACGCCGGCACCGTGACGGTGTGGTGGAAAAAGGGCAGGATAAGAGTGTCCAGCAAACCGGGATGGGTTTCGGTGTCGATCGTGGCGGCAATCCAGCCCCGGCCGGCCACGGTCTGCAAAAGCGCACCCACGGTTTCCAGCGCCTCTTCGGGCAACTCGTCGAGATCGGCGATGATGACGGCGAAAGTCTCGCCGCCGGCGAGCTCGGCCTCCAGTTCGGCGGTGAAGGCGTCGGCATTGCCGAACGCCTGATAGCGCAGCACCCGCACGGTGCGTTCGGGGGTAACGTGACGGACCACGGCCTGAGCCAGGGTGCTGCGCCCGGATCCGCGCTCGCCCTCGATGAGGGTCCACTCCAGATCTCGGTAGCAGCGTTCAACCTGTCGGCAGCACCGCAGCCAGGAGCTGCTGCGACCGGGCAGGTTCAGGAAAGCCTGAGCCCGTTGGCCGCCGGGCACCGCACCGATTTGAACGAACTGCTGAGTCTGCACGTGGAACACCGCCGCGCTGTGGACCCGACCGGGTGTCGTGACGCGCTCGGCGAGCGAAATCCGAACCGTGGTGCCGCTGGGCAGGGTGGTGATCACCGTCGGCGTCCCGGCGGACCCGGCCATCTCGGCCGCGTTACTCAGCAATACCGCCTGGTCGGCCGTGTTGAAGCCTTGCTGTAGAAGGGAATTCATCAGCACGACATCGCCGCCGATGGCCAGTACTCCGCCGCTGTAGCGGCAGTCGTGCCTTCGGTAGGCATGCAACAGCGCGGTTTCGCTCTCGCAGGCCAGCAGACCGAGCCGGTCCTCGACCTGGCGTCCGGCGCTTTTCGCCAGGGTCAAAAGATGGGGATCGGATTGGCTGGCCCAGCAGGTGAGGTCGACGGCCCCGAGGGTCCTGCCGGTGATCGGATCGCGGATCGGCCAGCCCGCGCACGCCAGGCGGCCCAAGGCACCGACATAGTGTTGACCACCTTGGATGAAAGCCGGATGGCCGGTGGCCAGCGCGGTGCCGATTCCGTTGGTTCCGGCGAACTCTTCGGCGTAGTTGAAACCACGCGCCAGCTGCACATCGTCCAGTGCGCGCATCAACGTGAGGTCGGCAGCGAACCGCTCGAGCACCAGTCCGCTCGGCGAGGTCAAGATCACGCTGACGGCCTGCGATGCCAACTCATCGGCCATCCAGCGCAGCACCGGAGTTGCCGCATGAACCAGCCGGGTATCGGTGTCCGGATCGTTGAGGTAAGGCAGGTTCAGGTGGTCGGGATCGACACGCGACGCCAGCGATCGGCGCCAGGACCGCAAAACTTCCGGCGGGACAACATCTGTTTTCAGCTCTCCACCGGCAAGAAACTGCTGTCGGGCCGATTCCACATTGTCGGCGAATGCCGTAGTCATCACACCTCGACTGGGAGCTGTTCTATATCCGTCATTAATACCACAATGTGACGCCGGTCTCAGCCGTCTCATATTGTGACACGCAGGGCCCGGATGACCCCGTAAGAATTTGAGCCATGAGCCAACGTCCACCGCTGCCCTTCGAATTCCTGCCGAAAGTGCCGACCTTCACCGTCACCAGCACCGACATCACCGACGGCAAGCCGATGCCAAAACCGCAAGCTTCCGGGCTTTTCGGTGCCGGCGGCGAGGACCGCTCCCCCCAGCTTTCGTGGTTCGGGTTCCCGCAGGAGACGAAAAGTTTCGCCGTCACCTGCTATGACCCCGACGCCCCCACCCAAAGCGGATTTTGGCATTGGGCCGTTGCCGATATTCCGGCCAGCGTCACCGAACTGCCCAGCGGTGCGGGCACTCCGGGAAGCCCCGACCTGCCGGCCGGGGCTGTCACCTTGCTCAACGACGCCAGCATCCGCGGGTACCTGGGTGCTGCGCCGCCGGCCGGGCACGGCCCGCACCGCTACATCTTCGCCGTGCACGCCGTCGACACCGAAAGCCTGGGCCTTCCCGCGGAGGCGACGCCGGCATTCCTCGGCTTCAACCTGTTCAGCCACACCCTGGCGCGCGGGATGATCATCGCCACATTCGAGCAGTAACGAAATCGGGCGCATCAACAATCCAGCCGCAGGAAAAGGTGGTTTTACGTGACAGATCACACGGCGACAGCAAAAGACGACAAAGTGTTGCTGTTTCAGGCTTTGCAGCCGGCCGAGGCGGCCAATCTGGTGGCCGTGATGAGCCGTATCGTTCCCCATCGAGACCCGCGACTCCGCGAGGTGGTCTGGTACACGGCGTTGGCGTACGACGCCCGGTTGGCGACCGATACACAGCTGCGCAACGAAATCCGGGGTCAGCTCAAAGAACTCGACCAGCAGGCGGTCGCGCAGGGGGCGGCGTCCTTTGCCGACGCCCCCGCTGAATTACAGGACACGCTGCTGAGGGCGATAGACGACACGGCGCTATTCCAAAATCTCGTCTACGCGGTAGTCGCGGATTTCTACAACCGCCATCTCGTCTGGGAGGCCATCGGGTATCCGGGATTGGCCCAGCGAGACGGGCAGGGCTTTCTCCACCGGGGATTTGACGTCGTCGACTGGGGTAAGCCGGCGGTATAAGCAAGGCCTTGGTCAGCCGGCTGGCCAGCGCAACGGCCGAACAGCGAAAGAAGGTGTCACATGGCGCGGTCTGCGGTCAAAGTGCCTCTCGACGAGGCAGTGGAAGTCGTTGTCATCGGAACGGGAGCCGGAGGCGGCAACGTCATTCGCGAGCTCTGCCTCAACGGCGTGCGAGTGGTGGCCCTGGAGGCCGGGCCACGACTGGACGCCGACAAGGACTTCGAAGAGGACGAGATAGCGATGTACAACAAGCTGACCTGGCTTGACCCTGTCATCGCCAACGGCCCGGACGTGACTCAAAGCGTGGCGTGGATCTGTAAGACGGTGGGGGGTACCACGACCCACTGGGCCGGCGCCGCGTTGCGCCTGCAACCCCACGAGTTCAAGGCCCGGACGACCTACGGCGACATCGCGGGCGCGGACCTGGTCGACTGGCCCATCGACTACGAAACGCTGGCTCCCTACTACGAGAGGGCGGAGCGTCTGCTCGGTGTCACCGGGCGGGTGCTGCCCCCCGCTCCCGCGAACACCAATTTCCTGGCTCTCAAGCGCGGGGCCGACGTGCTGGGGATCGATGCCCACCCGGGCCACATGGCCATCAACACCGAGGAATACCAGGGTCGCGGCATGTGCACCCAGCGGGGTTTCTGCTTCCAGGGCTGCCGTAACGAAGCCAAGTGGAGCAGCCTGTATGAGGCCATCCCGAAAGCCGAAGAGACCGGGTGGCTTGACCTGCGTCCGAAGTGTCAGGCGTTGTCGATCTCGACCGACGAGACGGGACGGGCGACAGGCGTGGTCTACGCCGACCCCGAGGGTCGCATCGTCGAGCAGAAGGCCCAGTTCGTGGTCGTCGCGGCCAACAGCATCCAGACTCCCCGGTTGCTGCTCAATTCGGCCAGTGCACGCTTTCCCAACGGTCTGGCCAACGGCAGCGGGGCAGTGGGCCGCTACTACATGCGCCACGTGACCGCGTCCAGCTATGCCAAGTTCCCGTATCCGATACACGCCTACAAGGGCATGACCATGATGGGCATGATCGATGCGTTCCACGACAACCAGCCCGAGAAGCGGGGATTCGTCAGCGGCTTCCATCTGGAAACCATCATGCTCGGCCCGGTCAACACCGCCATCTTCGTCAGTCCCGGACCGTTGACCTCGACCCGGGGAAGCCATGCCCTCTGGGGCGAGCCGCTGGCCGACATGATGGAGTCCTACACCCAGCTGGCCGGTTTGTGGATCGTCGGCGAGGACATGCCCCAGGCCGACAACCGCGTGACGGTCGACCCGAGCCGCAAGGACCAGTTCGGGATGCCGGTACCGGTCGTCACCGTGACCGATCACCCCAACGACACCGCCATGCGTAACTACGCGTGGGAGAAAGCCAGGGAGATCTACCAGGCGGCCGGGGCTGTCAAGGTGTGGGACACCCCGCCCTACCCGGCGACGCATAATCTGGGCACCTGCCGGATGGGCGAGGACCCCGCCACTTCGGTGGTCAACCAGTTCGGGCAAGCCCACGAGGTACCCAACTTGTTCGTCGCCGACGGCAGTGTGTTTCCCACCAGCGGATCAGAGAACCCGACTCTGACCATCAGCGCGCTGGCCATCCGGCAAGCCGAATACATCATGTCCGTGATGGCAGGGGAAGAAGATCTGGCGTCGGAGATGATGACCGTGAGCGGCTCGTAGCCGACAGGAGCCCATGGTATGACGACAAGATCACCGGGAAACGCTAAGCCGCCACGCCCGGAGACAGCCGGGGATGAGCAGACCCGGGAAACTCACTCCTGCGATCACGACGCGATCATCAAGGCCCATGTGCGGGAGTACAGCGCGATGGTGAACAACCACCTCGCCAAGTTGAAAGCCCTCACGGATCGGCATCTGGCCGAGCATCACGACATCGCTCGACGAGGCGAACTGTCCACCAAGGAATACGAAAGCGTCGGTGCGCGGCACCTGAACGAGCGCCGCAAGCTGACCGAGCAGATGCTGCAGGACCATCACAAGCTGGCCGAACGGCACCTGTCCGAAGTGGGCGCACTGTGGACACGGCATTCCCGCCAACGGCTCCACAATCTGGGCGTTGCCAAAAAAGCCGCCGGCGGGTAGCCCGCTCAGCGGGCTGACCGCCGGCTCAGCTGATGGCAGGACCCAAGCCGAGGGACTGTGGCGCGGCGGCGTCCGGAGAGGGCTGGGGGATGCCTTCGTCGAGAGGACCGAACTCGGTCATCAAAGCACGGCTGCCGCCCCAGGGTGTTTGCTCCTCCGCGACCAGCGTGTCGGTGGTGAGCAGCAAGCCGGCCACCGAAGCACCGTTTTGCAGCGCAGAACGGACCACTCGTAACGGGTCGACGACACCCAACTCGAACATGTTGCCGTAGCGGCCGTTCAGAGCGTCGAATCCCTCGTCGACATCGAGGTCGCGGATGCGGGCCACGACCTCCTCGGCGTTATAGCCGGCGTTGGCCGCGATCAAATGCGCCGGCAGGGGCAAGGTTCGGCGCACGATGTCGACGCCGGTCGCATAATCGTCGTCGCTGACGTCGAGGTCGTCGAGCGCCGCCGCGGCACGCAGCAGCGCCACTCCGCCACCGGCCACGATTCCCTCGGCCATGGCGGCGCGCGTGGCCGACAGGGCGTCTTCGACGCGGTGATCCAGCTCTTTGAGCTCGGCCGGAGTCGGCGCGCCGACCTTGATCACGGCAACCTGCCCGGCCAATGCGCCGATGCGCTGCGTCAACACGTCCTGGTCGCGGCCGTAGGTGGCCCGTTCCCGTTCGGCGCGCAACTGGGTGATCCGAAATTCCACCTGATCGGCGGTAGCGCCGCCGATGATCGCGGTGTGGTCCTTGGTGACACGTACCTGCGCCGCGCGGCCGAGCTGGTCAACCGTCATGGTCTCCAGACTGAACGCGGACTGTCGGCTGTGCACGGCGCCGCCGGTCACCGCGGCGATGTCCTCAAGCTTTTGCAGGCGCAGGTCGCCGAACCCGGGTGCGCGTACCGCGACGCACTGGTAGATGCCGTTGACGTGGTTGTGCACGAGCATGCTCAGCGCCGAGCCTTCCACGTTCTCGGCGATGATCACCAGGGGCCGCCTCTCGGCCCGCATGATCTTGTCCAGGAGCGGCATGATCTCCTGCACCTTGCTGATCTTCTCGTTGCTCAGCAGCAGGTAGGGATTGTCGACGATCGCCTCGAGCCGGCCCGCGTCCGTGACCATGTACGGTGACACATACCCGTTGTCGAACTGGAATCCTTCGACGAACTCCACGGTCATGCCCGGCTCGGCGGCTTCTTCCACCGTGACCACGCCGGACTCGCCGACGGTGTAGAGAGCCTGTGCGATCACAGCGCCCACAGCGTCGTCGTCGTTGGCCGAGATCGCTGCGACCCGCGCGTAGTCTTCTTCGGTCTTCACCGGGTGCGCCACGGACCTGAGCTTGTCGACCAGCCGACCCACGGCCAGGTCGATCCCGCGCTTGATCAGCACCGGGTTGCCGCCCTGATTGATCGCGCGCATGCCTTCGCTGACAATGCCCTGCGCGATGACCGTGGCGGTGGTGGTCCCGTCGCCGACGAGGTCGTTGGTTTTGATCGCCGCTTCTTTGACCAGTTGTGCGCCCATGTCCTCGAACTGGTCTTTCAGGTGGATTTCGCGCGCGATGGTCACCCCGTCGTTGGTGACCACCGGCGAACCGGTGACCTTTTCCAGTATCACATTGCGCCCTTTGGGGCCGAGCGTGGTCTTTACCGCATCAGCGAGCTGATCGACGCCGGATTGCAGCAGGCTGCGGGCGGTCGGTCCGAAGCGTAGCTCCTTGGCCATGGGCTCCTCCTAACGAGACAACAAGTCGAACGGTTGGGTGTCAAACGGTTTGGTTAGGCCGAACCCAGGATCAAGCCGGTGCGGGCGGTTGCGGCCCGGTCGCCGAAAACGGCAAGATGGTGTGGCCGGCGAACCGGCCACACCAACCTCGCTTCCAGAGTTACTCGGCCGCGACAAGATCGAAGCCAAGATACTCCGCCGCGTCCTCCGGGTTGGCGAACAGCAGTGCCCGGTCGTCCAAGAAGACCATCCGGCCGTAGTGCGTCGACATGTTCTCCTCGAACTCGGCCTGGTTGAACCACCCCGGCTCCTCGCCGGCCGCCTCGTCGATTTCCGAGTAGAGCACCTCGATCTTGTTCTTGCCGTCGACGCGGATCAGCGACGGCAACGGTGAATGCACCTTGACGTTGGGCTTATGGCGCATGACCTCGGCGATGACCTCGCCGACCTGGTTGTTCATCAGCGTAAAGCCGCACTCGTTGGACGGTGTGTTGTCCGCCTTGAACGGACTCGGCACCGGCTTCTTCAGCGGGTTTTCGGTCGTCGATGTCATTGAGCCAGCTCCTTCGGGGTGTCCAGGTGAAGTTTTTCGAGGATCTCGGTGAACCGGGTCTTGACGCGGTCCAGGCCGTCCTCGAACCGGGGTGGTTTCGCGTCCGGCTGCGACCACAACGGCTGCAGCTTGCGCGCCGCGCCGATGCACCGCGGCACCCACGTCGACAGCCACGACTGCATCGTCGACTTGTTGTGGTCGGCAAACTCCTTGTCCTCGACCAAAAGCCGGAACATCTCCAGCGTGTAGCGCAAATCACGCTCGGAGAAGTCGTATTCTTCGGCGCTGATCAGCGTCGGGGTCACGAAGTCGCCGTTCTCCGGCGCCGCCTGCTGGACGAGATGGCTGCGGAACAATTCTCCGACCAGCGGCTGAAACACGATGTTGGTCGCGAAAGCGGCTTCTGCCCAGTCGTAGATCGCGGTCAGCCCTTCGACGGTTTCGCGCACACCCTGCCAGGCGGCATCGTTGTTCCACGTGTTCAGGTGCGCGCTGCCGTCGAAGGAGTCGATCTCCTCGGACAGCGTCAGGTTGTACAACGCGAGGTCCTGCGCGGCGCGGATGAGGTGCATCCCGTTGACCGAGAGGGCGTTGTTGTGCATGTTCGTCGGCGCCCGCCGGTTAGCCTTGATGAACACGTACATACCCAACCCGTGGTCGACGTGCATCCAGGCACCGACGTGCTGGGCGACGAATTCGACCCAGCGGGCCCGCCACTGCTCGAACGCCTTGGTGTTGCGGGCCGCTTCGATGTTCTGGTTCAGTTGCCGCACCACGTTGGAGATGTTGCGGTAAATGGTGAGTTCCCACTCCTCGTTGGGGTCGCGGAACTCATGCCAGCCCAGTGCCGGCCAGCCGAATCCTGCCGTGCCCGATCCGGGTTTGCGCTCGGGCTCGCCGCGGTCGGTGCCGAACGCTTTGAGGGCCGTCCACTCGAGTGGGTAGGCGCTTTTACCGTCTGCCCAGGCGTAGAGCCATCCCTGGGCCAGCCAGCGACGGGTGTCGGGCTGAACGTCGACGGTCACGTCCTCGTAGTGTGTCTGCTTGCGCTTGGCCGGAACGTAATAGTTGAAGTCGCGGGCGTCGGAGTCCGGGAACTCTTTTGCCCCCGCCTCTGCATCGGTGAACTGAACCTTGGGGACGCTGCGCCCCTCCACGGTGGTCATCAATCTTCCCTTCGTTGGTGATTGGTTACTACGGTGCTCATCACTTTCTCCTTCACTTGTGATCCCCGATGCCGACGGACTGGTCAGGCATCCGCCGGCTCTCCTGTCGTGGTGAACTTGTCGTAGAAGATGCGCGCACCATCCACGCCAAGGGCGGGCAGGAGTTCTAGCGCCGCTTCCACCATCGGCGGCGGACCGCACACGTAACAGTCGGCCCCGTCGAGGTTGGACTCCAAGCGCCGCACGACGTCGGTGATCAACCCGGTCTCACCCGTCCAGTCGTCGTTGCCATCGGGTTCGGAAAGTGCAGGGATATAACGGAATCCCGGCAATTTCTCTTCCAGTGCCCGCAACTCGTCTTCGAAGCACAAATCACGGTGGGTGCGCACACCGTAGTAGAACCGTGCCGCACGGTCGATGCCGCGCTCGGCCATCGAGCGCAGCACCGACAGTATCGGTGCGATACCCGCGCCGCCGCCGACGAAGACCAGGTCCGCCCCGGGGTTGTCCCGCAACGTGAACATCCCGTATGGACCCTTGATGGCCAAACGATCGCCGGGTGCCACCTGGTGTTCGAGGATCTGCGAGAACAGCCCGTCCGGATAGATCTTGATGACGAATTCCAGCAGTCCGTTCTGCGGCGAGGACGTGTTGGCCATCGAGAACGACCGCACCTCGTCGCTGCCCGGGACCGTGAAATCCACGTATTGACCCGGGAAGAACTTGAATTCGGCTCCGTCGAGCAGCCGCACAACCAAATGACACATATCGTGCGTGACGTGCGTCTTCGAGACCACCTCAACTTTGGCTTCCTGGATCGGCAAGCCCGACTTGATCATCTCCTCGTCGTAGTTGAGGAGCTCGATCGTGACGTCCTCGTACGCGTGCGCACGGCAGAGCAGCACATACCCTTCGTCTTTTTCGAATTCCGGCAGCGCGAACGTCGAATACCGTTCGTGTTCAATGTCTTCGCCGTCGAGGAGAAAGGACTTGCATGCCGCGCACTGGCCTTCTTTGCAGCCGTGCATGAGCATGATGCCTTGCTCGAAGGCGGCCTCCAGTATCGTCTTGTCCTCCGGCACCTCGATCTCGACGCCCACCGGCTCGAAGCGCACCAAATGCTTGCTGCTCAACGGTTCTCCATCCGTAAATGTTGGGTGGTGCTGCAAATCCAGCATTGCAGCACCACCCAAGCATTTGCCGCTATCCTGTCCGCTTTACTCCGGGCACCGGAGTCTCGGCGTAGCGGCCGGCCGGGCCGCCGAGCCGGTAGTCCTGAGCCCACAGCTCACGCTCGGCATCGGTCATCTCGTTCAGCAAGATATTGGGGCTCGCGTAGGCCGGGCATTTGCGGATGTCGTCGAGCGTCCACATGTCTTTCGGATCCAGACTCAGGTGCGGTTGGGCCGTGCACGTCTTGCCGTCGTCACGGACATAGCCGCAATCCTGCATGATGTCGGCGAAATTCCATCCGTGGAACAGGGTCTCCCATTCCCGCTTACCTGACAGTTTGCCCATGTTGGGAGTCGGGCGCCCGTTGTAGGTAGGTCGGAAGGCGACCGCATCGGTCCAATGGCAGGTCTCCGAACAGTACGTCCGCCACTGTCCGTCCACCTTGTCATAGACCATGTCCTCACGGATCAGACACGGAACCATGCATGTCCAGCACCGGTGCGGATAGTAGTAGTTCACCGACTCGGCCTCGAAGGCGATGGGCAGATGCCCGTTCGGCTTCGACAGTCGGGCGTAGTTCTCCCACCACTTGCCGTACTTGTCGTACCAGCCCGGGTACTTGTACTCGAACCATTCGAAATCTTCGTCGGTCATCGGGTCGATGCGCCAGTAGTTCGCGATCCATCCGGTGGCGAAGAATTGCGCCACCTCGTGGACATAGCCTTTGTTCCAAATGCGGTTCCAGGCTTCCTCCACCAGGTCGTGCGGCACCTTGAGACCGTACTTCTCCAGCGGAATGAGGTAGCTGCGGTAGTAGTCGTCGTAGATCCACCGACGCCACATCTCCGCGTAGCTTTCCCGGTCCTTGCGCCGGTCCTTGGTGCCGTACTCGATGAACGTCCCGATCGCCGCGTCGACGACGGCGTGGTTGTTCCACCAGGCGTACCGCAGATCGCGTTCGAGCAATTCCCGGTTCTCCTCGTCGGCCAGGGCCATCAGCAACGTCGCGTACCCGTTGCTGATGTGGCGCGACTCGTCGGATTGCACCGAGTGGAACACGGTCGGCAGCAAGTAGTCGCCGTTTGCGGCGGCTTCGCCGGGCATGGCCACGAACAACGTGTTGGTAAAGGCCGTCTCGGCGACGATCGTCAGATACATGCTGGCCGCCGTGATCGCGTCACCGGTGATAAATCCTTCGGCGAATTGGCGTCCGATGGTGCCGGCATAGTTGTTCTGGAAAGAGCGCAGGCTCGAGTTGAAACCGGCCGGATCGATGTAGTTCTTCATGTAGATGCGCTTGAGATTCTGCTGAATCGTCGAGTGACGAACCTCGTCGATCATCTGAATCGCAGCCGTATTGTGTATTTCCGGGTTGGGGACGACGTCCATGATCAGCGGCATCGCCCGGGCGGCGGAAATTTCCGGAAGCGGTATGATCGATAGGAAGAGTTTCTGCCATTCCATCCACCGCTGCTGCACCTGGCGGAACATATTTCCGCGAATAGCGCCGTCCTCAGCGCCGTAGACACGGTGGTCTTTTTCCTCTTCCATGGGGAAGTATGACCTCAGAACCTGCTTGAGCGGATCCTTCTTCGGCGCCTTCCGGAAAGTGTAGTCAGTTCCGAAGTGCTTCTGCGGCTCGTGATACATAGGTGTCCAGGACAGCTCCTGAATCTTTTGGTGGGCTTTCGCCACACTTTGGCGACTCATATTTTCTCCTCACTTGTGTGATTCTTTCGTCCGTTGCTGCATCGATTTGGCCGCCGCTTTTAGCAATCTTGTATGTCACCGAGGGCAGGGAACCTGCGCCGGGCGACGGCCGACAGCGTCCGGAGTGATTTCTATTTCAGCCGAGATGCCCGCAGGCGGTCGTATCAGTCTGAGACTGAGCCGGGGAAGAACCTCGCTCGAAGCTCCGCCAGCTCGGCGTCGCGCCGCTTCGACACCCAGGCCTCGTCGGCCAATGCCGGCCTAATGCCCAAGGCGTTGAGCAGGGCGCCGGCCGGCTGGGCCGGGTCAGTTTCTCCCAGCACCGGTTGCAGACCCTGCTCGGCCAAATGTTTGAAAACCAGATTGACTATGGTCCACGGGTTGTATGTTTCACGCGGTGAATCGCCGGGTGCGTTCATGACCGTACTTCCTCAGGTGATCACGGTTTGTGCGGTTGGCTGCCGCATAAACATCTTGTCACCCCTGATGGTCCGAGGTCTATCAATCCTCATCGGCGAAAAGGATTTTCGCCTTGGTCCGCAGTCTCAGACTGAGACGCCGGTGCAGTTGCATTCCCGATGGATCACACGCTGTGATCACATATGGCCGGCAGGGCGAAAACAGGGAGGTGAGCTGATACCGTGATGTCCGCTCGGGCCGAGATCATGACAGCGCTGGCCGGCATCGTCGGCCAGGATTCGGTTTCAGCGCGGTCGGTGGACCTCGATGACGGCGTGGTCACCGTGCACCTACAGCTGCCGGCGGCATTCTCGTCGTCGAATTTCGCCTATCTGCTTGCGTGCGAGGCGCGAGATGCGCTGCGGAAGGTCGACGACCTCGCTCAGCTGCGGGTGCTGATCCACGGTCATCACGACAGCGAAAGGATCAACGTTTGGCTGGCCACCGACGCCGGTCACGCGGGTGCAGAAGCCGACGACAGCCTTGCCGCGCTGCGTCAGACCTGTCTGCGCAGGGCCCACGCTGCCGCGATAGAGCGATGCGTATCGGTGCTGGTAGCACAGCAGGGGTTGAACTCCGAGCGGGTTCGCCGGCTTACCTTACGTGACCTGCCCGACGGCGAAGCCAAAAACGCGCTGCTTCGCCGGCGGTTCGCCCTGGGGCTCAGCATGTGCCCTAATGCCCGGGTCGTCACCGTCGATCAGGGCAACATCGAAGAAATATCACCGCAAGCGGCCGAGCCGCGATTCATCCATACCGGAACGAGGGACCCACAATGAAAGCTGTACAAGTTGTCGGATACCACACAAAGCTTGTGCTGGCTGATGTTCCCGAACCAAAGATAGAAGGTCCGCTGGATGTGATCGTCCGGATTGGCGGAGCCGGTGTATGCCGCACCGACTTGCATATCCTCGAAGGTCAGTGGGAAGCCAAGTCCGGTGTCGAATTGCCCTACACGATCGGACACGAGAATGCCGGATGGGTGCACCGCATCGGCGAAGCGGTCACCAACGTGAAAATCGGCGATAAGGTGATCTTGCATCCGCTGATCACCTGCGGCCTGTGCCGCGCCTGCCGATTCGGCGACGACATGCACTGCGAGAATGGCCGATTCCCCGGTATCGACACTGACGGGGGATATGCGGAGTACCTGCGGACCACCGCGCGCAGTGTCGTCAGGATCGACGACAGTCTTGAGCCGGCCGATGTCGCGGCGCTTGCCGACGCGGGCCTGACCGCATATCACGCCGCCGCCAAGGTGGCGCGGTCCACGCGGCCCGGTGATGTCTGCGTGGTGATCGGTGCCGGCGGTCTCGGGCACATCGGAATCCAAGTGCTCAAGGCGATCTCCGCAGTGACGGTCATCGTCGTCGACCGTAATCCGGCTGCGGTCGAACTTGCCGGACAGATCGGCGCCGACAAGGCTATCGTTGCCGACGGCACCCACGTGCAACAGGTGCTTGACCTCACCGGCGGCCACGGTGCCGAGGCGGTCCTCGATTTCGTCGGCGAAGGCGGAGCCACCAAGGAAGGCGTGGCGATGCTACGGCGGGCCGGCAACTACTTCGTGGTGGGTTACGGCGAGAACATCGATGTGCCCACCATCGACGTGATCTCCAGCGAGATCAACTTCATCGGCAATCTCGTCGGCACCTACAACGACTTGCAGGAGTTGATGATTCTCGCCGCGCAAGGCAAGGTCTTGCTCCACACCAGCAAGTATCCGCTGGTGGATTTCCAGCGCGCGCTCGATGATCTCGATGCCGGAAAGGTGCGGGGTCGCGCCATCCTGGTGCCCTGACGGGATGCCTCGATGCGGGTGAGCCGTATCACCGGCCCACGCGGCGAGCGTAACGCCAGCGTCACGATGGGCGGCGAGCGTGACGCCAGTGTCACGGTCGCTATGTCATAACCAGGCCAGTCATAACCAGGCCATAACCGGAGCTCACCCGAAGGTAACTCTGCTACCTGCAGACCGGTGCGCTACTGGAACTATTGTTTCTGTTTTTGTGCTTGCTTGAGCATGAAGACCGCCGCTCGTTTGAGCGCGTCACGTTTCTTGGTGGCTTCGGCAAGCGCCTTACGCAGTTTGTCGAGTTCTTCGCGTTCCTCGGCACTCAACGGCCCGGTGCGAGTCGGCCGGTGATGATGTGGCGGGGTGTACCGGCTCCTGAGGTGGCTGTGACCAGCCGGCTCTGCGGCCCACGGTGGCAGCGCCCTGGCACGCACCCGCGACCGCAGCGGTGTCGAACCGCTGTTGCTCGACGTGTTGACGACGCCGGCCATCGGAGGCACGCCCATCATGCCTGCCGGTGCGGCCGCGGCGGGTGACGTCGCGCCCAGCGGCATTGCCGTGGCGGCAAGCCGGATCGCCGGAGACGCGCTGCCCCACGAGGGCGGCACCGACAACTTCCCGACCGAACCCGCCTCGCCCAAACCCGCCGACACCGCGGCCGGACCCGCCAAACCCGATGCGCCCGCCAAACCCGATGCGCCCGCCACCGGCGCGGAAG
>NZ_VYIK01000069.1 GCF_008709575.1 Mycobacterium sp.
ACGCTGAGTGGGTTGCTGGGTGATTTGCCCAGTGTGGGCTCGACGACGCTGGGTGCCCTGCTGGGCGACGTGGGGTTGAGCACCACGACGCTGAGCGCGCTCCTGGGTGACCTGCCGAGTCTGGGCAACATGACCCTGGGGGGCCTGGTGAGCGACCTGCTTGGCGATGTGTCGTTGAGCGGCCTGCTGGCTGATTTGCCGAGTGTGGGGGACACGACGCTGGGTAGCCTGCTAAGCGACGTGGGTCTCGGTGATGTGTCGTTGAGTGGCCTGCTGGCTGATTTGCCGAGTGTGGGCTCGACGACGCTGGATAGCCTGCTGGGCGATGTGGGGTTGGGCAGCACGACGCTCAGCGGGCTACTGAACGAATTGCCAAGTCTGGGCGACACCAGTGTGAATGCGCTGCTCTCCGACCTGGGCGTGGGTGCCACGACCTTACCGGCGTTGCTGAGCGACCTGGGTTTGGGCAGTCTCAGCCTCGACGGCCTGCTCAACGATCTCGGTCTGCTCGACTCGAATGTGGTCAACGTCAAGATTGCGTCGTTGGACGGTCTGGTGTCGGCCCTGGTGAAAGACCTGCCCGACCAGATCCAACGAGCGCTGGCCGCAGCCGAACCCGGTGCTGCCATCACAGACGCCACGACGCTCTTCCCCGCGGCATCCGATCTTCCGGCCGCACTGGGCGCCGACCTGCTCCCGCAGCTCAATACCGTCTGGTTGGATCTGGCCGGAGCCTTGTGATCCCAGCCAGTCGTGTGGCGGGCCGGTCGCTGCGTCGATGCGGTCGGGGCTGGCCGCATCTGGTTTGGGTCGGTATGCGACTGCGCCGAATCAACCCGCCGGGGTGAATTGTGGTCCGCGGAGGCGCTGGCTAGGGTTCGCTGCTGTGGAGCCGGACAGGCTGGTGCGGGTTGATCCCGCGGCGATGCAGAAGTTCGCAGCGGCATTAGAGGGCGCCGCCGAGGATTTGCGCAGTCGATTGAGCCAGCTCGATGATCAGGTCGCAGAGATGGTAGCCGGCTGGCACGGGGGCGCCGGCAGCGCTTACCGCTCGGCCTGGCAGCGGTGGCATCGCGGGGCCGTCGAGGTGCAACAGGGTCTGACCCTGATGGCCAGGGCGGCTGGTCTGGCCGGGCTGGATTTTGCGAGCAACGAGTCGGCATCGGCGGCGACGGTCCAGCGGCTTGGCGATGTCTGAGACGTTTCGGGTGGACCCGGAGGCGTTGGCCGATGCGGCGGCACGCATGGGCGAGTATGCGCGCTACGCCGAGAGCATGGTGAGCGAAATCGAATCATTGATCGCTCATGTACACGTGACCTGGTCGGGGGAGGCTGCGGATGCTCATCGCCGGGCGCATCGGCATTGGGTCGGCGGTGAGGCCATGATGCGCGCGGGGCTGGCGCAATTGCGGGCCGCGGGTACCACAGCGCACGCCAATTACACCAGTGCGATGGCGGTCAATCTGGACATGTGGTCCTGAACGGATATCGCCGCCGTCGGCGGCTGTCACCGCTCGGTATCACACTGCACACGTGCTCGATCTCGTTCTCCCACTGGAATGCGGCGGCTGCGGTGCGCCGTCGACGCGCTGGTGCGCCGCCTGTGCCGCCGAGCTCGCGGTAGGCCCGGAGGCGCCGCGGGTGGTGACACCGCGGATCGACCCGGGCGTGCCGGTGTTCACCCTGGGGCGCTACGCCGGGTCGCGTCGTCAGGCGATCGTGGCCATGAAAGACCGCGGCCGCACCGACCTGATAAACCCGCTGGCGCGTACGCTGGCCGTCGGCATCCACCGGTTGTTGACCTGGAGACTGCTCGATGTCCCGCTGACGGTGGTCCCGGCGCCGACCCGCCGCACCGCCGCACGCCGCCGCGGCGGCGACCCGGTCACCCGGATGGCGGCCGTTGCCGTGGCGCGCCATCCCGACATCGCCGTTACCCCGGCGCTGCGGCTGACGGCGCTGGTCCGCGACTCCGCGGGCCTGGGCAGCGCCGAGCGGGAGCGCAACATCGTCGGCCGCGTCGTACCGACGCGGCGACGTCCGCCGCAAGGCGGCGAGGTTCTGCTCGTCGACGACATCGTCACCACCGGCGCGACCGCCCGCGAATCGGTGCGCGTCTTGCACGCTGCCGGCGCGCGAGTGGTCGCTGTACTGGCGATAGCCGCGGCGTGAACCGATCGTGAAGAACTCGCAACGCGAAAGTACTGGCACATCTACTTACCCACGGCTACGGTCGGATTCAAGTAACCGGTAGCTAGCCGATACAGCCTCACCGCGGCGCAGTGCCGCCGCAGCACCGACAAGGGTTAGGAGGTGAGTTCCTCGACACCTTGCTCCGGCGGCCGGTCAGCCCGCGAAGGGAAGCCCCGCCGGTCACACGTATCCGAAAGTCGGGCACGCCTCGCGCGTGCGAAGCGAGAGAAACGAGTTGGCAAGTATGTCAAGGCAAACCGTGGATTCCGGTCAGCTTCTGGACCAGCCGCCGGCCGACGCCGGCGAGCACACCGAACCGACCCCGCGTGCCGAGGTCGTCGTCAAGGGCCGCAACGTCGAGATTCCCGACCACTTCCGCGTTTACGTTTCGCAGAAACTCGCCCGCCTGGAGCGATTCGACCGGACCATCTACCTGTTCGACGTCGAACTCAAACACGCGCGCAACCGGCGTGAGCGCAAGTCATGTCAGCGCGTCGAAATCACCGCTCGCGGGCGCGGGCCGGTGGTTCGTGGGGAGGCCCGGGCCAACAGCTTCTACGCTGCGTTCGAGGCGGCGGCCGACCGCCTGGAAAGCCGGCTGCGCCGCGGCAAGGATCGTCGCAAAGTCCACTATGGCGACAAGACCCCGGTTTCACTCGCTGTTGCCACCGCTGCGGCAATTCCCCCGCAAGAAGCGCCGGACGACGCGCAGAGCCCGCCGTCCGACCACGGCAGCGTCAACGGCTACCACGAGCCGGGCCGGATCGTGCGCACCAAGGAGCACCCGGCGACGCCGATGTCCGTCGACGATGCGCTCTACCAGATGGAGCTGGTGGGCCACGACTTCTTCCTGTTCCTCGACAAAGACACCGAACGACCTTCGGTGGTCTACCGGCGGCGCGCCTACGACTATGGCCTGATCCGACTGGCCTGATCCGACTGGCCTGATCCGACTGGCCTGATCCGACTGGCCTGATCCGACTGGCCTGAGGCAACCGGGTTATTGCCGGCTGGTCACCTAGGATGGAGGACACCACAGACTCCGATCCCTAGGGGATAACAAGCCGTGCTGTCAAAGTTGCTGCGCCTTGGTGAAGGTCGCGCGGTCAAGCGCCTCAAGCGGGTGGCCGATTACGTCAATACGTTGTCCGACGACGTCGCGAAGCTCACCGACGCCGAGCTGCGGGCCAAGACCGACGAGTTCAAAAAGCGGCATACCGACCCGCACAACCCCGAAAGCCTCGACGACCTGCTACCGGAAGCGTTCGCGGTCGCCCGGGAAGCGGCCTGGCGGGTGCTCGACCAACGTCCGTTCGACGTGCAGGTGATGGGCGCGGCGGCGCTGCACTTCGGCAACGTGGCCGAGATGAAGACCGGCGAAGGCAAGACCCTGACCTCGGTGTTGCCGGCCTATCTGAACGGGATCGGCGGCAAGGGCGTGCACATCGTCACCGTCAACGACTATCTGGCCAAACGCGACAGCGAGTGGATGGGCCGCGTGCATCGCTTCCTCGGTCTCGACGTCGGGGTGATCCTCGCCCAGATGACGCCCGACCAGCGGCGCGTCGCCTACGCCGCCGACATCACCTACGGCACCAACAACGAGTTCGGCTTCGACTACCTGCGCGACAACATGGCCCACTCCCTCGACGAGTGCGTCCAACGCGGCCACAACTATGCGATCGTCGACGAGGTGGACTCGATCCTGATCGACGAGGCCCGCACGCCGCTGATCATTTCCGGTCCGGCTGACGGATCGTCCAACTGGTACACGGAGTTCGCGCGGCTGGCCCCGTTGATGGAAAAGGACGTGCACTACGAGGTCGACTTGCGCAAGCGTACTGTCGGTGTGCACGAGCGCGGGGTGGAGTTCGTCGAAGATCAGCTCGGCATCGACAACCTCTACGAAGCCGCCAACTCGCCGCTGGTCAGTTACCTCACCAACGCGTTGAAGGCCAAAGAGCTCTTCCATCGCGACAAGGACTACATCGTCCGAGACGGGGAAGTGCTCATCGTCGACGAGTTCACCGGCCGGGTGCTGATCGGCCGCCGCTACAACGAGGGCATGCACCAAGCCATCGAGGCTAAAGAGCACGTGGAGATCAAGGCCGAGAACCAGACCCTGGCCACCATCACCCTACAGAACTACTTCCGGCTCTACGACAAGCTGGCCGGGATGACCGGCACCGCCCAGACCGAGGCCGCCGAGCTGCACGAGATCTACAAGCTCGGGGTAGTGCCCATCCCGACGAACAAACCGATGATCCGCACCGACCAGTCGGACCTCATCTACAAAACCGAAGAAGCCAAGTACATCGCGGTCGTCGACGACGTCGCCGAGCGCTACCAGAAGGGCCAGCCGGTGCTGATCGGCACCACCAGCGTGGAGCGCTCGGAGTATTTGTCGCGCCAGTTCACCAAACGCGGCATTCCGCACAACGTGCTCAACGCCAAGTATCACGAACAGGAGGCGAGCATCGTCGCCGAGGCCGGGCGGCGCGGCGCGATCACCGTGGCTACCAACATGGCCGGCCGAGGTACCGACATCGTGCTGGGCGGCAACGTCGACTTCCTCACCGACAAGCGGCTACGTCAGCGGGGGCTGGATCCGGTGGAGACGCCTGAGGAGTACGAGGCGGCCTGGCATGAGGAGCTGCCCAAAGTCAAAGCTGAGGCAAGCGCCGAGGCCGCAGAAGTGATCGCCGCCGGCGGGCTCTACGTGCTGGGCACCGAACGGCACGAATCCCGGCGCATCGACAACCAGCTACGGGGCCGTTCCGGTCGTCAGGGCGACCCGGGTGAGTCGCGTTTCTACCTGTCGTTGGGTGACGAACTCATGCGTCGTTTCAACGGCGCGGCGCTGGAAATGCTGCTGAACCGGCTGAATCTGCCCGATGACGTGCCGATCGAGGCCAAAATGGTGACCCGTGCCATCAAGAGCGCCCAGACCCAGGTTGAACAGCAAAACTTCGAGGTCCGCAAGAACGTCCTCAAATACGACGAGGTGATGAACCAGCAGCGCAAGGTGATCTACGCCGAGCGGCGCCGCATCCTGGAGGGCGAAAACCTCAAGCAGCAAGCCCTCGACATGATCCGTGACGTGATCACCGCCTACGTCAACGGCGCGACCGCCGAGGGCTATGCCGAAGACTGGGACCTGGGCAAGCTGTGGGAGGCGCTGGGGACCCTGTATCCGGTCGGGATCGACCACAAGGACTTGTTCGATTCCGACGCGGTCGGCGAGCCCGGTGAGCTCACCCGTGAGGAACTGCTCGACGCGTTGATCGAGGACGCCGAACGCGCCTATGCGGCGCGCGAGGCCGAGATCGAGCAGCTGGCCGGCGAAGGCGCCATGCGTCAACTGGAACGAAACGTGCTGCTGGGCGTCATCGACCGCAAGTGGCGCGAGCATCTCTACGAGATGGACTACCTCAAGGAGGGCATCGGCCTGCGCGCAATGGCCCAGCGGGATCCGCTGATCGAGTACCAGCGGGAAGGCTACGACATGTTCATGGGAATGCTCGAAGGCCTCAAAGAAGAGTCGGTGGGCTTCTTGTTCAACGTTGCCGTCGAGGCGGTGCCGGCGCCCGCCGTAGGTCCGATCGCCGAGCCGGAGGGCCTGGCAGAGTTCGCCGCCGCAGCGGCCACCGCTTCGCAACACCGCAACGCCGGAGCATCCGCGGTTCGGCGCGCCGCGCCGACGTCGTTGCGCGCCAAGGGGCTCGAGAGCGACTCGCCCGCGTTGACCTATTCGGGTCCGGCGGAGGACGGCTCGGAGCAGTTGCAGCGCAACGGCGCTGGTGCAGAGCCGGCAGCGGCCGGGGGCAGTCGACGTGAGCGGCGGGAAGCCGCGCGTCGGCAGACCCGCAACGGCAGACACGGGAAACCACCCAGACGCCGCTAGGGGCGTGGGTCAGTAACACGGCGGGCGGGCTGGGCGGTTTATCGGCCGGTGCACGCGATGATGGGGTGTGCCTGATGATCTCGATAGCGGCGGATTGTTCGAAGTTGAGCCCGTCGAGCGGGTAGGATTCTCCGGCGGTGAAGCCGCCGGCGGACAAGACCTTCTGGGGCCGTGAGTATGCATCCCAGGCGTCGAGTGTGACTTCCGGGCGGCGACACGCCGACGGCCGCTCCACGCCGCTGGGTGACAGCGGCGAAACGCCGACCCGGTAACCGGGGATCTGGTGCACCACCGGTATTCATCGGTGCAAGGATGACCGCATGGACGTCAAAGAAGTGCGTCTGCCCAGCATCGGTCGACGCTACGAATTCACCAGCCATGACGGCGAGCGGATCGGCATCGTAGCGCGACGCAGCGGTGACTTCGAGGTCGTCCTATATGCCCACGACGACCCCGACCAGGCCCGGCCGGTGTTTCGACTCACCGACGACGAGGCCGAGGCGGTCGCTCAGATTCTGGGTGCGCCGCGGATCGCCGAGCGGTTCACCGAACTCACCCGAGACGTGCCCGAGCTGGACGTCGGGCGGGTGCGCGTCCCGGCGGACAGCCCGTTCGTGGGTCGCCCACTCGGCGACACCCAGGCGCGCAGCCGCACCGGTGCGTCGATCGTGGCGATCGTGCGCAACGACGAGGTACTCGCCTCGCCCAGCCCGGCCGAAATTCTGCAGGCCCGGGATGTTTTGTTGGTGATCGGCACCGAGGAAGGCATCGCCGGGGTCGAGCAGATCGTCGCCAAAGGCTAGGCCGTGCAGGTTGCTGTCGCGCCGATGCTGCAGCTCGGCGCGCTCCTGACGGTGCTTGCAGTGCTGGGCGGGGCCGCGCGCCGGTTCGCCTTGTCGCCGATACCGGTGTATCTGCTGGCCGGCTTGTCGTTGGGCAACGGCGGCATCGCTTCGGTGGCCGCGGCCGGTCAATTCATCAGCACCGGCGCGCCGATCGGGATCGTGCTGCTGTTGCTCACGCTGGGTCTGGAATTTTCGGCCGTCGAGTTTGCCAGCAGCTTGCGTCGTCACGTGCCGTCGGCGATGGTCGACGTCGTCCTCAACGCACTGCCCGGCGGGCTGGCCGGCTGGTTGCTGGGCGTCGACGGTGTTGGTGTCCTGGCGCTGGCCGGCGTCACCTACGTGTCGTCGTCGGGGGTGATCGCCCGGCTTCTGGAGGATCTGCACCGAGTCGGCAACCGCGAAACCCCGTCGGTGTTGTCGGTCTTGGTGCTCGAGGATTTCGCGATGGCGGCCTACCTGCCACTCGTCGCAGTACTGGCTTCCGGCGGCAGCTGGCTGCATGCGATGGTCAGCACGGTGGCCGCGGTGGCTGCCTTGCTGGCGGCGTTCGCCGCGTCGTTTCGGTGGGGTCACCACGTCGGCCGGCTGGTCACCCACCCGGATTCCGAGCAGCTGCTGCTGCGGGTGCTCGGTATCACCCTGATCGTGGCGGCGATGGCCGAATTCGCGCATGCCTCGGCGGCGGTCGGCGCGTTTCTGGTCGGACTCACCTTGACCGGCGACACCGCTGACCGTGCCCGCAAAGTGCTGGGACCGCTGCGTGACCTGTTCGCCGCCGTCTTCTTCCTGGGCGTGGGACTGGCGGTTGACCCCGAGCATCTGCTGCCCATGCTTCCGGTGGCGCTGGCACTGGCTGCGGTCACCGCACTGACAAAGATGGCCACCGGGATCTTCGCGGCCCGGCGGGACGGGGTCGCGCGGCGCGGGCAGTTGCGCGCCGGCACCGCCCTGGTCGCGCGGGGCGAGTTCTCGCTGGTGATCATCGGTCTGCTCGGCACATCGATCCACGGCGTGGCCGCGTTGGCGACCGGGTACGTGTTCGTGATGGCGACCATGGGTCCGCTGGCGACCCGGTTCGTCGGTGGCCCGCCGCCGGTCGCGGCTGCCCGGTTCGGATAGCCGCGGTTGGGGGCCGGTCAGCCGATGTGCAGGGCGACCACCTGCCACCGGCCCTCCGTGGCCTGTTCGATGCGGCAGGCGATAGCGTGAACGCGGCCCCCGCGACTGTATGTCCCGAACACCTCGGCGGCGAGTCGATCGGGCCGGCTGACCTCCCGCACGCGCACCCGACGCAACACCGCCGCCGCGCCGCCGTCAGCCGCGAGCCGGCAGGATACGACCCGGTTGGCCGCGAGCACCGAATCGACCAGGCCGGTAGCCAGCAGGCCTTGCAGCTGTGCCGCCGGACGGCGGCGGTCAAGCACTTCCAGCACGCGGCGCAGCGCCGCGTCGGCGAACATGGCGGCCTGTCGCATCGGCGCAGACATCCCCGTTCGTCGGCTCGGACGCGGTGTGGGTGGGTGGGGAGTGGAGCGTCGCGGCGCTGCGGTCCACTGTGACCGACACTGCCGCACGTCGCGGAGCGGGGGTTCGTAGTCGACGACCGGTCTCACGCTGCGCACAGCACTCTCCAGGGCTTCTCGCGCGGCGATCGGCCGCGCTTGGTCAACGGGCAGGCCTGCGGGAGAGCGGCAGACGATCGATCATCGCACATCTGCGCCGTTCGGGTGTGCGGGCTGCGCGACAACAGCGCACCGGTTACCGTGAGCGACAGGTCGACGACGTAGGCGGAATTGCCAAGGAACCAAAAGAGAGAGGCGATGTGAGGCGGCTGTCCACATCCGACGCGTCCTTCTACCAGTTGGAGAACACCGCCACCCCGATGTATATCGGCTCGTTGTCGATCCTGCGTCGACCGCGGGCGGGGCTGAGCTACGAGACGCTGCTGCGCACTGTCGAGCAACGGCTGCCCCAGGTCCCGCGCTACCGGCAAAAGGTCAAAGAAGTCACGTTGAACCTTGCCAGGCCGGTGTGGATCGACGACCGCGACTTCGACATCACCTACCACGTCCGGCGCTCGGCGCTGCCGTCGCCGGGCAGCGACGATCAGCTGCACGAGTTGGTTGCCCGACTGGCCGTCCGACCGCTGGACAGGACTCGGCCGTTATGGGAGATGTACCTGGTCGAAGGATTGGCGAAAAACCGCATCGCCCTTTACACCAAGTCGCATCAGGCGCTGACCCACGGCCTGAGCGCGCCGGAGATCGCCCACGTCATCACCGACCGGTCGCGGCGTCCAGCGCCGGTCGAGGACGATATCTGGGTGCCTGGCCGCGACCCGGGTCCCACCCGGCTGCTGGTAGGCGCGATCACTGACTGGGTTACCCGCCCGCGCGCGCAACTACGCGCGGTCGCTTCCGGTGTCACCGCCCTGGCGACCAACTCCGGGCAATTCGCCGACGCCGGGCGGTGGCTGTTCGGCGTCGCCCGCACGCTGGCGCTCGGCAGCGCCCCCAGCAGCCCGCTCAACGCCGGTGCGTCACGCCAGCGCCGATACACGGTCGCGCGGGGACGACTCGACGACTACCGAGCCGTGCGGAAGCGCTATGAGTGCGACGTCCACGACGTCGTGCTGGCAGTGATCGCCGGTGCGCTGCGCAACTGGCTGCTGTCCCGCGGCGAGGCGGTGGACTCGACCGCGACGGTGCGAGCACTGGCGCCGCTGCCGGTCTACGCCGAGCAGACGTTCGACGCAGCGGGTCGACGCGAGGCGATCCCGCAGGCAGCACCGTTCCTGGTCGAACTGCCGGTCGGAGAGGGCAATCCCGTCGTGCGGCTGTCCCAGATCGCGCACGCCACCGAATCGACTCCGACCGCGGCTACTCTGGTCGATGCCCGGACCATCCTGACCCTGCCGGGTTTCGCGCCGCCAACGTTGCACGCGATGGGGATCCGGGCCGCGACCGGCTTGTCTCCGCGGCTTTTCAACGTTTTGATCACCAATGCGCCTGGTGCCCAGTCCCAGATATACCTTGCCGGGGCGAAATTGCTGGAGAGCTACGCGGTCCCGCCGCTGCTGGGCAGGCAGGTGCTGGCGATCGGCGTGACGTCGTACAACGGCGCGCTGTATTTCGGTATCAACGCCGACCGGGAGGCGATGAGCGATGTCGAGATGCTTCCCGGGTTGCTGAGCGAATCCCTTGAGGAGTTGCTGGAAGCAGCACGCTAAGATGGCGCGAAAAGAATTACCATTCGAGCTGTGAGTAAGAAAAGGGCCAACGCCGCGTCCGGAAAAGCGAAGAAGACTGGTCGGGACAGGCCGAGGCCTCGGATTTCTGATGCCGTCTACGAGGCTGAATTGCTGCGGCTACAAACAGAATTCGTCAGGCTGCAGGAGTGGGTGCGGCATTCCGGGGCGCGGGTTGTGGTGATCTTCGAAGGCCGGGACGGGGCAGGCAAGGGTGGC
Source organism: Mycobacterium sp. (assembly GCF_008709575.1). Lineage (GTDB taxonomy): Bacteria > Actinomycetota > Actinomycetes > Mycobacteriales > Mycobacteriaceae > Mycobacterium. The sequence continues at coordinate 10,409 of NZ_VYIK01000069.1, forward strand.
ACGATCAAACGGATCACCCAATATCTCAATCCGCGTGTTGTCCGTATCGCGGCACTGCCGGCGCCCAGTGAACGTGACCGGGGCCAGTGGTACTACCAGCGCTACGTCGCGCATCTTCCCGCCAAGGGCGAGATGGTGCTGTTCGACCGCTCATGGTACAACCGTGCCGGTGTCGAGCAGGTGATGGGCTTTTGCACGCCCCAGGAGCACGCGCTGTTCCTGCGGCAGACTCCGATCTTCGAGCAACTGTTGATCGACGACGGTATCTTGTTGCGTAAGTATTGGTTTTCGGTATCCGAAGAAGAGCAACTACGCCGGTTCAAGGCTCGCTTGAATGATCCATTGCGGCAATGGAAGCTGTCGACTATGGATCTGCAGGCGGTGTATCGGTGGGAATACTATTCCCGGGCCAAGGACCAGATGATGGTGCACACAGACGTCCCAACCAGCCCGTGGTACATCGTGGAATCCGACATCAAGAAGCATGCCCGGCTGAACATGATGGCGCACCTGTTGTCCACGATCGACTACCACGAGGTGGCGATGCCGAAAATCACGCTGCCGGCGCGCCCAGTCGTCAGCGACAATTACCGGCGGCCGCCCCGGGAGCTGGCAACGTATGTCGATGATCATGTCGCGACGTTGATCGCTGCAGGCGGCTGACCGGAACACATGATGCGGGTGTACATCCCGGCGACTTTGGCCATGATCGCGCAACTTGTCGCCGACGGAGTGCTGTGGCCGGTGAACGGGACCGCCTTCGCGGTGACACCAGCCCTGCGCGAGGGCTACGCCGCGGGCGACGACGACGAACTCGGCGAGATCGCGCTGCGGGACGCCGCGCTCGCCTCGCTTCGGTTGCTGGCCACTGACTCGACCGCCAAGCTGCCGCCGCGGCGCGCGGTGGTGGTCGCCGACGTAGCCGACCCGACGACCGTGAGTTTGCGTCCTGATCTCGACGACGCCGTCGTGCGACTGGCCGCCCCGGTGGGGATCGGAGCCGTCGTCGCCGCGTTCGTCGACACCGCTGCCGCCGAACCGGCCGTCGTGGCGGCGATCGACGCCGTCGATGCGGCCGACCTGGGTGATGAGGACGCCGAACTGACCGTCGGGGATGCCCAGGACCACGATCTGGCCTGGTATGCGACTCAAGAGCTACCGTTTCTGGTGGACCTGCTCTGAGACGTGGATACGGACCCGTAGGTTACGCTACCGTAGGCCGCGACCGAGCAGGAGTCTCCTCGATGAACAAGTACTTCGCGAATATTGCGGGCGCGGACCGGCACCCGGGTTGGCACGCGTTGCGCAAGCTGGCGGCACGGATCACCACACCACTGCTGCCCGACGACTACCTGCAGCTGGCTAACCCGCTGTGGTCGGCGCGGGAATTGCGGGGTCGCATCCTTCAGGTCCGGCCAGAGACCGACGACTCCGCGACGCTGGTCATCAAACCCGGCTGGGGCTTTAGTTTCGATTACCAGCCCGGTCAGTACATCGGGATCGGGGTCCTGGTCGACGGCCGCTGGCGATGGCGATCGTATTCGCTGACATCGACCCCGGTCGCCGGTGGGCGCACCGTGACCATCACCGTGAAGGCGATGCCCGAGGGTTTCGTCTCCACCCACCTGGTCGCCGGGGTAGCGCCCGGGACGATCGTGCGCCTGGCCGCACCACAGGGCAACTTCGTGTTGCCCAATCCGGCGCCGCCGGCGATGTTGTTCATTACTGCCGGGTCGGGCATTACCCCGGTGATATCGATGCTGCGTACCCTGGTGCGCCGCGACCAGATCACCGACGTGATCCATCTGCATTCGGCACCCACCGCCGCAGACGTGATGTTCGGCCCGGAGCTCGAGCAGCTGGCCCGCGACCACCGCGGATACCAACTGCGGCTGCGCGCCACCCGCAGCCAGGGCCGGCTCGATGTGGGGCAGCTCGACACCGAAGTCCCGGACTGGGGCGCGCGGCAGACCTGGGCGTGCGGACCCGAAGCCCTGTTGCGGGCGGCCGAACGCGCGTGGTCGGCCGCCGGGGTCGCCGATCGGCTGCATCTCGAGCGGTTCGCGGTTTCGCGTGCGGCGCCGGCGGGCGCGGGGGGCACGGTCACCTTCGCCAAGAGCGGCAAGACCGTCGTCGCCGACGCAGCGACGACGTTGATGGAGGCCGGTGAGCGGGCCGGGGTGCGGATGCCGTTCGGCTGCCGGATGGGAATTTGCCAGTCTTGCGTGGTCGCCTTGGTGGACGGCCACGTCCGTGACCTGCGATCGGGGGTCGAGCGCGAACCCAACAGCTCGGTCCAGACGTGTATTTCGGCGGCATCCGGCGATTGCGTCTTGGATATCTGATGGCTACCCAATAGTAACCTACGGTTTCGTAGGTTACGATAGCGTAGGTCAGTGTCCGCAAGACTGCAGGAAGGCACGACGATGGCTATCACGGACGTCGCGGCATTCGCCCATCTGACGGAGGCCGATATCGAAAACCTGGCTGCCGAGCTGGACGCCATCCGCCGAGACATCGAAGACTCGCGGGGCGAGAAGGACGCCCGGTACATCCGCCGCACGATCGCCGCCCAACGTGCGCTGGAGGTCGCCGGCCGGGTGTTGTTGGCAGCCAGTTCGCGGCGGTCGGCCTGGTGGGCCGGTGCGATCACGTTGGGGGTGGCCAAGATCATCGAGAACATGGAGATCGGCCACAACGTCATGCACGGCCAGTGGGACTGGATGAACGACCCCGAGATCCACTCCACGACGTGGGAATGGGACAACCTCGGGGCGTCCAAGCACTGGCGCTACACCCACAACTTCGTGCACCACAAATACGTCAACATCCTGGGCATGGACGACGACGTGGGCTACGGCATGCTGCGCGTGACCCGCGATCAGCGCTGGAAGCGCCACAACCTGTTCAACGTGCTGTTCAATGCGCTGCTGGCGGTCATGTTCGAGTGGGGAGTCGGGCTGCAGCATGTGGAGATCGGCAAGATCGTCAAACACCGCGCCGATCAGGAGGAATCCAGGCGCCGCATCGACGAGTTCGTGGCCAAGGCCGGCCGCCAGCTGTGCAAGGATTACGTGGCGTTTCCCGCGCTGACCGGACTGTCCCCGGCAGCCACCTACCGGTCCACCCTGACCGCCAACGCGACCGCCAACGTCATTCGCAACGTCTGGGCCAACGCCGTGATCTTTTGTGGTCACTTTCCCGACGGCGCGGAGAAATTCAGCAAGACCGACATGATCGGCGAGTCGAAGGGTCACTGGTATCTGCGCCAGTTGCTCGGCAGCGCCAACTTCGACGCCGGACCGGTGCTTCGGTTCATGAGCGGTAACTTGTCTCACCAGATCGAACACCACTTGTACCCCGATCTGCCCAGCAACCGGCTCGCCGAGATCTCGGTGCGGGTGCGTGAACTCTGCGACAAATACGACTTGCCCTACACCACCGGCTCGTTTCTGGTGCAGTACGCCAAGACCTGGCGCACGATCGCCAAGCTGTCGCTGCCGAACAAATATCTGTGCGACACCCCTGATGACGCACCCGAGACGCGCAGTGAGCGGATGTTTGCCGCGCTGGAGCCCGGCTTCGGTGGCCCCGATCCGGAGACCGGGCGCCGCGCAGGCCTCAAGACCGCCATCGAGACGGTGCGCGCGTGGCGACGCGGCCGGCGCGCGGCGGCACGGACCGCCGGTACCGGGCTTGCCGCTGGACTATCCCTGCCGCAGGACGGCCAGTAGCCGCCTCGCGGCGGTCACTCGCCGAGCCGCGGGACCGGTCAGTGTGTCCAGCGCGCAGTCCGGGTCGGCGGGCGGCCCCATGTGCCCGCAGCCGCGCGGGCAATGCTCGATGGCTGCGGCCAAATCGGAAAATGCCAGCACCACGTCGTCGGGCTCGATATGGGCCAAACCGAACGAGCGAATTCCCGGGGTATCGATCACCCAACCACCGGTCGGCAGCGGCACTGCCGCCGATCGTGTGGAAGTGTGCCGGCCCCTGCCGATTTCGGTGACTTCGCCGACGGCCCGCTCCGCCGCCGGCACCAGACGATTGACCAAGGTAGACTTGCCGACCCCGGAATGTCCCAGCAGCACCGTCACTTTCCCGGTGAGCAGTGGGGCGACGACGTCGAGCGGATCGTCGCGGCCGGCGGTAACCACGGTGAGGTCGAGGTCGACGAACTGCCCGGCGAACGGCTCGGCCGGCGCCAGATCAGTTTTCGTCAGGCACAGGATCGGTGTCAGCCCACCGGCGTAGGCCGCGATCAAGGCCCGGTCGACCAGGCCGGTGCGGGGAGGCGGGTCGGCCAGGGCGACCACGATCAGCAGCTGATCGGCGTTGGCAACGACCACTCGCTCAGTCGGGTCGGTGTCATCGGCGGTGCGCCGCAACACCGTTCGGCGCGGCCCGCGCCGAACGATGCGGGCCAGGGTGCCCGGCCGGCCGGAGAGGTCGCCGACCAGATCGACGTCGTCACCGACCACGATCGGGGTGCGGCCGAGTTCCCGCGCCCGCATGGCGGTTACCCGGCGACCCGGGTCGCCGCCCAGCACGCAACCCCAACGGCCGCGATCGACGCTGACCACCATGGCGGCCTGGGCGTCGGCGTGCCCGGGGCGGGTCTTCGTCCGGGGCCGCGAGCCCCGGCCCGAGCGGACGTGGGCATCGGACTCGTCGTAGTCACCGGGCCTCAACCGTCGGACCCCGCGACCATGTCCGCCCACAGCCGCGGAAATTCCGGCAGGGTCTTGGCAGTCGTGGCGATGTCGTCCACCTCGATCCCGGCCACTCGCAGGCCCACGATCGCGCCGGCCATCGCCATCCGGTGATCGGCATACGCGTGCCAGGTTCCGGGTCGCAGCGGTGTCGCAGTGATCACCAGTCCGTCCGGTGTTTCCCGGCAGTCGCCGCCCAGCCGGTTGATCTCGGTGCTCAAGGCGGCGAGCCGGTCGGTTTCGTGGCCGCGCAAATGGGCGATGCCGGTCAGCCGCGACACCGAGCCCGGCACGGCCAGCGCTGCTAACGCCGCGACCGCCGGGGTGAGCTCCCCGATGTCGCGCAAGTCGACGTCGAAACCCCGGTAGCTGCCCGGGCCGTGCACCTCGAGATAGGAATCCTTCTTATCCACAACGGCATCGAGTCGCCGCAGGACGCCGATTACGGCGCCGGCGGGTTGAACGCCGGCCGCCGGCCAGTCGGTGATGCGCACAGTGCCGCCGCTGACCGCGGCGGCCGCCAGAAACGGGACGGCGTTGGACAGGTCTGGTTCGATGGCCCAGCGGCGGGCCGCGACCGGACCGGGCCGCACCACCCAGCGGTTGGGCTCGGAGTCGTCGACGTCCACCCCGGCCTGGCGCAGCATCGCCACCGTCATCGCGATGTGCGGTGCCGACGGCAGGACCGCCCCGGTGTGCTGCACGGTCAGGCCCGCGCGAAACGCCGCCCCGGACAATAACAGCCCGGAGACGAACTGCGACGACCCGGAGGCGTCGATGGCCACGGTGCCGCCGTCGACCGATCCGCTGCCGTGCACGGAAAACGGCAGGCCGTCGCCGTCGACATCGACGCCCAGGCCGCGCAATGCGGCCAGCAACGGCGCGATCGGCCGGGCCCGGGCCTGTTCGTCGCCGTCGAAGGTGACCCTCGCGGTACCCAGCGCGGCCAGCGGCGGCACGAACCGCAGCACGGTGCCGGCCAGGCCGCAGTCCACCCGGGTCTCCGGAGCAGGGTTGATGTGCCCGCTCACGTTCAGCTGCGATCCCGGACCAGTGACGTGTAACCCCAGCGCGCCCAGCGCGGCGATCATCAGCTCGGTATCCCGGCTGCGCAGCGCGCCGTTGATGGTTGAGACGCCGCCGTGTGCGGCTGCCAGCGCCGAAAGCACCAATGCCCGGTTGGTCTGGGACTTCGAGCCGGGGACAGTCACCGTCGCCGTGATCGGTGACGGCGCGGTGGGTGCCGGCCAGGTGCTCACTCGTCCATCATGGCGTGTCCTGGAACGATGGACGGCGTGTGTGGGCGATTCGTGATGACGATCGACCCGGCCGTGCTGGCCGAGAAGATCCAGGCGATCAACGAGGCGGTGCAGGTTTCCGGGGAGGCCGCCTGGGGGCCGAACTACAACGTCGCGCCCACCGCCACCATCGTGACCGTGGTTCGCCGCCATGACGAACCGGAGGACGAGCCCACCCGGCGGGTGCGGCTGATGCGCTGGGGGATGGTGCCGCCCTGGGTCAAGGCAGGACCCGACGGCGCGCCGGAGGCAAGAGGCCCGCAGCTGATCAACGCCCGCGCCGACCGGGTGACCACTTCGCCGGCATTCCGCTCGAGCGCAAAGTCCCGGCGTTGTCTGGTCCCGATGGACGGCTACTACGAATGGCGCGCGACCCCCGAATCCGGGAAGACCCGAAAGACGCCGTTTTACCTCTACCGCGAGGACGGCGAGCCCCTGTTCACGGCCGGGCTGTGGTCGGTGTGGAAGCCGCAGGGCGCCGCCGGGGACGTGCAGCCGCTGCGCAGTTGCACGATCATCACCACCGATGCAGTCGGCGAACTCGCCGAGATCCACGACCGGATGCCACTGCTGGTGGCCGAACGTGCTTGGGACCGCTGGCTAGACCCCGACGCCCCGCCGGATCCCGGACTGTTGACCGGCCCGCCCGACGTGCGCGGCATCCGGATGCGGGAGATATCGACACTGGTCAACAATGTGCGCAACAACGGGCCTGAGCTGATCGAGCCGGTCGAAAGGCAGTCCGAGCAGTCGACGCTGTTCTGAGCCGTCTAAGCCGAAGACGCGTGCGTTAGTCCGGCAGTCAGTAATCAAAGGTTGTCGTCCCGAAACCGCTGGGGCTTTGCCCGATGTAGACCGGTCCGAGGTCGAAGGGCGTATTGCCGGTACTGGTGAAGTCCGTCGTAACCGTTGGCCCGTCCGTCGCGGTCGTTGTGTAGGAATACAGCAGGGTTTGACCGTTGTCGGCGTAGAACGAAATGGTCGTCCCGGCCGGCACCGTTCCAGTGGTCTGACCGGTGTCAAGCACCGCAGACGGGATAAATCCGTAGATACCACCGGAATCGATGAAGACGGAGGGCACGCGTGTGAGCGGCCCGCCATTGACCTGCACGTCCAGGGAGGCGATCGGCGAGCCGGCGACCGAAATATCCCCCGGCAGCGAGTTGGGGCCCAACTCCAGGGCACCGGCGGATTCGTCGATGAGCGCGCCCTGATTGAGAGTGCCCGGCAATGCTGTGATCACGGTGCTGGTGCCCGGATAGCCATCATTGGGCCCAATGCCCAAAACGCCGTCAATGGTGACGCCAGGCGCATAGGTGTTGAAAATCCCATCCCAATAGGCACTGAAATCGGTCGCCGAATTCGTGGTGAGGACGTCGACCGCGGTCGGCGCAGTGGTGAGTCCGTGGCCGAAGTTCACTGTCGTGTCATAGGTGTCGTAAAAAAGCACCGGCGAGTTGCCGTATATGAACCCACCCGAGAAGACCTCGGAGCCCAGCGGGGTCTGCGCGCCGACGTATTGGGGTTCGATAACCAAACCGGTGGATCCGGTGTCAACCAGCACAGGTACCGTTGGTCCGCCATTGACCGAGACGTCGGCTATCGGGAAAGGACCATCGGTCGTCAGCGTCACGGTTTGGTTTTCCACGGTCGGGGTGCCGTCGCTGCCGCCGGATGCGCCGATGCCGCCGGCGCCGTTGACGCCCGGCGAGCCGACCGGGCCGCCGCTGCCGCCGGTGCCGCCGTTGCCACCATTGCCGCCGATGCCACCATTGCCGCCGACGGCGCCGACGCCCGCATCACCGCCGTCGCCGCCGTCGCCGCCGTCGCCGCCGTCACCGCCGTGCGCGTCAGAACCGACGTATGCGGCGCTGCCGCCATCACCTGCGTTGCCGCCGTTGCCCCCCCGACCGCCGTGGCCACTGGTGCCGCTGTCGGCGCCGATTCCGCCTGCTCCTCCGTCTCCGGCGGTGCCACCCGCGCCGCCGTTGCCGCCGTTTCCGCCGTCCATGCCTTGGATGTAGCCGTCGGTGCCGTTGCCGCCGTTCCCGCCGACACCGCCGTGGCCCCCGTTTCCTCCGGTGCCGCCGGCAAAGCCGTTAGCGCCGTCACCGCCGTTGCCACCAGAGCCTGCGGCGCCGCCGATGCCGCCGTTCCCGCCCGTCCCGACGACATCCGGTCCGTCGAGGCCAGGCCGGTCGTAGTAGCCGTTGCCGGGTGCGCCGCCCGGGCCGGCGGCTCCGCCGTTGCCGCCGTCGCCGCCGGCACCGCCACCGCTGTCGATGCCGCTGCCGCCGGTACCGCCGTCGCCGCCGGCGCCGCCGTTGCCACCTGGCCCGCCATCCCCGTTGGACCCGTACAGGGCGTAGCCCGACTGGTTGGCCTCACCGCCCTGGCCGCCGTGGCCGCCCTGGCCGCCGTTCCCGCCGGCGAAGCCCGGGTGGTCGCCCGGTACGCCGTTGGCGCCCTGGCCGCCGTGGCCGCCCTGGCCGCCGACGCCCCCGTTACCACCGCTGCCGAAGTACACACCGGAGTGAAGTGTCTTTTCAGGGCCGGGGCTGCCGCCGTTTCCACCCGCACCGCCGGCGCCCCCGTTGCCGCCGTCGCTCGCCGGGCCCCCGGCCCCGCCGGCGCCGCCGTCGCCACCGGG
>NZ_VYIK01000006.1 GCF_008709575.1 Mycobacterium sp.
ACCGGCACCGGTGGCCGCGCCTTGGCGAGCAGATCGGTAACCACCGGTCCGAGTTCGGCGGGATCCCACCGCGCGCCCTTGTCGACCTGCGGGCCGTGGGCCCAGCCCTCGGCAACCCGGATCAGGCCGCCCTCGACCTCGAAAACCCTGCCGGTGACAGCACCCGACTCAGCGCTGCCAAGCCACACCACCAGGGGCGAAACGTTCTCCGGCGCCATCGCATCGAACCCCTCGTCGGGTTTGGCCATCCTGTCCGCGAAAACGGTTTCGGTCATCCGGGTGCGCGCTGACGGCGCGATCGCGTTGACAGTTACGCCGTAGCGCGCCAGTTCGGCGGCACCGACGAGCGTCAGCGCCGCGATGCCGGCCTTGGCGGCGCTGTAGTTTCCCTGCCCGACGCTGCCCTGCAAACCCGCACCGGAGCTGGTGTTGATGATCCGTGCGTCGACGGATTTGCCCCGCTTGGACAGGCCGCGCCAATAGGATGCGGCGTGCCGCATCGTGGCGAAGTGCCCCTTGAGGTGCACGGCCACAACCGTGTCGAACTCCTCCTCGCTGGTGTTGGCGATCATCCGGTCGCGCACGATCCCGGCGTTGTTGACCAGGACGTCCAGACCGCCGAACGTCTCCACCGCGGTCGCGATGAGGTCGGCTGCCTGATTCCAGTCCGCGACGTCAGCGCCGTTGGCGACGGCGTCGCCCCCGGCCGCGGTGATCTCGTCGACCACCTCCTGCGCCGCGCTGCCCCCGCCGGCAGAGGAGCCGTCCAAGCCCACCCCGATGTCGTTGACCACAACGCGCGCGCCCTCGGCAGCGTAGGCGAGTGCGTGCGCGCGTCCGATCCCGCCGCCGGCTCCGGTCACGATGACCACTCGACCGTCGACCAAACCCATATCCGTTGCCCCTTCACTTGTTGGCGCCGGAGGCGGCAAGATACGGCGGCGGTTCGCCGCCGCCATGGACCTCCAGCGTGGCACCGCTGATGTACGACGCCATATCTGACGCTAAAAACGCTGCGGCCCAACCGATTTCGGACGGCTTCGCGAGCCGGCCCAACGGTACGGTCGCCGCCACCCTGGCGAGCGAATCCGCGTCGCCGTAAAACAACGCCGACTGCTCGGTTTCCACCATTCCCGCCACCAGGGCATTCACCCTGACCTTGGGTGCCCACTCCACCGCCAGCGTGGCAGTGAGGTTTTCCAACCCAGCCTTGGCGGCGCCGTAGGCGGCGGTGCCCGGGGTGGGACGCCGGCCGCTGACACTGGAGATGTTGACGACCGATCCGCCCTCGGACTGAGTCTGCATATAGATGTTGGCCCGCTGCGAGACGGTAAGCGCGGCAAGCAGGTTGAGTTCGACTATTTTGCGGTTGAAGTTCGGGGTCGCTTCGGCGGCAAGGACATAAGGCGAGCCACCGGCATTGTTCACCACAACGTCGATCCGCCCGTGACGCGCCACGATGGCGTCCACCATCGTGGCGACCGCGTCGTCGTCGCGCACATCACAGACATGGAACTCATAGGGCAGGTCATCCACGAGGCGCCGGGCGCAGGCGATGACCGTCGCGCCCTGCTCGGCGAACACCGAGCTGATGCCGGCCCCAACCCCGCGAACTCCGCCGGTCACCAAGACCACGCGCCCGGCCAGCCCCAAATTGATGGGCCGGGATCCCTCGGAGTGCGTCACTGTGCTAGCGTACCAAGCAAGTGCTTGCTCAGGTCATTGGTCCCAGGAAGTGCACATGCCGATCACCTCGCGTGCCGTCGAACCGGGCATCGTTGCGGTCACCGTCGACTTTCCGCCGGTCAACGCCATCCCGTCACGCGGCTGGTTCGAACTTGCCGACGCGCTGACCGCCGCGGGCGACACTGCGGCCAACCACGTGGTGATCCTGCGGGCCGAGGGCCGCGGCTTCAACGCCGGGGTGGACATCAAGGAGATGCAGCGCAGCCCGGGATTCACCGCGCTGGTCGACGCCAACCGAGGCTGCTTTGCGGCATTCCGCGCGGTCTACGAGTGCGCGATCCCGGTCATCGCCGCCGTCAACGGGTTCTGCCTGGGCGGGGGGATCGGCCTGGTCGGCAACGCCGACGTCATCGTGGCCTCCGACGACGCCACCTTCGGTCTGCCCGAGGTCGAACGCGGCGCCCTGGGCGCGGCCACGCATCTGTCCCGGCTGGTGCCCCAGCACATGATGCGGCGACTGTTCTTCACCGCCGCCACCGTGGACGCCGCCACCTTGCACCGGTTCGGGTCCGTACACGAGGTGGTGCCGCGGGACCGGTTGGACGAGGCGGCGCTGCGGGTGGCCCGCGACATAGCAGCCAAGGACACCCGTGTGATCAGGGCAGCCAAAGAAGCATTGAACTTCATTGACCTGCAACGAGTTAACGCGAGTTACCGCATGGAACAAGGTTTTACTTTCGAGCTCAACCTCGCCGGCGTTTCCGACGAGCACCGCGACGCCTTCGCGGGGACCGCCAAAGCGGGTAAGAAGGAATGACGGACAAGCGAACCACGATTGACGACGCGATTGCGCAGTTGCGCAGCGGCATGACCATCGGAATCGGCGGCTGGGGTTCGCGGCGCAAGCCGATGGCGTTCGTGCGGGCGATCTGGCGTTCGGATATCAGCGACCTGACCGTGGTGACCTACGGCGGTCCTGATCTGGGCCTGCTGTGTTCAGCAGGTAAGGTTCGCCGGGCGTATTACGGATTCGTATCGCTGGACTCGCCGCCTTTCTACGACCCGTGGTTCGCCCGCGCGCGCACCAGCGGCGCGATCGAAGCACGGGAGATGGACGAGGGAATGCTGCGCTGCGGACTGCAGGCGGCCGCGCAGCGCTTGCCGTTTTTGCCGATCCGCGCCGGGCTGGGCAGCTCGGTGCCGGATTTCTTCGACGGCGAACTCAAGACCGTCACCTCGCCGTATCCCACCGACGGCAAGTACGAGACGCTGATCGCCATGCCGCCGCTGCGCCTAGATGCCGCCTTCGTACACATGAATCTCGCTGACGCGCAGGGCAATGCCGCCTATACCGGCATCGACCCCTATTTCGACGACCTGTATCTGATGGCCGCCGAGAAACGTTTCGTGTCCGCGGAGCGACTGGTTCCGACCGAAGAACTGGTCAAGGCGGTGCCGCCGCAGGCGCTGTTGGTGAACCGGATGATGGTCGACGCAGTGGTCGAGGCACCCGGCGGTGCGCACTTTACCACCGCAGCACCGGATTACGGGCGCGACGAAAAGTTCCAGCGCCACTACGCCGAGGCCGCAGCCACACCGGAGGGCTGGCAGCGGTTCGCCACGACCTATCTGTCCGGCAGCGAGGCCCAGTACCAGGAGGCGGTGCGCACGTTCGGATCGTCGTCATGATCACCCGCGCCGAAGTCTGTGTGGTGGCGTGTGCGGAGTTGTTCCGCGACGCCGGCGAGGTCATGATCAGTCCGATGACCACGGTCGCTTCGATCGGCGCCCGGCTGGCCCGGTTGACCTTCTCCCCCGAGATCCTGCTCACCGACGGGGAGGCACGGCTGCTGGCCGATACTCCCGCCTTGGGTGACGGCGCCGCCGTCGAGGGGTGGATGCCGTTCGGCCGGGTGTTTGAGACGCTGACCTGGGGACGCCGGCATGTGGTGATGGGCGCCAACCAGATTGACCGCTACGGCAACCAGAACATTTCGGCGTTGGGGCCGCTGCAGCGGCCGACCCGGCAGATGTTCGGGGTGCGCGGCGCGCCCGGCAACACCGTCAACCACACCACCAGTTATTGGGTCGGCAACCACTCGCCGCGGGTATTCTGCGACACGGTCGACGTGGTCTGCGGAATCGGGCACGACAAGGTCGACCCGGACAACCCGGCGTTCCGGTTCGTCGATGTCTACCGGGTGGTGTCCAACCTGGGGGTGTTTGATTTCGGTGGGCCCGGCCGCACGATGCGGGCCCTGAGCCGGCACCCGGGAGTCTCACCTGACCAAATCCGTGACGCCACGTCCTTCGACGTCTACGGAGTGGACGAGGCCGAGGAGACCAGGCTGCCCTCTACCGACGAGCTGCGGCTGATCCGCGAGGTGATCGACCCGAAGTCATTGCGCGACGCCGAGGTCCGATCGTGAGACTGCGCACGCCGCTGACCGACCTGGTCGGCGTCGAGCATCCGGTGGTGCAGACCGGGATGGGTTGGGTGGCCGGCGCCCGGTTGGTGACGGCCACCGCCAAGGCGGGTGGTCTGGGGATTTTGGCGTCGGCCACGATGACGCTCGACGAGTTGGCAAGCGCGATCGCGAAGGTCAAGGCCGCAACCGACAGGCCGTTCGGGGTTAACATCCGCGCCGACGCCGCCGACGCCGCCGACCGGGTGGACCTGATCATCCGCGAAGGCGTCAGAGTCGCGTCGTTCGCGTTGGCACCCAGGCAACAGCTGGTTGCGCGTTTGAAAGACGCCGGCGTGGTGGTGATCCCGTCGGTGGGCGCGGCCAAACATGCCCGCAAGGTGGCGTCGTGGGGCGCGGACGCCGTGATCGTTCAGGGGGGTGAGGGCGGTGGCCACACCGGTCCGGTCGCGACGACACTGCTGCTGCCGTCGGTGCTGGACGCAGTGGACATCCCGGTGATAGCCGCCGGCGGATTCTTCGACGGGCGCGGACTTGCGGCGGCGTTGTCCTACGGTGCTGCCGGCGTCGCGATGGGTACCCGGTTTCTGCTGACGTCGGATTCGTCGGTGCCCGACGCGGTCAAGCGCCGCTATCTCGACGCCGGACTGGACGGCACGGTGGTCACCACCCGAGTCGACGGCATGCCGCACCGGGTGCTGCGCAGCGGACTGGTAGACAAATTGGAAAAGCGTTCCCGAGCCGGAGCTTTGGCTGTTGCGGTGGTGAACGCCGCTAAGTTCAAGAAGATGTCGGGCATGACCTGGCACTCGATGATCCGCGACGGGCTGGCCATGCGGCACGGCCGGGAACTCACCTGGTCACAGGTGCTGATGGCCGCCAACACCCCGATGCTGTTGAAAGCCGGGCTGGTTGACGGCAACCCCGACGCCGGCGTGCTCGCCTCGGGGCAGGTGGCCGGCATCCTGGAGGATCTGCCGTCGTGTGCGGAGTTGATCGACACGATCGTGCGTGACGCGATCAATCGGCTGCAAGCGGCCTCGGCGCTGGTGCAGATGTGAGCCACGCGCGGAACGCGCGCGCGACGGCGTGCGTGCTCAGCGGATGTACACTTCCCGCCCGGTGGGATAGCCGCCACCGGTGGTGGTGATGTGGACGTGGTCATAGTGACCATACCCACGTCCTTGGGGGCCGTTGGGGGTGTAGTAGGTGCCCCGCCAGATCACATCTTGCACCCCGAATCGCTGCGCATTCTCCAGTGCGAACGCCACAACGTGGTCCCCCAGCGCGATACCTGCGGCGGTGCCCGGGTCCGGGATCATCACGTCCAGCGCCAAACCGTTGGGATGCCACTTCAGCGCGTCCGGTCGAACGCCACCGATCTGGTGGATCTCGGGAAACGCTGCGCTGATGCTGCGCGCGGCCAAGATCGTCTTGACCTGCAGACCCCGCTCGGGGGCCACCCCCGCCGGCAACACCTGCGGGCTGTCTGGATGGACCAGCCGCCACCGCGACGCCGCCACGCCGCCCCAACCGGGACTCCTGCCAGGCCGTGCCCCCGCCGGGACCCACGACAGCCCCTTCTCGGCTGCCGCCTGGGCCCGTACCAACGCCGGGGCAGCGTGGTCAGCGACTGGGCCGGCGATGGTGGCGTGGCCGCCGGCACCGCCGACCGCGAGGCACCCGGCAGCCAGGGCGGCGCCCGCAGCGATGCCGACGGGTGATTGTCGCCGACTGCCGGGTAGTCGATGTCGACCCACCTTGAGCACCTTACGAGCAAATCGAGAAATAATCACGAGATTGTAACTACTCGGGCTTGACGCCCGCCTACTCCAGGGTCTGATCGATGGCAGCTACTTACTCTGGTTACCCGACGACCGGCAGGGGTCGGTGACGACGATCCTCGGGGTTGCGCCGGGGGCTAAACCGGCACCCCCTGCTTCCCCGGACCGGGCAACAATGGCACTCTCGGTTCATGACCGAGCAGCCGCCACAACCTCGATTCCTCGATGACCGGTTGACGCACTGGGCGACTACCAGGCCGAGCGCGCAGGCCTTCCGCTACCTCGACCGAACGTGGACCTGGGGGGAATGGAACGACCGGGTGCGGCGGCTCGCCGGAGCGCTCACCGCCCAGTCGGTCCGGCGCGGCGACGTGGTCGCGTTCCTGGACAAGAACCACCCGGCCTGCGTGGAGTTGACGATGGCCGCGGCGTCGATCGGCGCGGCCAACGCGATCATCAACTTCCGCCTTGCCGGCGACGAACTCGACTACGTGATCAACGACTCCGGCGCGAAGCTGTTGGTCGTTGGCCGCGAGCTGAGGCCGGCCATCGACAGGATCCGCGACAGGCTGACCACCGTCGAACACATCGTCGAGGTCACCCCCGACGGACGCGAGGACGACGAGTACGAGGCACTGCTCGCGGCCGCCACGCCCGTGGGGCGCAGCGCCGATGTGCAACCCGACGACGTGTGCATCGTGATGTACTCCTCGGGCACTACCGGCCGTCCGAAAGGAGTCGCGCTCACCCAGGCCAATCTGCTTGCCCACACGATCAATGCCCACGAGGGGTGGGTGTTCGACGAAGGTGACAAGAACCTGGTGGCGATGCCGTTGTTCCATGTGGGCGGCTCGTCGTATGTCCAGTTCGGCATCCACGACGGCGTGGCGAGCGTCATGACCCGCGACGTCGACGGTGCGTCGCTGGCCACGGCGATTCTGCACGGTGCCAACCGGACTTTTCTGGTGCCGGCGGTCCTGGCCAAAGTGCTCGAGTCCGGGCCCGATGCCGTGGAGCTTTTCGGCCGGCTCAAAACGTTTTCCTATGGCGCCTCGCCGATGCCGCTGCCGCTGCTTCGGGCCGCGCTGCAAGCCTGGCCGCACACCGACTTCATCCAGGTGTACGGGCTCACCGAACTCTGCGGGGTGATAAGCCATCTGCTGCCCGAAGCACACCGCGACGAGCAGCACCCCGAGCGGCTGCTCAGCGCGGGCACCCTGATACCGGCCGCCGAGATGCGGGTCGTCGACCCGGACCGCCTCACCGAGGTGCCCACCGGTCAGCCTGGCGAACTCTGGTTCCGCACACCCCAATTGATGAAGTGCTATCTGAACAGGCCGGAGGCGACGGCCGAGGCGGTCACCGCGGACGGGTGGTTCCGCACCGGCGACATCGGCCGTGTCGACGCGGACGGCTACATCTATGTCGAAGACCGGCTCAAGGACATGATCATCTCCGGTGGCGAGAACATCTATTCTCTGGAGGTCGAACGGGTGCTCGCCGAACATCCGGCAGTCGCCGAAGTCGCGGTGTTCGGTGTTCCCGACGAGCGATGGGGTGAAGCCGTCAAGGCCGTCGTCACCCTGACGGGGACCGCCACCGAGGCCGAGCTGATCGCATGGTCACGGGAGCGACTCGCACACTACAAGTGCCCGAAGAACGTGGACATCAGGCAGGAGCTGCCGCGCAACCCAACCGGCAAGATCCTCAAAAGGGAGCTGCGCCAGCAGTATTGGCATGGTCGGGACCGGGCCACCGTCTAGCCTGTTGCGGTATCAAAAAACGCGCACCCAGTCGACGAGCATGTCGGCGGGGTAGCCGCCCGTCGCGGGGTCGCCGCCACCGGAACCGCCGACCGCAAGGTTGAGGACCGGGAACAGCGTGTAGCCGGGCTCGTTGAACGGCCACTCGCGGATGGGCTCGTCGAGGTTTTCGATACCGGTGGCTGCAACCGTGAAGTACGGTTCCGAGCCGTTGACGTAATCTTCCCAGAAATACATCCCATTGTGATCCCAGGTGACCCGCCACGTGTGCCAGTTGCCGTCCACCGCGATCGGATGGGTCTCGAACGCCGTGCCGATCGGGTTTGCGTGCACAGTGGTTCCGGAAGGCCATTGCCCGTTGCCGTACCACTCGAGGATGTCGACTTCGCCCTCGCGGCCGGGGTCGTCGTTGGACAACCACCAGGCGGGCCAGCATCCCGCGGTGAGGCAGTTGAGCTTGATCCGCGCCTCCCAGGTCGTCCCGATGCCTCCCCGCCAGTTGCCGCTGACCAGGGCGCCGAAATAGGTATCGGCCTCTCTGGTGGCGCGAATAACCAGGTTGGAATTGCCGTCGAGGAACACGTTGCGCCGGCTGTCCCGGTACTGGTACCAGTACTCGGGTCGGTCATACCCCACCGGGTTCTTGATCGGCGTCCGGTGGTTGGCCACCGTCCACTTCGCCGGGTTGGGGGCCGAGCCGGCCGGGCCGTCGAACTCGTCGTAGAAAAGGAAGCCCCCGGCTGCCGCACCGGGCGGCGCGGCGGGCGCAGATCCCCGGGACGGCCGGGCTCCGGCCGTGGGCAGCCGAACCGCGGCCGCCACCGCACCGACGCCCAGCATCAACATCACGCTCCGACGATTCACCGCAGGCACCACCAATCGGTCACGACGACAAGAACGACGGGTGCTTCGGCACCGGCCGCTTTCGCAAACGGTGCTATGAAATCACGTCGAGGTCGCAAAACGCAGCCGGAATCCCCGACTGGACACGCTGAGCGTCTCGCGGCGGTTAAAAGCCACCCGCCGGGCCCAACAACGGGTTTTGCGGCACCGGCGCATGCTGCGGCACCTGAATCGGTATCGGGACCGGCACCAACGGGATTCTCAGGTATTCGGTGGTCATCGGCACCGTTGTCGGGGTGGTCGGCCGTGGATTCGTGGTCGGAGTCGTGGTCGGCGTGGTGGTCGGCGTGGTGGTCGTCGTGGTCGTCGTGGTCGTCGTGGTGGTCGTCGTGGTCGTCGTCGGAGTCGTGGTGGTGGTCGTCGTGGTGGTCGGCGGCGGCTCGGTGCTGGTGGGTGCCGGCTGGACACTGGTAGCTACCGGCGGCGGAACGGGGCTCGAGGCGCTCACCGGCGGCGGGCTCGGAGTGGGTGGTGCTGAGGTGACCGGCGGTGCAGGCGCCGGACTACTGGTGGAGGGCGCCGACGGCGCCCGATGGCCGGTGGTGCTCGTCAGCGTGTATGCCAGCCCGCCCACCATCGCGATCAGGGCGGCGAGCCCGGCGAGCAAGAGCGGCAGGCGGAATCTGCCCCGCGGTCGCGCCGGTGTCGTCGAGGGGTAGTGCGCCGACGGTGGCGTGCCCTGGTCGTCGTAGGGCTCGTCGAGGAAAGGCAGCGGCTCGTCATCGGTGTCCTCGACCTGCGACCAGGCCAACTCCCGCAGTGTCGAGGATCCGGTCCCGTCGAGGGATTCGTCACCGACGGGTAACCCGATGACGCTCGTCGTGGCGCCCGCCGCCGCGGCTATCGCTGTCGCCGGTGCCGCGTCGTGCTGGTCGTCCTCGACGGGCTCCCGGGTGGCGAACATCGCGGCACCGATCGCCATGCACAGCGCGGGATGCTCGGCGGTGACCAGAGGCACTCGCGTATGTGCCGCAAGCACCCGGGTGACCACCGGCACACTGGCTCCGCCGCCGGCTGTCGCCACCGCGGCGAGGTCACCGTGGGCAAGCCCGTTGCGCGCCAGCAGATCATCAAATGCCGCGAGCAGACCGCTGAGCCGCTGTTCGATCAGGCTTTCCAACCTGACGCGGGTCACCTGGATAGCCGCGCGCTGCCCCGCGAGATCGGCGATCAACTCGGTGACGGTGTCGGTGGACAACCGCTCTTTGGCCCGCCGGCATTCCTCCCGCAGCGGACCGAATTGCCCCACGGCCGCAGTGCCGGCCGCGTCGACGGTGCTGATGTGCCCGATGTCGTCCAAGACGTCAACCAGCAGCGCTTGGTCGATGTGGGTACCGGAGAAGTCCGGGTAGCGCAGCGTTTCCTCGATCGGCCGGAAACCCGATCCGGCGTCGGCCAGGGTGATGCTCGTGCCGGCACCGCCCAGATCAACCAAAGCCACCACACCGTCGGTGGGGAGGCTCGCCTCGGCGTTGAGCGCCGTCAGTGCGGCGACAGCATCGGACACCAGTCGCGGTTCCAACCCGCTGCGCACAAACCCGGCGTGTGTGCGCAGCCCGTTGCGCAGCGCCTGCACCTCTTTGGACCCCCAGTGGGCGGGCACGGAGATCGCGATCTCCGCCGTCGAGGTGGTCGCGCCGGCCACCGCCACCATCGCGTCGAGCGCCTCCACCAGCAGCAGATCCGCCTCGTGGGCCGTCCCGTCGGCCGAGATCAGTGCCACCGAGCCGCCGATCCGTTCGACGAACCCGCTCAGCACCGTGCCGGTTTCGGTGAGTGCGGCGTTTTCGGCGGGCAGACCGATTTGCGGCGAGCGATGCGGGAACAGGGTCAAGACAGCGCGGCGCGTCACCGGCGGATTCCCGTTGCGCACCGCCACGAAATTGGTGGTCCCGATAGACAACCCCAGCCGGTCGTGCATCACAGCGAACACCTTGCATTGAGATCGGTCGGCGGCCGTGGCTCACCCTAGCCGCCCCGGCTGAAAATCCAGCTCGGACACACCGCAGCACGCGGCCGCATCGCCATGGCCGACGGTCGCATCCGGACGGCCGGGCCTACACCACCGTAAGGGGCAGCGAGCGGCGCGGCTGGAATTGGAACGTTGATCCCCCGCTGGCCTTGGCCACCGCCACCTCCGGGAATTCGGCCGCCGTGGTGTCGGTGACGACCAGCTCGGCGGTCCAGTCGGTGCGCGTCCCGCCAGCCCTGACCGCAACACGCGGGTCCACCGCCGTGGCGATCGCCTGCAGCGGCGCCAGCGACTCCGGCGAGCACAGGGCGATCCAGGCCCCGTCGTCGTGAGCCGGCGACCGGTGCACCACCAGCCGACCGACCGCGATCTCGGCCCGCACGTATCCAGCGGGGTTGAGCAGCGGATGCAGCTCCAACACCCTCGACACGCCGTCGATACCGCCGGGCAACGCCAGCGCCCGGTGGATACGTTCGGCGCCCAGGCCGGCCAGGCCGATCAGCTGGCGGGTACCCACCGTCGCGGCCAGATCGGCGTCGCAGCCCGCCCGGGCCCGCACCGCGATCGCGAACGACAGGTACAGCAGGTGCATCTGCAGACACACCTCGTCGGCCATGCGCACCAGCGCCGAATGCGAGAAGGCGCCGAAGTCGACATCGGAAAGCAGCGGGCCCGAGTAGTCGGCAAGCCCCTCGTCGGCTCGATCGATGGAGCCGAGTTCCCATGTCGCAGCCCGGGTTTGGCGGACCAGATCCAGCGCCGGGATCTCTTCGGCCGGCGGGTGGGACTCGTCGATGCTCACCGTCCACGCACAGTGGGGATGCCGGTCGGGCGGCACGCGCGGCGGCCGGTGGATGGGACGCACCTGCGCACGGGGGTTGGTGGCTACCGCGGTGGCGTCGAACGTCGGGTCCTCGATGGTGTGGCACATGCCGAAGACGTAGTCCTGGCCCATCGGCTCCACATCGAGCAACGCACCGCAGTGGTCGAGCCAGAATTCGCCGTGCCGGCGGTCGTGCACGCGGAAACGGAAGTCCATGAACTGCGGCGGCGCGCCGATGTCGAGCTGCAGACCCTTGAAGATCGTCGGCACGTCGTCGCCCTCGTAGTTCAGCGCCCGCTGCATCCGCTTGGCGTAAATCGGGCTGGCGCCGGCCCACTCCTCGACGGCGATCTGCAGCATCTCCTCGCGACCGAAAGCCTCGACGCACCAGGCCATGCCGGCGCGGTCGATCATGTGCCCGATCAGCAGAAGTTCGGGGACCAGGACCGCGAGCTGTGGCCGGGACAGCCGGGCGTACCGCGATGTGCGCACAGCCACAACATAGATCCGGTTGTCAACCCTGGCAGCGGGTGTTGTGCGGCCGAGTAGTGGTGTCAGGCCGAATTTGGTCGTTGTCCGCCAGGTGCTGGTAATTGGTAATGATAGTCATTATCATTAGCTCGTCGGAACGCGGACGGCTCGCCGCAACGGGCCCGTCGGTGCCACCGAGATACCAACAAAGACGTCCATGAGGAAGGAGTGCCGTGTCGTTTGTCACCGTGCAATCGGAGCTGCTGGACGCCGCAGCAGGGCATTTGGCCGGGAGCGCTTCGGCGATGCTCACGGAAAACGCAGCGGCTGCGGCTCCGACGACCGGAGTGGTTCCGGCCGCCGCCGATCCGGTGTCGGTGCTGACCGCGACCCAGTTCGCCGCCTACGGCCACCTGTACCAGTCGCTCAGCTCGCAGGCCGAGGAGATTTTGTCGCTGTTCGTCAACACCTTGCGGACCAGCGCCGGCTCCTACGCGTTGACCGAAGCCGCCAACGCCGTGGTCGCCGCCTAGTTCGGAGGCGGTCATGTCCGGTGTGGGGGATTTCGATTTCGGGGTGTTGCCTCCGGAGGTCAACTCCGCGCTGATGTATGCCGGTCCGGGTCCGCAGTCGCTGCTGGCGGCCGCGGCGGCCTGGGCGGATCTGGCCAAGGGGCTGGACTCGGCCGCCGGGATCTGCGCCGGGGTGCTGTCCCGGCTGACCGGCAGCGACTGGCAGGGCCCCGCGGCAACCGCGATGACCGCCGCGGCCGCCCCCTACACGTCGTGGCTGCAGGCCACCGCCGGCCACGCCGCCCACGCGGCCGCCCAGGCCAGCGCGGCCGTCAACGCCTACGAGACCGCGTTCGCCGCCACCGTGCCCCCGGCAGCAATCGCCGCCAACCGGGCCCAACTGGCATCGCTGATCGCCACCAACGTGCTGGGCCAAAACAGCGCGGCGATCGCAGCCACCGAAGCCCACTACGCCGAAATGTGGGCCCAAGACGCCGCCGCCATGTATGGCTACGCCGCCCAGTCCGCGGCCGCCACCCGACTGGCCCCGCTGAGCACCCCCCCGACCGTCACCACCGACACCGGGTTGGCCCACCAGGCCGCGGCGAGCACGAAGGCCACCGCCGCCGCCGCGGGCACCACCCCCACCAACCTCTCGCAACTGCTGACCAGCCTGCCCAACACCTTGAGCGCGCTGGCCACCGGATCGACCGGCGCCAGCGGAACCACCTCGGCACTGAGCGCACTGGTCAACTCCCTCGGGCTCAACGTCTTCGCCCCCGGCTCGGGGACCAGCACCACCGGACTGGCCGGTTTGATCAATACGCTGTCGGGCTCGGTTCCCAACCCGGTCGCCAACGTGTTGAACTCCAGTTGGTTCAGCAACGAGATCTTCGCCGGCTATCCGTTCAACCCGGAGTATTTCCTGCCCAGCATCGGAGACCTGTTCGCCCTCGGCACGATCACCGGACGAAGCCTCAGCCATCTACCAGCTGCTGGTGCCGGCTCGTTAGGCCCGATCACGTCGGAAGCGGCCAGCTTCACCCCGGCTCTGGGCACGCTGGGCACGTTGGTCGCAGAACACGGCGCCGCTGCCGAGGTCAGCGCCAGCGTCGGCAAGGCCACCCTGGTCGGGGCGCTGTCGACGCCGCGCAGCTGGGTCACAACCGCACCGGGCGGCGGGATCCGCCTGGCCGCCGCGGTGTCGAGCCCCTCGGCGTCGATGCCCAACATCGCGATCGGGCCGATGGGATTGCCGGCGATGTCAATGCCCGGCGCCACGCGCATGAGCAGCGCCCCTGCTTCCCATCCCAGCCCCGCTCCACGGTACGGCTTTCGCCTCACCGTGATGCCGCCCGCGCGTGAGGCGCCCTACGGCGTGGCCGAGCCCCCCGGGACGGTGAGGTGATGGCCGGTGGTTTCGATTTCGGGGTGTTGCCTCCGGAGGTCAACTCCGCGCTGATGTATGCCGGTCCGGGTCCGCAGTCGCTGCTGGCGGCCGCGGCGGCCTGGGCGGATCTGGCCAAGGGGCTGGACTCGGCCGCCGGGATCTGCGCCGGGGTGCTGTCCCGGCTGACCGGCAGCGACTGGCAGGGCCCCGCGGCAACCGCGATGACCGCCGCGGCCGCCCCCTACACGTCGTGGCTGCAGGCCACCGCCGGCCACGCCGCCCACGCGGCCGCCCAGGCCAGCGCGGCCGTCAACGCTTACGAGACCGCGTTCGCCGCCACCGTGCCCCCGGCAGCAGTCGCCGCCAACCGGGCCCAGCTGGCATCGCTGATCGCCACCAACGTGCTGGGCCAAAACAGCGCGGCGATCGCAGCCACCGAGGCCCACTACGCTGAAATGTGGGCCCAAGACGCCGCCGCCATGTATGGCTACGCCGCCCAGTCCGCGGCCGCCACCCGACTGGCCCCGCTGAGCACCCCCCCGACCGTCACCACCGACACCGGGTTGGCCCACCAGGCCGCGGCGAGCACGAAGGCCACCGCCGCCGCCGCGGGCACCACCCCCACCAACCTCTCGCAACTGCTGACCAGCCTGCCCAACACCTTGAGCGCGCTGGCCACCGGATCGACCGGCGCCAGCGGAACCACCTCGGCACTGAGCGCACTGGTCAACTCCCTCGGGCTCAACGTCTTCAGTCCGGCTAACGCCACCGGCGGTAACGGGCTCGCCGGGTTCTTGAACAATGTCGTCGCCGGGCAGAACAATTCAGCGGTATCGGACTTTGTGAATTCGAACTGGATGGGCTCGTTATTGTCCAACGGGGCTCTTACCCCGGAGATCTTCCTCGCCGACTTCCACGCATTCGACTTCCTGGTGATCTACGCGGTTCAAGACTTCGTGCAAAACACTCTGATGACCTCGGGCGCAGTCGACCCCGGGATCCTCGGGCAGATGGCAAACATGGCGGCCGCACATACCCTCGAGCCGGCAGCCTTCGGGCCCATGGCCATGTACCCCGGCGGCAAAGCCGTCCTCACCGGGGCGCACGCCAACATCGGTCGCGCCGATTTGGTCGGGCCGCTGTCGGTGCCACCCAGCTGGACCGCTACCGCCCCGCTGGCCCAGGCCGGCATCGTTTCCCCCGCCGCCGCACAAGCCGGCACCCACCTGCCCAGCCCCATCCTGACCACGGGCATGCCGCGCCTCGCCCCGGCGCGCATGCCCCAGCGAACCGGAAATTACCAGCCGAGCTCGACCTCCAACCAAGACCTGCCCACCAGGGCCCTTACCGGCCGTACACCGGTCGGTGGATAGATCGAGTGTCCGGACTATACCCGGTGTGCTGCAATGACGTGATGACTCCCCACAGCGACGCGCATCCGCTGGCCGAGATAGCCGCCATCGAACTCGTCAAATATCGCTACCTGCGCGGGCTGGATACCAAGCAGTGGGATCAGTTCGCCGCCACCCTGACCGAGGACGTCGTCGGCGACTACGACGCGTCGCTGGGCGCGGAGCTGCATTTCACCAACCGCACCGAACTGGTGGAGTACATGCGCTCGGCGCTGGGGCCGGGCATCATCACCGAGCACCGGGTCACCCACCCGGAGATCGCGGTGAGCGGCGCCGAGGCGACGGGTATCTGGTACCTTCAGGACCGCGTCATCGTGCCCGAGTCGAACTTCATGCTCATCGGCGCGGCGTTCTACCGCGACCGCTACCGGCGCACCGCCGACGGGTGGAAGATCAGCGCCACCGGATACGACCGCACCTACGAGGCGACGATGTCGTTGGCGGGAATGAATTTCACGGTAAAGCCGGGCCGAGCGCTGGCCTGAGCGCCGCGTGGTTGGGCATCGACGCTGGGGGCCGCTTACTTCGCGATCGCGATCACCGCGCCGGGCTGCAGCCATCGGATGATCTGCACCAGCGTGGCGTCGTCGATTGCCACGCAGCCGGCGGTGGGCCCGCCGTCGGTGGTGTGGAAAAAAAACGCGGCGCCGTCACCGGGAACACGCGCCTTGTTGACACCCATCACCACCGCGTGCTTGTACTGCGGGATGTGAAGGTTTTCGCTCGCGGAGGTGTCGAAGGGGCACTGGTCTTTTCGGCATACCTGCATGGTGTTGAAGGTGGGGCTGGTGTCGTCACCGTTCCACCAGTGGTTGGGCCCGACCTGGACGTACGGCAGTCCGCCGCCGGGATTAGGTGCAGTGCCGAACGCGGAGTCCAGGGAATAGACACCCATCGGAGTGGCCGGATAGCCGCTCTTGGCCTTGGGCGCGAGTCCCGCCGACCCGATATGTGTCGGGATGCCCACCCCGATCGCCCGCCAGCCCGACGCGGAACGCTGGTAGACGTCCATCGTGGCGGTCGAGCCGCCCGTGCCCACAACGGAAACCACCTGCGCGGCGTTGCCCACCGATCTCGCGAACCACGGGCTGCCGACCGCGCCGCCGCGCGGTGCGCCTGCCAGCATCACGACAGCCGCGCACAGCGCAGCGCACAGCAATCCCAACAGTCGGCGCACTCTTTCATCGTCGAGGCCGCTCGATCGCAGGGTCAAGTAAAGGTTTAGCTTCTATCCGGTCACCGTGGGACACAACCGGGCCTTCGCCGCCGACCCGGCACAGCAACGACCTATATCATCGCGACCGTTGCCTAAAGCCCATCACGGCTACCCGAGAGCGACCGATGAAACCAAGCCAACCGCGCAGACTCGCCCTGCTTGGCGCGCCGCCGTTGACGGTGCGGCTCGGCTCGGCGGTGTACACGTTTCCGCCCGGGCGTGATGTGACCGTCGGTCGGGACCGTGACTGCGACATCTGTGTGCACGACGGGCACCCCGCCGACCTCGCATTGATCTCGCGCGTGCACGCCATCCTGCGGTTCGACGACACCGGCTGGGTCGTCGTGGACAAAAGCCAGAACGGTGTCTTCGCCGACGGCGCCCGCGCCGCCGTGCTGCCCATCCACGACCGTCGAAGCATCACGCTGGGCGGTCCGCACGGACCGCAGTTGACGTTCCGGGTCGCCGAATCCGCGACACCGCGACAGCAGCGCACTGCCCGGACCGTGCCCGACTCCCCCCGGGGCGACACCAACCCGACAACCCGGCTCCCGTCAGCGCCGACGCCGCATCCGTCGTGGCCACCGCAATCGGCACCCGTCCGACAGTCGACGACGGTGGGCCGCGCGAAAACCAACGGCATCGTCGTCGCGGACCCGCTGGTGTCCCGGGTGCACGCAACGCTGGGATCGACCCCGACGGGCCTGGAGATCCGCGACAACAACAGCAGCAACGGCACGTTCGTCAACGGCACACTGGTCGACAGCGCCCGGCTGCACGACGGCGACGTCGTCACGCTCGGCAACACCGACCTGATGGTGGCGGGTCACACCCTGGTGCCCCGGACCCCATCGGCGATGGCCAGCGGACTCACCGCGCACGGCCTGGCGCTGACCGTCGACGGTCATCGGCTGTTGCAGGACGTCTCGTTCTCCGCCACACCGGGCACGCTGACCGCGGTGATCGGTCCGTCGGGTGCAGGCAAATCCACGCTGGTCCAGGTCATCGCCGGGCTGACAGCGCCGACCGCCGGCGTCGTGAGCTTCGACGGCCACGACGTGCACGCCGCCTACGCCTCGATGCGCTCCCGGATCGGGATGGTGCCCCAGGACGATGTCGTGCACCATCAGCTCACGGTCGAACAAGCCTTGAGCTACGCCGCCGAGTTGCGGTTGCCGCCCGACACCACGGCCGGCGACCATCGTGCGGTCGTCGCGCGGGTCCTCGACGAATTGGAGCTCACCCCGCACCGGAGAACCCGGGTCGACAAGCTCTCCGGCGGGCAGCGCAAGCGCGCGTCGGTGGCGATGGAACTGCTGACCGGCCCGTCGCTGCTGATCCTCGACGAACCGACCTCGGGCCTGGACCCGGCACTGGACCAGCAGGTGATGCTGATGCTGCGCCGGCTCGCCGACGCCGGCCGGGTGGTGATCGTGGTCACGCACTCGCTGAGTTTCATCGACATCTGCGACCAGATTCTGCTGCTGGCACCCGGCGGCACGATCGCGTTCGCCGGCCCGCCCACCGACATCGGGCCGGCGATGGGGACCACCGAGTGGGCCGACATCTTCACCCGGGTCAGCACCGACCCGGCCGGCGCGCACCGGGACTTTCTGGCCCGGCACCCGGCGGTTGCCCGAGTCTCGCCGAGGCCGGACACGGCACCGCTGGGCACCCCGCCCCGCACCAGCCTATGGCGGCAGGTCCGCACGCTCACCCGCCGGCAAACCCGGCTCATCGTCGCCGATCGCGGCTACTTCGCGTTCCTGGCGGCACTGCCGTTCGTGCTCGGCGCGCTGTCGATGGCGGTCCCCGG
The DNA here is from genome assembly GCF_008709575.1 of Mycobacterium sp. GTDB lineage: Bacteria > Actinomycetota > Actinomycetes > Mycobacteriales > Mycobacteriaceae > Mycobacterium. Next base: position 18,175 of record NZ_VYIK01000006.1, read on the forward strand.
CCATACCGGGCTCGGGTACGCCAACCCGCGAGGGGCGCAGCCCGACGAACCCAACTCCATCCTGGTCCTGCTCAACCTCGCCGCGGTGTTCCTGGGGACCGCGCTGACCATCCGCGACCTGGTCGGCGAACGCGCCATCTTCCGCCGGGAACGGGCCGCGGGCCTGTCGGCCTCGGCCTACCTGCTCGCCAAGATCGTCGTCTACAGCGCCGCAGCACTGATCCAAACCGGCATCCTCACCGCGATCGTAGTCCTCGGCAAAGGTGCGCCGACCCACGGCTCGGTCCTCTTCGGCGGCGGCACCGCGGCGGCCACCGCCGAGCTCTATGTGACGCTGGCCCTGACCGCGCTCGTGTCGGCGACGGTGGGACTGGCGTTGTCGTCGCTGGCGCACTCCAGCGAACAAATCCTGCCGATGCTGGTGGTGACGGTCATGGCGTCGATGGTGCTGGCCGGCGGTTTGATCCAAGTGACCGGACGCATCGGTCTCGACCAGGTCTCCTGGCTGCTGCCGGCGCGGTGGGGTTTTGCAGCCTCGGCGTCGACGATCGACCTGCGGGCCGTTTATCCGATGGCGCCCGGCGACCGGTTCTGGCTGCATTCCCCGCGCTACTGGCTGCTGGACACGGGGATGCTGGTGCTGCAGGCCGCAGCGGCCACCGCCGTCGTCCGCTTCCGGCTGCGGTTGCGCGGGCACACCCGGTGACGGTCCCCCTACGATGAGCCGGTGACCGCGTTCAGCCCGCTGGAACGGGCGGCCGTCTACCGCGTGATCAGCGAACGTCGGGACATGCGCCGGTTCATACCGGACAGCGCGGTGCCCGCCGAGGTTCTGGCGCGCCTGCTGCACGCCGCGCACGCGGCACCCAGCGTGGGCCTGATGCAGCCCTGGCGGTTCATCCGCATCACCGACGCCGCGCTCCGACGACGCATCCATGCCCTGGTCGATCGAGAACGCCGACTCACCGCCCACGCCCTCGGCCGGCGGGCCCAAGAATTTCTCGCGCTGAAGGTCGAAGGCATCCTCGATTGTGCGGAACTGCTGGTCGTCGCGCTGTGCGACGGCCGCGACGCGCACGTCTTCGGACGGCGCACGCTGCCGCAGATGGATCTGGCGTCGGTATCGTGCGCAATCCAAAACCTTTGGCTTGCGGCGCGATCCGAAGGTTTAGGCATGGGATGGGTATCGCTGTTCGACCCGCAGGAACTGGCCGCGCTGTTGGGCATGCCCCCCGGGGCCGAGCCGGTGGCGATCCTGTGCCTGGGCCCGGTCCCCGATTTTCCCGACCGCCCGGCGCTGGAATTGGACGGCTGGGCATGCCCCCGCCCCCTGGCCGAGTTTGTGGCGGAGAACGGCTGGGACGCGAAGCTCTCCAGCCAGCCGACCCGGTGAGCTCAGCTCGACCTGCCCACCTGCGCGACGACGAACACCTGCCGGAACGGGTACAGCGTGGTCCCGTCCGGCCGTGCCGGGTAGACATCCGCCAGCAGCGGGACCAGGTCCTGGCGGAACTGCTGCCAGGCCGCGTCGTCGAGCCGCGCCCGCACCGGCAACAACGCGGTTCCGCTGATCCAATCCAGCACCGGATGCTCGCCGGTGAGCTGATGCAGGTAGGTCGGTGCGTCGAAGGCGCCGGGCATCTGCACGCCGATCCACGCCCCGGCCGTCAGCTGACCGGCCCAGCGCACCAGCAGCTCGGCATGTTCGGGCACCCACTGCACGGCGGCGTTGCTGAGCACTACGTCGGTGTCGCTCCGCGGCTCCCAGTCGCGCAGGTCGCCGACGGTGGCATCGACGCCGCGCTCTCGGGCCGCCGCCACCATCTGCGGCGAACTGTCCAACGCCTCGATCACGGCATCCGGCCAGCGCCGGGCGAGCTGCGCGGTCAGGTTACCGGGACCGCAGCCGAGGTCAACCACGCGCCGTGGCCGATCAACAAAGATCCGCGACAGCAGCTCGTAAAACGGGCGCGCGCGCTGATCGGCGAATGTCAGGTAGACGTGCGGGTCCCACATGCTGGTCCTCCGATCAACGATCCGCGCGCGGGCTGATATAGACAAAACCCAGGTGGTTCCCGGACGACTGCAAGGATGATCGATGGCCGACGACAACACGCGACAGGTCGACCCCGACGAGGTCGCGGCGGTCCGGCAGATCTGGTCTGCGCTCGGGTTGCCCGGCGTGATCGACGTCCACACCCATTTCATGCCGAAATCGGTGCTGGACAAGGTCTGGCATTACTTCGACTCGGCCGGTCCCCTGGTCGGCCGGCACTGGCCGATCACCTACCGCGCGGACGAATCCCGGCGCCTGCAGCTCCTGCGGCAGTTCGGTCTGCTGAGCTTCACCGCGCTGGTCTACCCGCACAAGCCGCAGATGGCCGCCTGGCTCAACCGCTGGTCGGCCGAGTTCGCCAGAGCCAACCCGGATTGCCTTGCCACCGCGACATTCTATCCCGAACCTGACGCCGGTGATTACGTCGAGGCGGCAATCCGCCGCGGGGCCCGTGTCTTCAAGGCGCACGTCCAGGTGGGTCGTTACGACCCTAACGATCCACTGCTCGAAAGGGTTTGGGGAACCCTCCAAGACGCCGCCGTTCCGGTGGTGATCCACTGCGGGTCGGGGCCGGTGCCCGGCGACCACACCGGACCCGGACCGATACGGGCTCTGCTGCGCCGTTTTCCACGCCTGCGGTTGATTGTCGCGCACCTGGGGATGCCGGAGTACGCCGAGTTTCTCGACATCTGCGAGAACTCGGCGGAGGTGCGGCTGGATACCACGATGGCGTTCACACCGTTCACCGAAGCGGTGATGCCGTTCCCGGTGTCGCAGCTGGCCCGACTGCGGCGGTTGGGGCACCGGATCCTCTTCGGGAGCGACTTTCCCAACATTCCCCACCGTTATGCCGACGCGATGCTCGCTCTAACCCGATTGCCGGGCATCGACGACGAGTGGCTGCGGGGCGTCTTCTACCACAACGCAGTGACGCTGTTCGACCAACGTCGCTGACACCGTGAGGCTACTCTCGGGTGAGTAGGACCGCGACCCGAGAGGCGAATCGGCGATGACGTCTGACACTACCCCGGCGGATCAGCCGATTCCGCTGCCCGAACTGCGGGGCGCCGACGCCGGCGCCGCCGGACTGCCGCACCGGTCGGCGCTGTCGCGCCGGCAGCGCGCGTTCGTCGATGTTTCCGCGCTGAGCGATATCGGACTGCGGACGGCGGTCGCCACGGTGCTGGCCGCGACAATGACACCCCCGGTTCTGGCTACTGCGTTGCGCCGCAGTGAATCCCATCGGGAACGTGACAACTTAAATTTCTACGCCGAGCTGGCCGAGGCGGGCTCGGCGGCGAAGTCCTTTCCGCCGCCTACGAGTTTACCGCAGGTCTCGTCGCGACCCGCCGGCTCCGTCGCCGAGCGGCGAGCGCACGGCAACGTCGAAACCATCTCCTTCGCCAGCAGCTTCGAAGCGGTCAATCCGGCCATGCGCAAACGCTGGCGCTCGCTGCGCCGCAACAACGTCGTATGGGCTCAGCATTGGCGGCACGACGACGGCCCACGCCCCACGTTATGCGTCATCCACGGCTTCATGGCATCGTCCTACCTGCTCAACGGGTTATTCTTCACGTTGCCCTGGTATTACCGGTCCGGCTACGACGTTGTGCTCTACAGCTTGCCGTTTCACGGCCGACGATCCGAAAGATACTCACCGTTCAGCGGATACGGTTACTTCGCACACGGGTTGTCCGGATTCGCCGAAGCAACAGCACAGGCCGTGCACGACTTCCGCTCGCTTCTGCACTATCTGCGCCACACTGGTGTCGAACGCATAGCCCTGACCGGGATATCCCTGGGCGGCTACACCTCGGCGTTGATAGCCTCGGCCGACGACCGGCTCGATGCCGTCATCCCAAACTGCCCCGCGGTCACACCGATAGCGATGTTCGACGATTGGTTCCCCGCAAGCGAGCTCGTTTCGCTGGGGCTACGAATCGCCGAAATCGGCCGCGACGAATTGGCGGCGGCGCTGTCGTACCACTGCCCGTTGAATTACCGTCCGCTGCCGACGACGGACCGCAGGCTGATCATCACCGGTCTGGGCGACCGCTTCGCACCGCCGGAACAGTCTGAAATGCTATGGCGGCATTGGGATCATTGTGCGCTGCACTGGTTCCCGGGCAGTCACCTCATGCACATCAGCAAGCTCGAGTACCTGCGCCGGATGACCCGCTTCTTGCACGGGTTCATGTTCGGCTAACCTGAAGTCACGGCCACCGAATGCGGCTGCCGGGCCGTGCTGGCCCAGCGCAGCCGCGCCAGCAGGTCGACGGGAAAGGCGCGGTGGCCGTCGAGTCGCCGAGCAGAGCCCGGATGCAATGCCGTCAGCGCCGGCCCGTGGTTTCCGGAGTGCGGGCTCAGCCCGGCCAGTGGGGCTGACTCAGCGGTCGCAGCGGTCGCGGTGCGGAATGCGCATCCGACGGCCAGGGTCGGACCGGCCCCGTCGTCGGCGATCTCCAGCACCGTCCAACGGGCGCGCGCCGGATACGCTTCGATGGCCGAGAGCGTCTCGGGCAGTCCCGCGTCGACGCCGACCTGATATGCCGCCCAGTAGTCGTCGCTTCCGGCGCGAATGCCACGCCACGATTCCCGGCCCTGCGCCAATGGCGGCACCTCGTCGGGCCCGACGAGGACGGTGGTCCAGCCGGTTTCGCGCAGGTGGTCGGCAAGGCGACGCGCGGCGACTTCCGCGGTCTCGTGCAACGGTAGCCGGGGCGCGCGGGCACGCAGCGCAACGAGGTTGTCGACGGCGGATAGGGTTATGCCGATCCAGGTCTGGCGTTGGCTCGCGGAGTCGGTGTCGTGGCTGGTGACGCGCAGCGCATAGGCGTGAATGCCGTAGCGGTCCAGGTATCGCGCGATCAGCGGCAACGGCAGCAGGTCGGGTTGGTTGTCGGCCGGGGTGATGCGCAGCAGCGCGGTCGTGCGGACGTCCATACCGGAGCCGTGGGCCGGGCGTCCGCGCCGGTTGCGAAATACCATCGCGATCCTGCGACGCAGGATCGTGGTCGCAAACAGTCCCCGCCAGCGGGCCAGTGACACGACGACCGCGGCGATGGCGATGCCGAGCACCCAACGCTCGCGCGGAGAATGCCACGGGTGGGCCATGGCCGCAGGTACGACGGCGAGCAGCACCAGCGTGGCTCGTCCGGTCGGCAACGACAACGCGCGGGGCGACTTCATGCAGCGGGATCCTTTCGTCGGCGCACCCGGATCGCGGCGACGACCGCAACCGCAGCGAGCAGACCCGCGGTCCCGACGGAGGCGACGAGCTGCGGGGTGTGGTCTTTTGCGGTCGGTTCCGGCGGGGCGGCGACCGGTTTCGCCGGTGCCGCAGCAGGTGCGCCGCCGACGGGGAGTTCCCATGTGAGCGCCGCGACGCCGTCGAGCGTGCCGGCGCCGACGACGTTGGACGGCACCCGCGCGCCGGCGTGGGCGGTCGCGGTGAGACGGTGCACGACCTGTTCGGCGGTCAACTCGGGATACTTGCTGCGCACCAGCGCCACGGCACCGGACACATACCCGGCCGCGTAGCCGGTGCCGCTGCACGCGACCAGTTGCCGACGCTGGTTGGGCAGCCCGTCGGCAAGCCCGCCGTCGTCGCGGTTGCTCACCGACACGATGTTCTCGCCGGGCGCGGCAATGCCCACCCAGGGGCCGGCCATGTCGAACGTCGACGGTTGCCCGTCGGGCGCCAGCGAGGCCACCGAAAGCACATAGGGCTGCCACCACGACGGGATGGACACCGAGGTCACAGCGGCCCAGTTCCGCGGATCGCGGGGACGACCCGGATCGGTGAGCGGGTTGGACTCGCACGACGCTCCGCTGGCCGTCGTGCCGGTCGGCCCGCTGTCGCCGGCGGCAGCGACGATCACCGCGTCTTTGTCCACGGCGGCGTAGCGCAGCGCTGCTCCCAGCGCGGCCTGATCGACGGTTCGGTCGGCGGGCAGGCAGGTCACCACCGAGATGTTGATCACCCGGGCACCCAGGTCGGCGGCGTGCACGATCGCCCGGGCCAGTGCTGTCACCTCGGTGGACGCCCGCGCCACGGTCGGGTCACCGCCGGGTGTTCGGGGCGAGAACTTCGCGGAGGTGACGCGCAAGGACACCAGCCGTGCTCCCGGGGCGACTCCGCTGAAACCACCGTCGCCGGGCCGGCCGGCGATAATGCCGGCGACCAGGGTTCCGTGCCCGTCGCAGTCGGTCAGTCCGTCGCTGGATTCCACGTAGTCGCCGCCCGGTGCCACGTCGGGCAGCCGCGGTCCCGGCCGCACCCCGGTGTCGAGGACCGCCACCAGCTGGCCGTCGCCGCGGGAGGTCCGCCACGCCGCGGGCAGGTCCATCGCTACCTGGTCGGGTGTGGGCGTGGCGGGATCCGTGCCGGCGATGATGCCCGAGGTGGTGCACTCGGCGGTCTGCTCCATCGGCCGCACCGGGCCGGGGGTGCCGTCCGGCGGCTCGACGCCCGGATCCACCGACGGGGGGCTGATCGCCCCAGCCGGCGGACCAACCCACACAGCGGCCAGCAACACCGCTGCCAGACAGGCTGATCTACTCGCGCCCCCGACCCGCATCATCGGTCGAGCACCCAGGAGAAGAGCCCTACCAGATAGGCCAGCACCGGGATCAGCGACGCGTCGATGCCCGACGCGACCAAACCCAGCAGCCGGCGCAGCGGCAGCGAGTAACTCTGCGGGTCGGCGATCGGCGGATTCAACGCTGCCAGCACCCAGGCTGCCACTATCAGGGCGAGCACCAGCACCGCGACCAACGCCGCCAGCGGACGTCCGGTAGCGGCGTAGAGCACCGACAGCGCGCCGGCGGTCAGATACGGCTGGGCCAACAGCCACGCCTTGCAGGCGGCGGCGTCCCACAGCCGGGCCCGCAGTGCCGTCGCCGCACCGACGGCACTCACCAGGTACCAGCCCCACGCCGAGAGCGTTTCGGGCCGCGACGCGATCGCCACCGAGCCGAGCACGCTGAGCAGCACGGCGGCCGCGATGAACCCGCTTTGGTGTGCTTCACTGATCCGCACCCGTCGCGGCAGGTCCGCCAGCACCCGCACCGGCGGCGGCGCCGGGGCAGGGTCGCCCGGTGCGGGAATGACCGGCAGCGGGAAGCGCGCCGCCAACGCCGCGAGCGGGGCGGCTGCCACGGTGACCACCAGCGCCACGGCGATCAGCACGCAGCCCACCGTGCGGATCGGCAGCTGCCACAGCGAGTCGATGGCCGCGGCGAGCAGCACACCTGCTCCGCACACCGCTGTGGCGGTGAAGAATCCGACATCGCGATAGCGCTCGCCGCGGGCCGTGATGATGCTGACCAGTGACCACGCCGTGACGCCCGCGCTGGCCAGCACCACCCGGGCCGCCCCGTCGCCGGCGGGTACCGCCAAGCTCAACGCGGCCGCGATCGGCGCCAGTGCGGTGATCGACAACGCCAGGCCCACGATCGGAGAGCGGGCCACCAGTCCGGCCAGTGCGGCGAGCACCGCGAGCACGCCGAGCGCGACCAGTCCGGCCGGCGAACCGGTCACCGCCCGGTAGGTGACCGCCAAACCAGTTGCCGCGATCACCAATCCGATGAGTGCGGCGAGGGCCCCGCGCCGGACGTGCGTAATCCCCCACGGCGTCAACCGCGATGCCGAGAAGATCACCGCAGCGTCGGCGATGTCCTCGACGATGCCGGGCGCGGCCGGCCCGGCGGGGACGGGCCGCAGGGCGAGCAGGTCACCGTCGACGACCCCGACGGTGTCCAGGCTGGCGTCCAGGCTGAACGGTGCCCCGCCGATCGGTGCCAGGCTGAACCGCACGGTGGCCTCGGCGTCGCCGCTATCGGCGGAGACCGCTAATCGTCGCACGGCGGGCAGGATTTCGCGCAGTGGTAGGTCGGCGGGCAGGGCCATCTCGGTCAGCCGGCTCTCGGCGAGGACGGCTACCCGGACGATCGGCATGACGGCGCTGGACATCACCGGGTCCTCCGGCGCTGATGGGACATGGGTTCTCTGTTCTCCTTTGTGGCTCAGTTTTGTGGCTCAGTGCTAGTTGGCCCGGGCACTCAAATCGGCACCGAAATCTCGGGACAGCCCTCGTGCGGGGAACCATTGGCCGCCGGGAAGGATCGCCGTGAGCTGTTGGACGGCGACGGCGATCGCGAACGGCGTTCCGGGGCAAAACGTGGAAACCCATTCGCCGTCAAAGGCGCGGGACGGGTGGACCAGCACTCGCCCGGCCGTGCTGTCCACGATGCTCATCCCGACGTCGGTGGTCATCTGCCGCCCGTCGTGACGACAGCCGGCGACGATTTCGACGTAGCTGCGCGGGCCGGTGAACACCGACTCCACGACGGGTCGGGCTGATCGCGGAATCCCGAGGTAATCACAGACTTCGGCGAGTGGGGTGCCGGCGCGCAACCGCTCGTCGGCCCGGGCGCCGACGCGCGCGGGCATGCTGAACTCCTCGAACTGCGCCGGCGACCGCCCCGCCAGGCCGACACCGAGGACCGGCACCAGCGCCCGCGGGTGATCGATCTCCATCGCGGTGAACGTGACCAGCTGCACGTTGCGCAGTGCGACGACAGTTTTCTCCCCGCGCCGCGCCACGACGCCGCGCAGCATCTCGGCGGCGCCCGAGGCCGCTACGGGTCCGACGTAGCGCAGGTCCAGCCAGCGGTCCGGGAAGCACACCACCCGCACCCAGTCGGCCACCGCGGGGTTGATCACACCGGGCGCCGACATCAGGCCCATCGCGCTCAGCTCGGCGGTCTGCCGATCGACGAACGCGCCGCGCTGCCGGGCATCGGTGTAGGGCATGGTGATTGCCAGTACCCACGGCAACGTTCCGGCGCCGACGGTCTCGGCGATAAACCACGCCTGCTCGACGGTCAGCTCGACGGCATTGGGCTCAGCGGCCATTCAACCTACCGCCGACCTCAGCCGCCCCATTTGGCGGCTTCGGCTTGGTCGCGGGCCAGCATCGACACCGTGTTGTTCTCGTGGGTGCCCGCCATCGCGTGATAGGCCCGCACCAGATCGCTCATCGCCTGGTTCCACTGGGTCTGCCAGGCCTGATAGGTCATTGCGGTGTCGCCCTGCCAGGCGCCCGACAGCGCCGCCTGCTCACTGGCGATATCGGCGCCCAGCCCCTGCATGGTCGCCGCGTACCCGCTCATATCCGCGGCATGGGCCAGCATCGCCGGGTAGTTGTACACAATCTGCGACATCATCTGTTCCTTACTTCAGAATCCGGTGTACTCCGACGCGGCAGCCGCATCGGCGGCCACATACGTGGCAGCGGCCTCCCCTAAATTGGCCTGGGCGATGTCGAGCAAGGTGTTGATCCGCGCGGCCACCTCCACGAAGCGCGCATGCGCTGCCTGAAACGCCGCCGCCGACTCGCCGACGTGAAATGCCTGGGCCGCGACCGCCTCCTGCTCGGCCTGGCTGATCGTGGAGCGCAACAGACCCGCCTTGGCCGCAAAGGCCGACTGCGCAGCCACCAACTGCGCGATATGGGCATCCAACAGACTCATCCCGGTTTCCTTCCCACTCGATTTATCGTCACAGTCCGCCGGCCAGGTAAGCCGACGCCGCCGTCGCGTCGCCGATGCCGTAGCTGGTGCCGGATTCGGCAACTCCGACGCCGGAGCGGCCGAGCTCCTCGACACCCTCGGCGGCGACGGCGACATGTTCGCTGCCCTGGGCGCTGAATCCGGCCGCGGTCTGCAGCGAGACCGGGTCGGCTGCCGGCGGGACCACCGCGGTGATCACGGGCGCCGCTTGGGCTTGCGCCGCCGCCAGCCGCGTGGTGATCGCTTCCACCGCAGCGCTGGCCGCGGCCAGGCCCTCCGGCACAACTCGCAGAGTCATGGCAGATACTCCTTTCGCCGAAACTCATCCACCATCGACGGTCACGCTCTGGTCGACCAACGGATTGACCAACTGCACATAGCTAGGTCTGTCACTGCCGTCCGACAGAATGGCCCGCCCGGGTGGCAACCGGTCGAATCGCCGACCTCGGATCTTGCCGCCATCGGCAGGGTTGCCGGACAGCATCAACGTGGTCGCCTGCAAATCGTTCATCCGGCGCAGCAGCGGGCTGGTCATCAGCGCGTGGGCAGATCCGCTCGCCCGCGCCGTGACGATCACCCGCAGGCCCAGGTCGCCGGCCTGTCCCAACAGTCCGACCAGCGGGGTCCACGGCCGTTGTCCTACGAAGGGCCCGATCATCGCCGGAGTGTCCGGTATCTGGTCGACGTCGTCGACGATCAGGTAGTGGGTGTGACCGGCATAGGACCACCGGGAAAGCTCCGATGGCGCGAGCTCCGCCGGCGGTCGGCGCTTCTCGATCAGCGCCGACAGGCCCAGCATCGCCGGGATGACGCGGTCGAGGTTCGCGATGTATTCGTTGTCGGGGAACAGCGGCTCGTCGACCAGGTGCAGCCGGCGGTCCAGCACGGTGAACGCCACCCGGTCGGGGCTGGAGTTTTGCCGGATCGTTCGGATGATGTGGCGCAGCAGCGTCGTCTTGCCGGACTTGGTGTCGCCGAGCACCATCAGCAGCGGGTCCGCGGCGAAGTCGAGTTCGACGGGCGCCAGGTCCTCTTCGCGCTGACCGATGACCACCCGGTCGGGCCCGGGGTACAGCGCTCCCAGCGCAGCCGGCGCCAGGTTGGTGGGCAGCAATCGCACCGGCGGCGCCGCCAGACCGGCATGGCGGGCGGTGATCGCCGCCACCTGGCTCAGGTCGGGTTGGGCGAACAGGAAGTGCTGGGCGGCCATGGTCAATCCGCGGCCGGGCTGGTTGGCCGGAACCGACTCCGCCGGCCGGCGCAGCGCACCGACCACCCGGACGTTGCTGTCGCGGGCATCGTGCAGCCTAAGCTCCAACCGCAGTCCGAGACCGTCACGCATCGCCAACGGCACCTCCAGCCAGCTCGGGGTGGTGATGACGACGTGGATGCCGTAGGCCAGGCCGATGTTGACAAGTTCGGTGACCCTGGTCAGCAATGGATTGCGGGTGCTGAATTGATCGGTGTTGTCCCGGCTGAACGCATAGAGGTTGTCGATGACCAAAAACACCTCGCCGAAACCGTCGTCGTGCCGGCCGTCCCGGGGCAGCTGCCGCTGCTGACGGCGGTGCAGCAACTGTTCGAGTTCGCCGAAGGTGCGGCGGATGCGCTCGGGTTCCAGCGGCGTCGCGACGCTGCCGACATGGGCCAGATCTTGCAGCACCCGCAGCTGCCCGCCGCCGTAGTCCAGGCAGTAGAAACTCACTTCGCGCGGTGAGTGCAGTTGGGCCGCCGATAGGATAAAGGTTTGCAGGGCAGTAGATTTACCGGACTTGGCGCCACCGTGTATTGCCATGTTGCCGGCTGCCGAGCGGGCATCGAACACCAGCGGGTCGCGGCGCATCTCGAACGGCTTGTCGATTTCGCCCAGCGGCCAGCGTAATTGCTGGGGCGGTAGCGCGGCGCGCGCCAGCACTGTGGCCAGCGGGATCGGTTCGTCCAGCGGCGGAAGCCACAGCTGCGGGGCCCGCGGGCCGTATCGCGCCAGCTGGTCACCGATCGTGGCGATCAGTTTGCGCGGCGGGTTCGTCGGCTCGTCCTGCTCGCCGTCGACCACGACGGTGTCCTGATCCGGCTCCACCCAGCCCGCGGTGAACAGCTTCGGCTCCGAAAATGACTGCATTCTCAGCTTTTTCGCTGTTCGCGGGGGATCGTAGATCCCGTCGACGTAGGTACTGCGGAACTTGATCGGAGCCGCCCCGGGGGCCGGCACCAAAAAACCCACGCCTTTGTGTTCTTTACCGGATTCGATGTGATAGGCGTCGTCCACCCCGATGATCTGGCGCGACACCGCGGGACTGGCCACCTTCAGGCCGATCCGGTAGGAGGTGTTCTTGTCGATGTCCTTGATCTTGCCGACATCCAGCGTCTGGGATGCGAACAGGATATGGATGCGAAACGAGCGGCCTTTGCGAGCGACGTAGTCGAACAGTTCGGCGTACTCGGGGTGATCGGCCAGCATCAGGGTGAACTCGTCGGCGACCACGAACAGCGTCGGGATCGGCGCCAGTTCGTGTCCGGCCGCGATCGCGTTCTCGTATTCGGTCACCGAGTTGAACGCGCTGCCCTGGATCTTCCGGCCGGCTTCGCGTAGCAGCACCTCACGGCGGGCCACCTCACCGCGCAAGGTATCGGCGAACCGCTCCGCCAGCGACTTCTTCTCGGCCATGTTCGAGATCACCGCGACGACCTGCGGGAAGTTGCGGAAGCTGTCGGCGCCCGCCTCACCTTTGAAGTCGGCGTAGATCACGATCAACCGATCCGCCGGGTGGGTTACCAGCAGTGCCAACAGAATCGACATCAGGGTCTGAGATTTTCCCGAGCCCGTCATGCCGATCATCAGCCCGTGTGGGCCCATGCCGCCCTCGGCCTCGTCCTTGAGGTCGAAGATCAGCGGCTCCCCGGTGGCGGTGACCCCGATCGGGACCCGTAACTCGTCCTCGCGCCGTCGCGGCGCCCACAGCGCCGGGACGTCGAGTCGCGACGCATCCGCAATGCCCAGCAAGGTGGTGAAGCTGGCACCGCGAATGGCTGCCGACTGCGAGCCGTTGTGCGTCGGGTCGGAGTCCCAGCGTGACAGTCGGCGTGCGAGGTGGGCGGCGTCGTCGGCCCCGAACTGGTCGGCGGTGTCGATGTAGCGCTGCCATCCACCGGTTTGCCAGCGGTCGATGACGCCGCCGGTGATGCGCAGGATCGGTTGTTCGGGGTCCGGGTACTGTTCGCGGTGCGGCGGTGTCGCCGAGCGTTGCACGACGGTGACTCCGGCGCGCCCCAGGGGCAGCGGGGAGCCGGCCAGGTCGTAGTCCGGTTCGTCGACGACGACGAGCAGGTGCCGCAACGTCTCGCCGGGCGCCCCGGTGAACGCCGGCCGATCGCTCAGCGCCGGCCCGAGCAGCGCGGCCAGCTCGTCGGCGTGGGCGGTCAAGTATCGGGCCGGGCCCACTCCGTCGAGCCGGCCGGGAATGTCCACATGCGGTAACCACTTCAACCAGGACCACTCCGGGGTCTCCAGGTCCGCTGAGGCCACCGCGACACCCAGGACGGTCGGGTCATGCCAGGTCACGGCCTGCGCGATCCAGGCCCGCAGCGCGGCGCGCACCTCGGCGGGCTCGCCGAGCACGGTGATGCGGGAGACCCTGCCCAGGTCGATGGCGCTCGGCAGGTCGCGCACCGTGCGCCCGATCTCCAACAGGCTTCGTAATGCGCTGTGACACACCGGTTCCAGATCGATTTCGGCGACGGTGTCGCTGACCCGCAGAGCGGTGTCCAGCTCAGCCGAGTGCAGTCCCACCCGCACCGCCAAGAAGTCGGCGTCGTGCGGGTCGCGTTCCCACTGACGGCGCGAGCCGGGTATGGCGACCAACTCGGCCGGCGCCGGATGCGACCACTGCGCGGCGGCACGCTGGTCGGCGGCGTGCGCCCGGATGTTGTCCCGCACCACCGACAGGTAACGCAGGTAATCGGCGCGCTCGGCGTCGACCTCCACGGTGCGGGCTTTCTTGTCGCCGCCGCGGTACAGCCCGGTGGCGGCCAGCAGGATGACGAACGGAAAAAACAGCATCGCCGGTGAGAACAGCCGCATGCCCGCGGCGACGATGGCGATGATCATCCCGACGATGAGCACGACGATGACCACGGGCAGGGCCCGCTGCAAAAAGGGCGGCGGTATCACCCTCGGCAGCTCAGGCGGCGCCTCGATGGTGATGGTGCCCTTGCGTGTCACCGGCGGGGGCAGCCGACGACGGGTTTCGAAGATCAGGCGACTCATCGGCTCTCACCGCCGTTCCCGGGTCGGGCGTCGGGCGCCAGGCCGTCGTGGGCGAGCAGCGCGTCGGCCCGCGACAGCGTCGGGCCCGGGGCGAACTGCGCCAGCATCGACCAGGGAATCGCAGTCGGTGGCGGGTTTAGCCCCAGTGCCTCAACAGTTTTGGGACGTCCAGTAGAAGTGGTGGCCTCGTTGTCGATGCCGTAGCGCACCCCGGTGTCGGCGATCCAATACAGCGACCCGCCGGCCCCCGACGCGGCATCCTGGCCGACGGTCTGGACGAAATAGCCGGTGCCGGGCGGCAACGCGACGCGGGTGGCGACACCGTCGACGCCGGCCCCGACCAGGTCTTCGGGGTGGATGCGGTCGGGCACTGGAAGCACCGGGCCGGACAATAGGGTCAGCGAGCTGCCGGCCGAACCCGCCGGCTTGCGCCAGTAGGCGCACGTGACCGGGTTGCGGGCGACATCGACGAGGTGGACCCGCTGCTCGGGATAGCGGCCGGTGTCCAGCGTGCGCGACACCGGCAGCCGGGCGACCTGATCGGCGCGCAGCTGCGGCGGCTGATCCAAACCATAGGAGTCGGCGTTGCGCAGCAGCGCGGCGAGCACCGGTGAGATCGGTTGCAGGCCATCGGACAACACCGCGTAGTACTGCACGGCGTCGGCAGACTTTTCGGTCAGGGCGTGCGCGGCGACCACCGAGCCGACCGGCGCGGCCACGGGCAGGCCGAACTGCGGCGGCTCGCCTGCACCGGGGACGACCGGCACGGTCAGCGCCGCGGCTTCGGGAATCGCGTTGAGAAGGCCGGCGGCAATAGGTCGCGGCGCGGGCGTGTCGATACCGAAGCCCAGCGCCCCGGTGACGGCGCGGTCGGCCAGGTCGATCCGGCTGCGCCTGCCGTCCCACAGCAGCCAGACGCCGGTCGGATCTTCGGCCAGCACCGCGTCCTGCCGACCGAGCCGGCCGGCCCGGGCACCGCTGCTGTCGGGCGGGCCCGCGATCAGCGTGACGCCGGCAGACGGGCCGCCGGCCGCGTCGCACACCGTCCAGTCGGCGTCCTTGGCGGTGTTTTGCACCATCCGCTCCGGCGCGCCCGGAATGCCGAGGAGATTGCCGCGCGGAAATTGATCCAGTTCACGGCTTTTGACGGTGGTGGGATCGACGGGCCGGCCGACGATCAGCCGGGCCGAAGTCAAGTTGAGCACCGGGTGCAACCGCTCGCCCAGCCGCACGTAGAGCGCGGCGGTGGACCGGTCGGCCAACACGGTGTCGTGGGCCGCCGAGGGGTTGGGCTGTATCAGTGTGAACACCAGGCAGCCCACCAGCGCCGTGGCCAAGATCAGCGCCCCCATCAACACCGCGCGGGCCTGGGTGCGCAACGGCTCGACGAGCATCCGGGTGTCGTGCAGGGCCACCCCGGCAGCGATCCGGCGCATCACAAACCGCCAGCCGCTGACCTGATGGCGGGTGACGAAGCCGCGGCGATAGGCCACCGCCTGCGGATTGTCGTTGACCGGGGTGCGGGAGGAGAACGAGCGCCGGTCCTGGCCGGGTTCCGGATCGGTCATGCCGGCAGTTCCAGACCCAGCCCGGCCAGCAGGGCCGGCACGGTGTTGGCCACGTCACCGGCGGTAATCGTCATCAACTCCTCGTCGCTGAAGTCGCCGATCTGCGCGTGGACAGAGTGATCCAACCGGAACTCGCGTTCTTCCTCGGACTTTTCCACCACGTTGCGGACGAACCGGCCGTTGCCGGCGATGTCGAGCCCGCGGCGTTCGATCCCGTTGAAGTCGGGCTTGGTCACGTCGGCCAACTGCCCGAATAGCCGTTCCAGGTCGTCGAGCGCGGCCGGTTCGAAAACACTGTCCCGCTTGGCGGCCATGAAGTTAGCGATCTCGATCAACTCACTGGGTTTGTAGGACGGGAAGTCGATGGTCCGAGTGAAACGCGAGCGCAGGCCCTGGTTGGTGTCGAGGAACTTGTCCAGGTCGGCGCGGTAGCCGGCGATGATGACCACCAACCGGTCCCGGTCGTTTTCCATGCGGGCCAGCAAGGTGTCGATGGCCACCAGGCCGAAATCATTTTTGGCACCGGTGGCAACAAGCGCATAGGCCTCGTCGAGGAACAGCACTCCGTCCAGTGCACTGTCGATGATCGCATTGGTCTTGGCCTCGGTCTCTCCGATGTGCTGCCCGATCAAATCGGCCCGGTGGACTTCCTTGATGTTCTCCTTCTTGAGCAGGCCCAAACCGCAATAGATTTTCGCGATGACGCGGGCAATGGTGGTCTTGCCGGTCCCAGGCGGCCCCGTGAAGACCAAGTGGTGGGTGCGTTGGGCCACTTCCAGGCCGCGCGCTTTACGCACCAACTCCATCGCGACCGCACTTTTCAGTCGCGCCACCTGGTCTTTGACCTTCTCCAAACCGATGAATTCGCCCAGCTCTTTCTCGGCCTCCGCCAGCAGCGAGGCCTTGCGCTCCTGAGCGCCGGGATCCACGAAATCACCAGGCGCGGGCTCGGTCCCGGGATCCCACGGATCGCTCCGCGCGTCTATGCGATCGGCGGTCGTGGTCTGGATGCCGAAGCTGCTATCCGACAGCGCCTCTTCGATGTGGGTGTTCTCCGGATTGGCGGCATAAAGGTCCTGCAACACCTCCCGGGCGGTGTCCTCGTCGCCGTCCGCGCGCAGCGCCAGCGCTTTAGCCAGCGCGCCGTCCACCGCGGCGACGGCGACAGGCCCGTCAGGCTCCTCGAGGTAGGACAATGCTGCGGCGAACATGCCCAGCCGGGCCAGCGCGATGCCCAAAGTGATCTTGGCGGCGTGCGCGAAGTACTCGTCGAGACCGGGTTCGTTGACGATCGGAGACAGCAGCTTGACGACGTCCGACCAACGCTGGGCGCGATAGTGGAGCGCGACCTCAACCCAGCGGGCGTGGCGCCAGCCCGGCCGGCGTTCGCTGACCTCGACGAGCAGCTTATGTGCGTCGGCGTAACGCTCCCCGGCGACCAGTGCCGCCGCGAACGCGAGGCAGAAATCGTCGGGATCGGTTGCCCGGAACCGCAGATACAGACCGGTGTCGTAGTGGAAACCCAGCGCGCCCGGTGCCAGCTCCACGTGGCGCTGCAGCACGCCCGCAGTCGGCGCGGTGCGCCAGATCGCCTCCAGCACGGTGGTGGACACCTCGCCGGCGGCGGCCAGCCCGGTCCACGCATCGCACTGGTCGTAGGCGATACGCGTGAGCGCGGCGAACCCGGACCGGGCAGCAGCCGGGTCGGCGGGGCGTCGACGGTCGTAGACGGCCAGGCCCAGAGCCCGGCAGCAGGTGGCGAATCGGCTGACGACATCGTCGTCCACCCGGATGGTCGCGGGCCGGGTCACGAGCAGGCCGGAATCAGCGCTGTCCACCCGCATGCCTCCCCTCGCCAGAGGTAGTGTTGCCTAAGCTAACTTCAGTGAAGTTAGCATTGCTTAAGCTAAGTGTCGAGGCGCCGGAGGTGACCGGAAGTCCGAGGCCGGTTACCCGGTGGCCGAAATCCGGCCGCTGTCCCTGCGTCGTCATGACTGTCTCTTCATCGACTGCTACTCCGCCCGTGATGCAAATCATTTGCGGTACGGCTTCGACGGATGCTAACACGGGTCCGCGTCTGCGAAAACGGGAAACGAATGTCTTTATGCCGGTCTTTGTGCCGCCTTTCCCCGAGCCGACCATGACAAAGAGTCGGTCTCGACGGCGCCGCGGTTCCACCGCACACCGACGCCGGCCCGCGCTCGCCTAGGCTTTGACGGCGCTGACCAGCGTGTTACGGGCGATCATCGGTCCGGCTTCGCTATCCGGTCCGGGCACCGGGCGGCCGAGTTCGCGCAGGTAATCCCCCAATGGGGTTGCGACCGCGGTCCAGCCGTGCGCGGCGAACCACTGCTCGGCCGGCGCGCACTGCTCGTTGTAGACCAGCTGGAAGAACATCCGCGGGTCGCCCGCGGCGTTGGCTGCCCGTTCGGCCTCGACGGCCGCCACGAACTCGTCGGGCGGCATCGGAGCGCCATCCTCGATCGCAGCATGGCTGCCCGGGCAGGACAACGAGTCGATGCCGACGAACAATTCCTCCTGCGCCACAGCCGGGAGATAAATCAACAGACCTTCGGCGATCCAGGCCGACGGCCGGGCCGGGTCGAATCCGCCGTCCCGCAACGCGTGCGGCCAGTCCTCTCGCAAGTCAACCGCGATCTCGCGGCGTTCGGCCCTGGCTGTAGCACCCTGCTTCGCGAGCACCTCGCGTTTGAAGTCGAGGACCTGCGGACGGTCCAACTCGAAGATCGTCGTGGCGTCGGGCCAGGTCAGCCGGTAGGCGCGCGAATCCAGTCCGGCAGCCAGAATGACGATCTGGCGCACTCCCGCGTCGGCGGCCCTGGCGAAGTAGGTGTCGAAATACCGCGTGCGGGCACCCTGGTAGTTGACGAAATGCCGGCCGAAATCGCTGGTCGTCAGATGGTGTGTGGGAGCCTTGCCGTCCAGCACATCGGCCGCGGTGCCGCCCACGGCCCGACAAAACACCTCGGCGAACGGATCGACCGCCAGCGGGTCGGGCTTTTTCGCCTCCAGCGCCCGGGCGAGGGCCACGTTCAACGCGGTCGCACCGACACTCGTCGTGATGTCCCAGCTGTCACCGTCGGTACGCACCAAACCGAGACTACCTTCGCGATTTTGCCCGGTTCGCCTCGGTGCGCCACATCCGCCCGCGCGGCTGAGCCTCACACCAACGGGCGGCCGGTCCTGATCCGCCGGTCCACATCCCACAGCAACACGTTGAACGGGAACTGCCGGACACAGCGCGGCATCAGGTTGTTGACCGTGCGCAGCACGGCGATAAGCCGGTTGAAACGCCGTTGCCTGGCAGCGTCCCACCGCAAGTGCATCTCGTTGCGAAACCGTTGTGGCAGAAACCCGGTGGTAATCAGGAGTCCGGGCTTATCGGCCCACCGTTGCAACCACGCGGGCAACCTCAGCCCCGGTACCCGGCCCGCCGCGATCGGGTAGAGATAGTCGCGAACCGCATCGTCGATGTGAACTCGGTCCAGTGACTTCTGCCAGTACTCGTCGAAGGCCCTGCGGTCGGCCGGCCACATCTGCGGCGGCACCTGCAACATGGTGCCAAGGACCATGCCCTCGCGATAGTGCCGTTCGGCGGCGTCGTCGTCCATCTCGCCGACGAACACGCGATAAAAGTCGACGCCGCCCTTGTAGAGGCAGGCCGCCACCCACAGCTGCAGTTCCGGGTCGAACGCGTTATAGGTGACCGGGCTGTCGGCGGTCGAATAGACCTGGGCATGCACCCGGTTCACCGCCCGGCGGAACGCCGCCTGCTGGGGGGCGGTGCCCGCCATCGCCACCGCCAGGTAAGTGAACGTGGTGCGGGCCCGCTTGATCGGATGCCGGTCCAGCCGGCCGCCTTCGACGCGGCTCTCCAGCACGCCGTAACCGACGCCGGGCAAGGCCAACTGCATGATCACATTGGCCGGGCCGAGCAGCAGCGCCAGGCCCATCAACGTGTCCTCGATCCCCACGGCCCGCCGGGGCCGACGGCGCGCCGTCCCGGGGATCGGAGGATCACTGACCGCACGCTCGACGTGTTGAACGGTCATCGCCACCTGCCCGCACATTCTGAGAACACCCGTTTCCTGATATTGTCGCCCGCGGCGCCGGGTGTCAAGATGGTGCCCGTGGGATTGGCAACCCAGACCAGCGCACGGCCCTACCGGGGTGTCGAGCCCGCCGACCGGCTGGCTGACCGCAGGGGTCGGCTGATGTCCGCCGGTCTGGATATGCTCGGCGCCGATCCGGTCGCCGGGCTGACCGTCCGGGGCATCTGTCGGCGAGCCGGCGTGGCCGCGCGCTACTTCTACGAAAGCTTCGCCAACAAGGACGAATTCGTCGGCGCGGTCTTCGACTGGGTGATCGCCGAACTGGCCGCCACCACTCAGGCCGCAGTGGCCGGGGCGTCCCCCGAGGAGCAAACGCGCGCCGCGATGGCCAGCATTGTGCGGGCCATCGACGGCGATCCCCGGGTCGGCCGTCTGTTGTTCAGCTCACCGCCGGCCAGCCCGGTGCTGATTCGCAAGCGCGAGGAGTCCGGTGCACTGTTCGCCATGCTATCCGGCCAGCAGGCGGGCGCTGTGCTGCGCATGCAGCCCAACGAGCGAATCAGGGCCACAGCATATTTCGTGGTAGGTGGGGTCGGGCAGACCCTGAGCGCCTGGCTGGCCGGCGCGGTGCGGCTAACCGCCGAGCAACTTGTGGAACAGCTTGCGTCGCTGCTGGACCATCTCGGCGACCCAATGCTGTACCGGGACGACTAGTGTCCGACCGGCTGGCGCCGGTCGGCCGCGGTCTTCGGCACGACATGCGCGTCGGCGTCACTGAATTCCTTAGTCCAGCAGGCGAACTCAAGCGTTATACCGTCGGGGTCTTGAAAATAGAACGATCGCACGTAGACGCCCGGGTGTACGGTGGCCGAGACCTGCCGCTCGCTCTCGTCGTGGTTAAGCACCGGACCGACCCGAACTCCCTTGTCCTTGAGTCGCTGCCGGTAAGCGTCGAACTTGTCGGGCGGGACGTGGAAGGCGAGGTGGTTCATCGTGCTAACCGCGCTGGTGATTTCGCCGATACCCGGGAGCGCGGCCGGTGAGGAGATACCCGGCACCCGATCCGGTGCGTCGGCGAACCAGAAGAACGCGACGCAGTCCCCGTTGCCGGCGTCGAAGAAGAAATGCTGACCGGCCCCGCCGGGCAGATCGAGAGATTTCACCAACGGCATGCCCAGAACGCCCGAGTAGAAGTCGACGGTGCGCGCCATGTCCGAGCAGACCAGGGCGACGTGGTTGATCCCGCCAAGCTCGAATTCGGTGTTGGGATTGTGCGGCTTGATCATCGCCCGCCTCCCGTCCGTGGGCATCGCGTATCGCTGTTTCCTGGCGGAGATCCGGATCAGAATCTAGCATCAGGTGGGATTCTCTTCCAGCGGTGCAGGGGTGAAGGAGCGGGGCGTGGCCGTGGCTACCGCGTCCGGGCGGCCCGGGCAGCGCAGCAGGTTGTCGACGCGCGGTGGCCCGCCGGCCGGAATCTTCGGCCGGGTCAGATCACCGGGGGATCGGTGAGGTGACTCCCAAGACCGGCACGCCGGGGGTAATCCGTGAGTTCATCGGGTTGCCGTCACCGACCGCGCGTCGCGCCGGTGCGGGCGGGCATCCCTGCCAGGGGCTCTATCACCGCGGCGTGGGTCGCAGGCCGAAGGTGGCCGTGATCGCCACCCATTACCAAATCGACTTCTCCGAGCACTATCTCGCGGATTACCTCGCCACCCGCGGCATCGGATTTCTGGGCTGGAACACCCGATTTCGGGGATTCGAGAGCAGTTTCCTGCTCGACCACGCCCTGGTCGACATCGGCGTAGGTGTCCGCTGGCTCTACGAAATACAACGCGTGGAAGCCGTAGTTTTGCTGGGTAATTCCGGCGGTGGCTCGCTGATGGCGGCGTACCAGTCACAGGCAGTCGAGCCGAACGTGACGCCACTGCCGGGTATGCGACCGGCTGCCGGGCTGACCGACCTGCTCCCAGCCGACGGCTACATCGCCAGCGCTGCGCATCCCGGGCGCCCCGACGTCTTGACTGCGTGGATGGACGCCGCGGTCATCGACGAAAACGATCCTTTGCCAACCAATCCTGATCTGGACCTGTTCAACGCAACCAACGGTCCCCCGTTCTCCGAGGAGTTCCTCAGGCGCTACCGGTCTGCGCAGATCGCACGCAACGAAGCCATCACCGACTGGGTCGAGAGCGAACTGAAACGGGTTCGCGCAGCAGGTTTTTCCGACCGTCCCTTCACGGTGATGCGTACCTGGGCGGATCCGCGCATGGTTGACCCGACGATCGAGCCGACCAAGCGTATCCCGAACATGTGTTACGCGGGCGTACCGGCCAGTGCCAACCGCTCAGCACACGGGATCGCGGCAGCCTGCACGCTGCGCAACTGGCTTTCGATGTGGAGCCTGCGGACCGCGCAGACCCGGGCCGAGCCCCACCTGGCGCGCATTACCTGCCCGGCACTGGTGATCAACGCCGAAGCCGACACCGGGGTGTTTCCGTCCGACGCCCGACGGATCTACGAAGCGTTGGGGACAGTGGACAAGTCGCTCTGCGCCATCGACACCGACCACTACTTCACCACCCCCGGGGCACGCAGCGAGCAGGCCGACACGATTGCCAAGTGGATCGCCGCGCGATGGCGCTGAGATGATCCCAGAGCCGGCTCGGCGTGATGCGCTAACATCAGATGCATGCGCACCACGCTGTCGTTGGATGATGACGTACTGCTCGCGGTGAAGGAGCGCGCGCGCCGTGAGAACCGCACCGCAGGTGAGGTTCTGTCCGATCTTGCCCGCCAGGCTCTCACACAACGGAACGACCTTGATTTGCGCACGCCAGGAGCGAGCTTCTACGGGTTCGAACCCTTCGACCATCGGGGTCCCGCGGTATCTAGTGCGCTGATCGACCGGCTGCGTGACGAGGAGGCCGTGTGACGCGGGCGCTGCTCGACGTGGGTGTTCTCATCGCACTGCTCGACAGCGACCACGTCGACCACTCGCGTGTCCGCAGGTGGATCGGTGCCGAGATCGGGCACGGCTGGGCATCGTGTGCAATCACCCAAAACGGCTTCGTGCGCATCGTCAGCCAGCCGCGCTACCCCAGCCCGGTGCCGCCCGCTCAGGCAATCGGCAGACTGGCCCGCGCTGCGGCGACCGACTACCACCAATACTGGCCCTGTTCAGTCAGCCTGCTCGACAACGAACTGATCGACTACTCGCGGTTGCACGGGCATCGCCAGGTCACCGACGCATATCTCCTCGCCCTGGCAACCGCCCACGGCGGCCGGTTCGCGACTCTCGACCAATCCATTCCCATCGACGCGGTCCGCCACGCCGGCGCCGATAACCTGGCGCTGATCTGATTTCGTTCCCCGCCCGCGTGCGGGCCGTGTCGGGCGTTCCCCGCCCGCGTGCGGGCCGTGTCGGGCCGGGCTTGCGCGTCGTGATGAGCCATCGGCAGGCGTGCATCCCGCGCGGGAACGGTGTCAAGGCCCGTTACCACTGGGAACGGCGCCAGATCGGCAGGAAATCCACCTCGTGCCGGTACGCGACGGCTTGACGCTCGCCGCACACGCGAGTGCCGACCCCTGTCGTCAACCAACCGACCGGTTATTAGATTGAGGGGGAAACGACCCTGCACACGCTAGGAAGGCGACCAATGCCGATCGCGATCACCCCTGAGCATCAAGACTTGGCCGATTCGGTGCGGTCCTTTGTGGCGCGGGTGGCGCCATCGGAGGTCTTACACGCCGCGCTAGAGACCCCCATCGACAATCCTCCACCGTACTGGCAGGCTGCGGCAGAACAAGGCCTGCAGGGGGTACACCTTGCTGAATCCGTCGGTGGACAGGGCTTCGGCATCCTTGAGCTGGCGATTGTGCTCGCCGAGTTCGGCTACGGCGCGGTGCCGGGCCCGTTCGTGCCGTCGGCGATCGCCAGCGCACTGATCGCCGCGCATGATCCCGACGCCAAGGTGCTCGCCGAGCTGACGTCCGGCAAGGCCATCGCCGCCTACGCGCCGGTTTCGGGCTTAACGGCAACCCGGCACGACCCCGACAACCTGGTGATCCGGGGCGAGGTGCGCGCGGTGCCCGCCGCCGCTCAGGCCTCCATCCTGGTGCTGCCGGTGGCGATCGACAGCGGCGACGAGTGGGTCGTGCTGCGCGCCGATCACGTCGAGATCGAGCCGGTCCAGAGCGTGGATCCGCTGCGACCGGTCGCCCACGTGCGGGCCAATGCCATCGAAGTCAGCGACGACGCCGTACTGAGCAACCTCAGCATGCCTGTCGCGCACGCCCTGATCTCGACCTTGCTGTCCGCTGAGGCCGTCGGAGTCGCCCGATGGGCCACCGACACCGCGGCGCAATACGCCAAGATCCGCGAACAATTCGGAAGGCCGATCGGCCAGTTCCAGGCGGTCAAGCACAGGTGCGCGGAAATGATCGCCGACACCGAGCGCGCCACCGCGGCGGTGTGGGATGCCGCGCGCGCGATCGACGAGGCCCGCGCCGGTAACGGGTCGGGAGTCGAGTTCGCCGCCGCGGTGGCCGCGACCTTGGCGCCGGCGGCTGCTCAACGCTGCACGCAGGACTGCATCCAGGTGCACGGCGGCATCGGCTACACCTGGGAACACGACACGAACGTCTACTACCGCCGCGCGCTGATGCTGGCCGCGTCCTTCGGTCGTCGCAGCGACTACCCGCAGCGGGTGCTCGATAGTGCGACCAGCACCGGGATGCGCCAACTCGACATCGACCTGGACCCCGACACTGAGCAACTGCGCGCCGAAATCCGCGCGGAGGTCGCCGCGCTCAAGGCAATGCCGCGTGAGCAGCGCACCGCGGCAATCGCCGAGGGTGGCTGGGTGCTGCCGTATCTGCCGAAGCCGTGGGGGCGGTCGGCCGGCCCGGTGGAGCAGATCATCATCGCCCAGGAATTCAGCACCGGGCGAGTCAAGCGCCCGCAGATCGGTATCGCGGCCTGGATCGTCCCGTCGATCGTCGCATTCGGCACCGAGGAGCAGAAGCAGCGTTTTCTGCCGGCGACCTTCCGAGGCGAGATCTTTTGGTGCCAACTGTTTTCCGAGCCCGGCGCCGGATCCG
Source organism: Mycobacterium sp. (assembly GCF_008709575.1). Taxonomy (GTDB): domain Bacteria; phylum Actinomycetota; class Actinomycetes; order Mycobacteriales; family Mycobacteriaceae; genus Mycobacterium. The sequence goes on from NZ_VYIK01000006.1 coordinate 42,817, forward strand.
ATCTGGCCGGGTTGACCACCAAGGCGACCAGAGCCGAGGGCGGCTGGCGGATCACCGGACAGAAGATCTGGACGACCGCCGCGCAGCTCTCCCACTGGGGAGCCCTGCTGGCCCGTACCGACCCGTCGGCACCGAAGCACAACGGCATCACCTATTTTCTGCTGGACATGCACAGCGAAGGCGTGCAGGTCAAGCCGCTGCGCGAACTCACCGGTGGCGCGATGTTCAACACTGTGTTCATCGACGACGTGTTCGTGCCCGACGAGATGGTGCTGGGCGAGGTGAACCGGGGCTGGGAGGTCAGCCGCAACACCCTGACCGCGGAGCGGGTGTCGATCGGCAGCAGCGAGTCACCGTTTTTGGCCAGCCTCGACCAGCTCGTCGAATTCATGCGTGACGGCCAATTCGACCAGGTTGCCCAGAACCGGGCCGGACAGTTGATCGCCGAAGGCCACGCCACCAAGCTGCTCAATATGCGCTCGACGCTGCTGACTCTGGCCGGCGGGGACGCGATGCCGTCGGCGGCGATCTCCAAGCTGTTGTCGATGCGCACCACGCAGGGCTACGCGGAGTTCGCCGTGTCCACGTTCGGCACCGAAGCTGCGATCGGCGACCCCGAGCAGCTGCCGGGCAAGTGGAACCAGTACCTGCTGGCCAGCCGCGCCACCACGATCTACGGCGGCACCTCGGAAATACAGCTCAACATCATCGCCGAGCGGCTGCTCGGTCTGCCTCGCGATCCGTAGGGTTAGCGCCTCCGCACGCAAAAATTCACGCCTGCCTGGTGTCAGATCGGCGTGAATTGTCTTCGTGAATCGGCTTGGAGGCCGGCTGGCCTCGCCTGCCTATCGGCGAGGCCAGCCGGTGCTTCCCTCGTGGACTCAGCGTCACGGGCCAGGCGGTGGGGGAAACGGCGGGCCCGGGGGAAACGGCGGGCCCGGAGGAAACGGCGGGCCCGGAGGAAACGGCGGGCGTCCAGGGAACGGGCCTCCGCGCCCGAAGTAGTCACCGCGCCCGAAGTAGTCACCACGCCCGAAGTGATCACCGCGCCCGAAGTGATCACCACGCCCGAAGTGGTCATGATGACCCATCGGGCCGTGACGACGGATCAGGTGGTGACCTAACGGGATGTGGGATAACGGCGCTGCATTTGCCGCGGGAGCGGCACCGACCAACATCGCACCGGCCACCATGGTGGCTCCAACAGCATTAGTTGCCAGGCGACCGGCCGACGAGAGCAACTTCAACATTGGTTGCTCCTTGATTTGCTGATAACCGACAACCGAAACAATACAATTTATTTTCTAGCAAATCTCGTAAAAGAGTCTGCCATGGCCCTGTGAATGTATTCGACGTCCTAGCCGAAATAGCGATAGTCTGGCAATAACATGATTTCATTTAGTTACTTAATTCATGCTTTACTGATGTCGGCTGATACTGAATCCTGTCATGATCTTTATCATCGAATGAGCAGCTAGAAGCCGAATAACTCGCTACTTGTCCCAGTAGATCCGTAGCTCATTACCTAATGTCTTCCGGAGATGGCATAGTGGTGCCCTGCCCGTTCCTTGCGGGCTTCTTTCTCGGGTAGAAGCCAAAAGTATGCACCTCGTAATAAGGCATCCTATTTTCGATATAACCTGCTGTACAGCAACTTTTAAAGTGTATCGTTAGTCACCGATCGGCCGAGTCCGGGAACCGCACGCCCGATCCGGTGGTCTCCACATTGACGCACGTGCGCAAGTCCTGATGTACTGAAATACGCCAACAGGAGGGTCGAGCATTCGCATGCAATCCAGCGCAGGATCGTTCCGCGACAAGTCCGCTCCGAGGGTGCCTGCTGGGTCGGCCCAGCCGACCGGCTCAGCACCGCCCGACGCGGTCGTCCCGACGGAGCGTCTCAACGTCCGCCGTAAACTCGTGCAGCGCACCCGTGGCCAAAAAACACGCCGGACCGTCGACCTCTCACCCGCCACCCACCGGGCCCTCGACATCTGGCAACGCGAAGCCGCCGACCGCCTCGGTGTCGCCCGGGTCACCGGGCAAGAGGTCCTCAGCGCACTCATCGAAGAGCTGCTGGCCGATCCGAAGCTCTCTGCCCAGGTCACGCGCCACATTCGGGACCGACGCTGACTCCACCAGCACATCGCCGCGAGCTAGGGCCAATCGACGAGCGCGCCACACTGGAGGCGTTCCTCGACGACTACCGAGACATTGTCGTGCAGAAGGTCTCGGGTCTCTCCGATGCCGATGCCCGCCGTCGTCTGGTCACTTCGCAGACGACGGTGGGCGGGTTGGTCAAACACCTGCGGTGGGCCGAATACGGCTGGTTCGATCAACTGCTGCAGCAGCGCGCCGATGACAACCTTCGCCGCCATGATCGCTGCTGGGAGTTCGAGTTTCTCCCCGAGGAGTCGCTGGAGACGCTGGTCGCCGAATACCGGGCGCAGTGCACGCAGTCGCGGCGTATCGCGGCGCGTTTTCCGCTCGACCACACTGTGCCGCACGTGCGCCTCGGACAGGTGGCGCTGCGGTGGATCTATGTGCACATGATCGAGGAGACCGCACGCCACGCCGGCCACCTCGACATCCTGCGCGAACAACTCGACGGCGTGACCGGGTTCGGCGGATAAGGCTGGTCGCGGCGGCAAGGAGCCGCGAGGACCTACGTCAGTTCCACTTTGCGCAGCTCGCGTTTGAGGATCTTGCCGGTCGGATTGCGCGGCAACTCGTCGAGGAACACCACGTCACGCGGGACCTTGTAGCGAGCGAGATGGTCGCGGACGTAGCGCTTGATGGTTTCCTCGTCGATGTCGGCGTCGGGTTTCTTGACCACGAACGCCCGCAGCCGCGCACCCCACTCCTTGTCGTCGACGCCGATCGCGGCGGCTTCCACCACGTCGGGATGCCCGCTGATCAGATCTTCGACTTCGGCGGGGAAGACGTTCTCGCCGCCGGACACGATCATCTCGTCGTCGCGACCGCTGACGTAGAGCAAGTCGTGCTCGTCGAAGTAGCCCACGTCCCCGGACGACAACAAGCCGTCGATGATCTGCTTGCCCCCGCCGCCGGTGTAGCCGCCGAACGGGAACGTCGTGCCGACGAAGATCCGCCCGACCTGTCCGCGCGGGAGCTCGTTGCCGTTGTCGTCGAAGATCTTGACCTTCACCCCGGCGACCCTCGGTCCCACCGTCGACGGGTTGAGCTGCAGATCCTTGGGCCCGGCGATGGTGGCGAACGCGATCTCGGTCGAGCCGTACATGTTGTAGACGACCGGACCGAGGTCTTTGAGCGCTCGCACGGCAAGTTCGGCGCCGAGCTGCGAACCCGACACGAACACGATCCGCAGGCTGGACAGATCCGGCTTGGTTTGCATCTTCTCCAGCGCGTCGAGCATGCGCGACAACATCACCGGGACGACGACAACCGCGGTCACCTTGTGCTTTTCGATGTCGTCGAGAACGGTGGCCGCCTTGAACCGCCGGTGCAGCACCAGTGTCGAGCCGAGGAACATCGCCAGGGTGGCGTGCAGGTAGCCCAGCGCGTGAAACATCGGGGACGGCAGCGATGTCACCTCACCCGCCTTGAACGGCACGTGCGACAAGATGCCGCCGATCGGGGCCAACGTCGGGGGCGTACCCCGATTAGCGCCCTTGGGGGTGCCGGTGGTACCGCTGGTCAAGATGATGATCGACGCGTGCCTGGTCGCCTTGGGCGCGGGCACGCCGCTGCTGCGCGCGATCAGGTCGGCCAGCGTCTCGTCGGAACTGCCCGAGGGCTGGTCGGCGTCGGGATTGGTGCCGAGCGCCCGCAGCTTACCCAGCGGCGGTTCGGCCTTACTGACGGCGTCGGTGTATTCGTCGTCGTAGATGATCAGCTTGGCGTTTTCGCGTTCGGCGACCTCCTTGATCTGCGGACCGGAGAACTCACTGTTGAGCAGGATGATGCGGGCGCCCACCCGGGCGCAGCCGAAGTTTGCGATGCAAAACCACCGGTGGTTGCGGGCCAGGATCGCCACGCCGTCACCGCCGCGTACACCCTTGTCCAGCAAACCGTGGGCCACCGCGTTGACTGCGTCGTCAAGCTCGCGGTACGTCAGCGTACCGTCGTCGTCGATGATCGCCACCCCGTTGGGGCTGCGGCGGGCATTGAGCGCCGGCAGCATGCCGATCTCACCCCATTTCATGGCGTCAGCCACCATCGCGGCATAGTGCTGCGGCGGCTGCAATCCCACCGCGCCGGATTCGAGGATCTTGCGCAGGTAGTGCAGTTCGGCCGCCCCGCGTTCGGCGTATTGCCGGAGTTTGGCCGCCGCGTTCGAGGGCAGGTCAGTCAACTTGGGCATGGCCTCACAATAGGTGACCCAGATCGCTCACCGACGGCAAAATTGACCAGAATTACGATAAAACCATGGCGCCTCCGGTGACCCTGGAGCCTCGGCCCGCAGAGTCCGCCCGATGAGCCGGCCGGGCTGGCAATTCTGGATCGACCGGGGTGGCACCTTCACCGACATCGTGGCCCGCCGGCCGGACGGACGTCTGCTGACGCACAAACTGCTGTCGGAGAATCCCGCTCGCTACCGCGACGCCGCGGTGGCCGGGATCCGCACCCTGCTCGGCGACGACGAATCTGCACGACTCGACGCGGTCCGGATGGGCACCACGGTGGCAACCAATGCCCTGCTGGAACGCAAAGGTGAGCGCACGCTGCTGGTAATCACCCGAGGTTTCGGTGACGCGCTGCGGATCGGCTACCAGAACCGGCCGCGGATTTTCGACCGACACATCGTGACACCGGAGATGCTCTACGAGCGGGTCGTCGAGGTCGACGAGCGGGTCACCGCCGAGGGCGAGGTGTTGCGGGCACCCGACCTGCAGGCATTGCGCGGTCCGCTGCAGCAAGCCCGCGACGAGGGTATCGGCGCGGTCGCGGTGGTGTGCCTGCACAGCTACCTGTACCCGGCGCACGAGCGGCAGATCGGCGAGCTCGCCGCGCAGATCGGGTTCGACCAGGTCTCGCTGTCCTCGGAGGTCAGTCCGCTGATGAAGCTGGTTCCGCGGGGCGACACCGCGGTCGTCGACGCCTACCTGTCCCCGGTGCTGCGCCGCTACGTCAACCAGGTGGCAGACCAGCTGAGCGGGGTGCGGCTGATGTTCATGCAGTCTAACGGCGGCCTGGCCGAGGCCGGGCACTTGCGCGCCAAGGACGCGATCCTGTCCGGACCGGCCGGCGGGATCGTCGGTATGGCGCGGATGTCGGCACTGGCCGGATTCGACCACGTGATCGGCTTCGACATGGGCGGCACTTCCACCGACGTGTCGCACTATGCCGGAGCCGGGACCTACGAGCGGGTGTTCACCACCGAGGTGGCCGGGGTCCGGTTACGGGCCCCGATGCTCGCCATCCACACGGTGGCCGCCGGCGGTGGGTCGATCCTGCACTTCGACGGAAGCCGGTACCGGGTCGGTCCGGACTCGGCGGGGGCCGATCCCGGTCCGGCCTGCTACCGCGGCGGCGGGCCGCTCACCGTCACCGACGCCAACGTGATGCTGGGCCGCATCCAGCCCGCGTACTTTCCCGCCGTGTTCGGCCCCGACGGCAACCAGCCGCTGGACACCGAGGTGGTGCGGCGCGGCTTTGCCGACCTGGCCGCCGACATCCGGGCCCGCACCGGTGACGACCGCACACCCGAACAGGTCGCCGCGGGATTCGTGCAGATCGCGGTTGCCAACATGGCCACCGCCGTCAGGAAGATCTCCGTGCAGAAGGGGCGCGACGTCACCCGGTACGCACTGACCACATTCGGCGGAGCAGGCGGCCAGCACGCCTGCGCGGTCGCCGACGCGCTGGGCATTCGCACCGTGCTCGTCCCGCCGCTGGCCGGGGTGCTCTCGGCGCTGGGGATCGGCCTGGCCGACACCACCGTGATGCGCGAGCGGGCCGTGCAGGTTGTGCTCGATCGCGCCGCCCTGGACACGTTGTCCGCCCTCGCCGATGAGCTGGAGCAGACCGCGCGCGCAGAGTTGGCCGCCCAGGGGATTCCGGCCGGGCGGATCCGGGTGGCGCGACGGGTGCAGCTGCGGTACGAGGGCACCGACACCACGATCGGAGTCGATTTCGCCGGGGCGGCGGACCTGACAGCGATGATCAACACATTCGAGGCCGGCCACCGGGCGATGTATTCGTTCCTGTTGGACCGTCCGCTGATCGCCGACGCGATTTCGGTCGAGGCGACCGGGCTTGCCGAGCAACCCGATCTGTCGCACCTGGGCGAACAGATGGCGGAGCTCGGCGAACACGGCGGCCCGGCGGCAACCGTGCCGATGTTTTCGGCCGGCTCCTGGCGCGACGCGCCGCTGTACCAGCGGGAGCGGATGCGGCCCGGAGAGGTCGTGACCGGCCCGGCGATCATCGCCGAAGCCAACGCCACCACCGTCGTCGACGACGGCTGGCAGGCGGTGACGACTCCCACCGGGCACCTGATCGTCGAGCGGGTGATCGCCCCTGCCCCGCCGGACGCCGGCACCGCGGCCGACCCGGTGTTCTTGGAGATCTTCAACAACCTGTTCATGGCGGTCGCCGAACAGATGGGCATCAGGTTGCAAGCCACCGCGCAGTCAGTGAATATCCGCGAGCGACTGGACTTTTCCTGTGCGCTTTTCGACTCGGGCGGAAATCTGGTCGCCAATGCGCCGCACATCCCGGTGCATCTGGGCTCGATGGGCGGCACTGTCCATGAAGTGCTCCGCCGGCGCTGCGGTGCGATAAAGCCCGGCGACGTGTACGCCGTCAACGACCCCTACCACGGTGGCACGCATTTGCCGGACATCACCGTGGTGACCCCGGTCTTCGACCGCGCCGGCCAACAGCTCCTGTTCTTCGTGGCGTCTCGCGGGCATCATGCCGAAATCGGCGGATCCACGCCGGGCTCCATGCCCGCCGACAGTCACCACATCGACGAGGAAGGCGTGCTGTTCGACAATTGGCTGCTGGCCGAGGATGGGACGTTCCGGGAAGCCGCGACGCGGCAGCTGCTCACCGAAGGACGCTCGCGCGACCCCGACACCAACCTCGCCGACCTGCGCGCCCAGATCGCCGCCAACCAGAAGGGTGTCGACGAGGTCAACGCGATGATCGACCACTTCGGGCTCGACGTCGTCTCGGCCTACATGCGCCATGTGCAGGACAACGCCGAAGCCGCCGTTCGCCGCGTCATCGACAAGCTCGAGGACGGCGAATACCGCTACCAGATGGATTGCGGTGCAACGATCGCCGTTCGGGTCACCGTCGACCGCGCAGACCGCAGCGCCGTCATCGACTTCACCGGAACCTCGGCCCAGCTGGATTCCAACTTCAACGCGCCGACCTCGGTGGTGCGGGCCGCGGTGCTCTACGTGTTCCGGACGCTGGTCGCCGACGACATCCCGCTCAACGACGGGTGCCTGCGCCCGCTGCACATCGTGGTCCCGCAGGGGTCCATGCTGGCGCCGACCTACCCGGCCGCCGTCGTGGCCGGAAATGTCGAAACCTCGCAGGCGATCACCGGCGCACTGTTGGCGGCGCTGCGGGTGCAGGCCGAAGGCTCCGGAACGATGAACAACGTCACGTTCGGCAACGAGCGGCACCAGTACTACGAAACGATCGGATCGGGCTCGGGGGCCGGTGACGGGTTCGACGGCGCGTCGGTCGTGCAGACGCACATGACCAACTCCCGGCTCACCGATCCCGAAGTGCTGGAGTGGCGATTCCCCGTGCTGTTGCGGGAGTTCGCCATCCGCCGTGGCAGCGGCGGGGCCGGACGGTGGCGCGGGGGCGACGGCGCACGGCGCCGGATCGAGTTCAGGCAGCCGATGACCGCGACCATCCTGTCGGGGCACCGCCGCATCGCGCCCTACGGCATGGCCGGCGGCTCACCCGGACAGCTGGGACGCAATTGGGTGCAACGCGCCGACGGCAGCATTGACGAGTTGGCGGGCTGCGACTCGACCGCGGTGCGGCCCGGCGACGCCCTGGTGATCGAAACCCCCGGCGGCGGGGGTTACGGCACATCCGCGTGATGCCGCCGCACTCGATGCGCCACAATCACGCTATGCGGGCGACTGACCGTGCCCCGGGTCGGCAGAGTCGGCGCGGATTTCTGGGCGCGGCCGCACTGCTTGCCGCCGGGATCCCGGCCTGCGCGGCACACCGGCCCGCCCCCGGCAATCCGGGTGGTGGGCCGGTGACGGTCAGGAGCATCTTCGGTGCCACCACCATTCCCGCCCCACCCAAGCGGGTCGTCAGCGCGGGCTATACCGAGCAGGACGACCTGCTCGCCGTCGGCGTCGTACCGATAGCGGTGACCGCGTGGTTCGGCGACGAACCGTTCGCGGTGTGGCCATGGGCCCAGTCTCGACTGGGCGACGCCAAACCGGTCGTGTTGAGCCTGGACAACGGAATCCAGGTCGACCGGATCGCCGGACTCCAACCTGACCTGATCGTGGCGACCAATGCCGGAGTGGACGCCGACACCTACCAGAAACTGTCGGCGATCGCCCCGACTGTCGCGCAGTCGGACGGTGACGCGTTCTTCGAGCCGTGGAAGGTGCAGGCCGACGTGATCGGCGAAGCGGTCTTCCAGGCCGCCCAGATGAAGTCCCTGATCGAGAGCATCGACCAGAAGTTCGCCACGGTCGCCCAGCAGTACCCGCAATTCCGCGGCAAGAAAGTCTTACTGCTGCAGGGCAAGTTCTACCGGGACAATGTGGTGGCCACCACCGGCTGGCGCACCGAGTTCCTCACCCAGATGGGCCTGGTCGTGGCCGACAGCGTCACGTCGTTTGCGATCGACCAGCAGCGCGCGGTCATTTCGCGCAGCCACCTCCGGTCGGTGCTGCAGGCTGCCGATGTGCTCGTCTGGACAACCGACAACGACGACGATCGCGAGGCGCTGCTCGCCGAGCCCGAGGTGGCGGCGGTACAGGCACGCAGCGTCTTCACCACCAAGGAGCTGGCCGGTGCGATCGCGTTCGCCTCGCCACTGAGCTATCCGGTGGTGGCCGACCAGCTGCCTGCGCTGCTGGCCACCGCGCTCGGCTAACCGGCCGGAGCAGCCCGCCACGGCGTGCCTCTGAGCGTTTGCTAAGGCAGCTCTGGCAGAGCTCGAAAACCTCGCGCCGCCCCCGCCGCCGGGGGCTAACGTCGCGTCGTGAGCGTTGCGATGGACCCGATGGTGGCCGCCACTGTGCGCGATTACGGCGACCATGCGCTGCTGCTGGAGTTCGACGGCGTCGGTGAGGTATTAGCGTGGACGGCCGCCCTGCGCGAGGCAGCGCTGCCCGGTGTGCTCGACATCATTCCGGCTCCCCGCACGGTGCTGGTGAAACTGGCCGGCCCGCGCTACCGAAGAGTCGTGCGGCAGCGCCTGGGTACGCTGCTGGTTAACCCCGAGTCCGCTGCGCCGATCGGCGGGGTCGACGTGGTGATCGACGTCGCCTACGACGGTGCCGATCTCGCCGAGGTCACCGAGCTGAGCGGGCTGACCGCCGCGCAGGTCATCAATGCCCACACCGCGACGCCCTGGCGGGTGGGATTCGGCGGATTTGCTCCGGGGTTCGCCTATCTGCTCGGCGGCGATCCCCGGCTGCAGGTGCCGGTGCGCTCCGAAGAGCGGGCGCGGATACCGGCCGGTTCAGTTGCCCTGGCAGGCGAATTCAGCGGCATCTACCCACGGCGATCACCGAGCCGCTGGCACGTGCTCGGTCACACCGACGCGGTGCTGTGGGATGTCGACCGGCCCGACCCGGCGCTGCTGACGCCGGGGATGTGGGTCGGATTCCGGGCCGCGTAGGAGGACCGCGATGCCGGCATTGGAGATCGTGCGCACCGGGCCGCTGGCGTTGATCGAGGACCTCGGGCGGGTCGGCCTGTCCCACCTGGGAGTCTCCCGCTCGGGTGCGGCCGATCGCCGTTCCCACACCCTGGCCAACCGGCTGTTGGCCAACCCCGACGACCGCGCCACCATCGAGGTGACCCTGGGCGGCTTTTCGGCCCGAGTCCGGGGCGGGGACGTCGACATCGCGGTGACCGGTGCCGACACCGATCCTGCTGTCGATGGGATTGCTTTTGGAAACAACAGTATTCACCATGTTTGCGACGGCGAGGTGATATCGCTGGGCGTTCCGTGTTCGGGTCTGCGCAGTTACCTGGGCGTGCGCGGCGGCATCGACGTCACCCCGGTGCTCGGCTCGCGCAGCTACGACGTGATGTCGGCCATCGGGCCGCGACCGCTGCGGCCCGGCGATGTCCTGCCGGTCGGCGAGCCCGCCCACGACTACCCCGAACTCGACCAGGCCCCGGTGGCGGCGATCAGCGATCAGTTGGTGGATTTGCGGGTGGTGCCCGGGCCGCGGGACGACTGGCTCGTCGACCCCGACGCCCTGGTGCACACCATCTGGCTGGTCTCCGACCACAGCGACCGGGTCGGGATGCGGCTGGCGGGACGCCCGCTGCAGCACTGCCGGCCGGATCGCCCATTGTCCGCCGAAGGAGTCACCCGCGGGGCGATTCAAGTGCCGCGCAACGGTTTACCGGTAATCCTGGGGCCAGACCACCCGGTCACCGGCAGCTACCCGGTAGTTGGTGTGATCACCGACGACGACATCGACACACTGGCCCAGTTGCGGCCCGGACAGTACGTGCGGCTGCATTGGTCACGGCCCAGGTCCCGGCTCGTTTGGGCTGCCGCGAGCCAGTCCGCCTGGTAAACCGGGAGGTGTGCACACCCAGGTACACACCGCCCGCCTGGTTCACACCGCTGATCTCGACGCCGACACCCGGCGGCGCGCTCACCGCATGGTCGTCGACGCGTTCGCGGGCGAGTTCTCCGACACCGACTGGGACCACGCGCTGGGCGGGATGCATGCGCTGATCTGGTATCGCGGCGCGATCATTGCCCACGGCGCGGTGGTGCAGCGACGGCTCATGCACCGCGGCACCGCGTTACGTTGCGGCTACGTCGAAGCCGTCGCGGTGCGGGAGGACTGGCGCGGCCAGGGGCTGGCGATCGCGGTGCTCGACGCGTGTGAGCAAGTGATCCGAGGGGGATACCCCATGGGCGCGCTGCGTTCGTCGGAGCGGGGGCGGCGGCTCTACACGGTGCGCGGCTGGTTGCCGTGGCGCGGCCCGACGTCGGTACTGGCACCCGGCGGGCTGACGCGCACGCCCGATGACGACGGGTCGGTGTTCGTACTACCGGTCGGCATCAGCCTGGACACCTCTGCCGCGCTGACATGCGATTGGCGCGACGGGGACGTCTGGTAAGTTCAGACCTGACACGCACCGGGGACCGCACCTGCGACCCGGCCAGCAGTATCATTGTTGACATCACTGTTGACCCGACCGCCGCAAAACGATGCTGCGGCCTTGTGATGACAGGGCAACTCGCAGGCAATTGGCAGGTAACGCGTCAGAAACTTCTCAGGCATTGCATGCTTGCTATGGAGCACGGCGGCGACCCCGATTCGCGGCCACTGGCCGGCTATCGGGTCGCGGTGACGTCCGTGCACCGTGCCGACGAGCTGGGTGCGCTGCTGCGCCGGCAGGGGGCGACCGTCTACAGCGCGCCGGCGATCACGAAAGTCTCATTGTCTGATGATGAGGAGCTGCGCCGCCAGACCGCGGCGTTGATCGCCCGCCCACCCGACATCGTGATCGCGACGACCGGGGTCGGGTTTCGCAGCTGGATCACGGCCGCCGAAGGGTGGGGGCTGGCCGACCCGTTGCTCACCGCGCTTGCGCACGCGCGGATCCTTTCGCGCGGACCGAAAGCGACCGTTGCGGTCCGCGCGACCGGCTTACGCGAGGAATGGACCCCGCGATCCGAATCCTCCCGCGAGGTGCTGCATCACCTGCTCGAGTCCGGGGTGCACGGACAACGTATTGCATTGCAGTTGCACGGCGTCACTGAGCATTTCGATCCGTTCCCCGAGTATGTCGACGAGCTGCGCGGCGCGGGAGCTGAAGTCGTGGCTATCCGGGCGTACCGATGGCGGCCGGCGCCGGCCGGCGACTTCGACAAGCTGCTCAGCCAGCTCGCCCAGCGGCAATTCGACGCCATCAGCTTCACCTCGGCCCCGGCAGCGGCGGCGACATTGCTGCGCGCTCGCGAGTTAGGGATCGCGGACCGGGTCATCGACGCGTTGCGTGGCGAGGTCCAGGCGATGTGCGTGGGGCCGGTGACCGCCCAACCGCTCATGCGGCAGGGCATTCCGACGTCGTCGCCGCAACTCATGCGGTTGGGGGCACTGGCCCAGCATATCGCCGACGAGCTGCCGTTGCACCGCACGCGAACCGTCCGGGCGGCCGGCCATGTCCTCGAAATTCGCGGCTCGGGCGTGGTGGTCGACGGTGTCATCAAGGAGCTGTCGCCCGCCGGCATGGCAACTTTGCAGGTGCTGGCCCAACGTCCGGGCGTGGTGTTCGGCCGCGCCGAGTTGTTACGCGCGCTGCCGGGTCACGGCGCCGACGCCCATGCGGTGGATACCGCGGTCTTGCGACTGCGAAAAGCTCTAGGGGACCACAATATCATCGCGACCGTGGTCAAGCGCGGCTACCGCCTGGCCATCGACGAGGAGCCGGACGCCGCCATCGGTCAGGCCGCCTCAGAGGTGCCGCCCCGCGGACAACCGCCTGGCTCGTGCGTGACTTCGGCGACGGCGCGGGTCGGCGTCTGCCGCGGGCCCACGTGAGCCACCCACGGCCCGAAGTGCTCGTGCCAGGCGGTCGATGGCAGCGTCGCGACCAGACCCAGGGTTACGCGACGCGGTGCTGTCGCTCCGGTGTATTCTCGCCAGCGTTGGACATCGCCGAGTTTCTTGCCCGATCTTCGCGACGCGCCACACAACCCGCACCGGCGATCAGGGCGCGACCACACCACCGGCCCGGCCCTGACACTGAGCCCAGGAGTTTCTGGTGACCGAGGCTGCCGACACCGTGATCCCGTTTTTCCGCACCGGTAATTACTTGCCGGTGGCCGACGAGCTGACCGCCTTCGAGCTGCCCGTCGACGGGGGGATCCCACCCGAGCTGGATGGCTGGTACCTCCGCAACGGCCCGAACCCGCGGCACGGCAGCGGTCACTGGTTCACCGGCGACGGAATGATTCACGGATTGCGACTGCGCGACGGGCGTGCGGCCTGGTATCGCAACCGCTGGGTGCGCACGGAGAGCTTCGAGAACCCGTTTCCGGTGTACGGGCCCGACGGCACCCGTAATCTGCGTTCCAGCGCGGCCAACACCCACGTGGTACGTCATGCCGGTCGCACGCTGGCCCTGGTGGAATCCTCGCTGCCGTACGAAATCACCAATGAGCTGGAGACGTTGGGCGTCTACGACTTCGGCGGCAAACTGATGGACGCCATGACCGCTCATCCGAAGATCTGCCCGCGAACCGGTGAACTGCATTTCTTCGGGTACGGCAACCTCACCAAGCCGCACGTCACCTACCATCGCGCCGATGCCGCAGGCAGGCTCACGATCAACCAGGGCATCGACGTTCCCGCGCTGACCATGATGCACGACTTCGCGCTCACCGCCGACCACGTGGTGTTCATGGACCTGCCCGTCGTGTTCGATCTCGACCTGGCGCTGTCCGGCGAGAGCGCCCTGCCCTACCGCTGGGACGACGGCTACGGCGCGCGCCTGGGCGTGATGCGCCGCGACGATCCGTTCGGGCCGCTGCGCTGGCTCGAGGTCCAGCCGTGCTACGTCTTTCACGTCGTCAACGCCTACGACGACGCCGATAGCATCGTGCTGCACGTCGTCCGCTATCCCGAGTTATGGCGCAACAGTGGCAGTTTCGGTGTTGACGCCGCGTTGTGGCGCTGGACGATCGACCTGACCCGGGGCACCGTCACCGAACGCCAGATCGACGACCGCAAGGTGGAGTTCCCCCGCGTCGATGACCGCCGGACCGGGTTGCCGGCCCGCTACGCCGTCACCGTCGGCGACGGCGCGCTGATCCGCTACGACCTGGACGGCGATACGGCACAGGAGCATTCGTTCGGCTCCGGCGAGCGCGGCGGGGCACCCGACGAGGCGGTGTTCGCCCCGGCGGTGCCGGCGACCGATGAGCTGGCCGGCTGGTATCTGTTGTTCGTCTACGATCCGGCCACCGACAGCAGCGACCTGGTGATCATCGACGCCTCCGACTTCACCGGTGAGCCCGTCGCCCGGGTACACCTTCCGCAGCGGGTACCGCACGGATTCCACGGCACCTGGATTCCCGCCTGAGCCGCAGTCGTGCCAGTGGGAACCGCCCGGAGAAATTCGGCCGCGGCGACATGCAGATGCTGCTCGTAGTCACCTCCGACGGCGGCGCCGCGGGGCCCGGCGGCACGCAGGGTGGGCATCGGCATCGTCGACCAGCTGCGCCGGTCGTCCTACATCACCCGGGTGCTGTCGCCGTGGACCGTCGCGCCGGCGCACCTGCTCGGCAGATTCAACTGGTGATCGCCCAAAGCTTCGGAACGACTGCGGGTTTGGTTCGGCAGCCACGCCACCTCGACGACACCAATCCGCCCAGGTCCCGGCTCCGAATCCCTGAGGTGAAGCGACCCCGACTGTGCCCGTCCCGATGACAGGCGGGGCGGCCGCCTCGTCACCGACCGCTTCCGGGTCCTTTGCCCGCGAGCCGATCGCCGTCGTCGGCGTGGGGTGCCGGCTGCCCGGCGGCATCGCAGATCCCGACGGTCTGTGGGAGGCGCTGCTTCAGGGTCGCGACTGCGTGGGCGACATCCCGGGTGACCGCTGGGATCCGGCGTGGTTTTTGGACCCGACCGGTCGCACCCCGGGACGCAGCTACACCCAACAGGGCGGCGTGCTCGCCGAGGATCCGAAAGCTTTCGACGCCGCGTTTTTCGGCATCCTCCCGCGGGAGGCGGCGATCCTCGACCCGCAGCAGCGTCTGCTGCTGCAGTGCAGCTGGGAGGCGTTCGAGGACGCCGGTGAGCCGCCCGAGCAGCACGCCGGCTCACCGACCGGGGTGTTCGTCGGGGGTTTCATGATGGACAGCCAGATGATTCACGGCGACCCGGTCAACCGCGAGCGCATCAGCACCCATTCGGCGACGGCGAACACCCTGACCATGCTGTCCAACCGGCTGTCGTATGTCTTCGACCTGCGCGGACCCAGTGTGTCGCTGGACGCCGCGTGCGCGTCGTCGCTGGTCGCGGTGCACCAAGCGTGCCAGAGCATCTGGGCCGGAGAAAGCGACGCGGCGCTGGTCGGCGGGGTCAACGTGATGCTGAGCCCCGAAACGCAGGTCACGCTGGCCAAAGGGCGCTTCCTGTCGCCGACGGGGCGGTGCCGGGCGTTCAGCGCCGACGCCGACGGCTACGTGCGCGCCGAAGGCGCGGTGGTGCTGCTGCTCAAACCGCTGTCGGCGGCCCAGCGCGCGGGCAACACGGTCCACGCGGTCATCCTGGGCACCGCGACCAATCACGACGGTCGGACCACCGGGATCACGGTGCCGCGCGCCGACGCCCAGATCGCGGTGATGCGCTCGGCGTATGCCCAGGCCGGCATCCCACCGTCTCAGGTGTGCTACATCGAAGCCCACGGCACCGGGACGCCCGTCGGCGATCCCGTCGAGGCTGCCGCGATCGGCGCGGTGGCCGGGGCCGAACGGACCGGAGAGCCATGCCGGGTGGGGTCGATCAAAACCAACCTCGGGCATCTGGAGGCCGCCGCGGGTGCGGCGGGCCTGCTCAAAGCCGCGCTGTGCGTCAAGCACGGCGTGGTCCCTCCCCACCTGCATCTGAGCGCGGTGAACCCGGCGATCGATCTGGACGCCCTCAACGTCACGATCCCGACCGCGGCGGAGCCGCTGCCGCGGCTACACGGACGCCGGGTGGCCGGGGTCAACTCGTTCGGATACGGCGGGACCAACGCCCACGTCGTGCTGGCTGAGCCGCCGGCTGCCCCGGCGGTGGCCGACGACGGCAATCGCCCGGCGCCGCTGCTGCTGATCAGCGCACGCAGTCCCGCGGCCCTACGTCAGCTGGCCGAACAGCACGCCCGCGCACTCTCGCGGCCTTCTGTCGACCTGCGCAGCCATTGCCGCAGCGCCGCCGTGCACCGCAGCCACCACCGCTTCCGGGCAGCGTTCGACGCCGCTGACCGGTCGTCGCTACTAGCGTCGCTGGCCGCCTACGCCCAGGATCCCGCCGATGCCGAACCTGCGCTGGAGGCTCCCGGGCTGACGTTCGTCTACACCGGAATGGGCCCGCAGTGGTGGGCGATGGGCCGCGAACTGCTGGGCGCCGAACCGGTGTTCCGGGCCGCCGCCGAGGAGTGCGACGCGGTGTTCCGGGAGGTGGCCGGCTGGTCGGTGCTCGCCGAGCTGCTGGCCGGGGAGTCGGCGTCGCGGATGGTCGCCACCGAGGTGGCGCAGCCGGCCAACGTGGTGCTGCAGATCGCGCTGACTCGGCTGCTGAGCACCTGGGGCGTGGTGCCCGACGCCGTCGTCGGTCATAGCGTCGGCGAGGTCGCGGCGGCGTTCGCCTCCGGAGCCCTGGGCCTGCGCGACACGCTGCGAGTGGCCTATCACCGCAGCCGGCTGCAAGCCCGGCTGGCTGGCCGCGGCACGATGCTCGCGGTCGGGCTACCCCCCCACGACACCGCGGCTTACCTCGGCCGCTTCGAAGACCGGGTGTCGGTGGCCGCGGTCAACAGCGCGAACTCGGTCACGCTCGCCGGCGAGCAGGACGCGCTGGAGAAGCTCGCCGGGCAGCTTGCGCAGAGCGGGGTGTTCGCCCGCTTCCTGCGGGTGGAGGTGCCCTACCACAGCGCGGCGATGGAGGAGATCCACGACGAGCTGGTGGCGTCGCTGGGCGGCCTGACACCGGGGGCGCCGGCGCTCGACGTCTACTCGACCGTCACCGGAACCCGCCTGGGCGATCTTCGCCACGACGCCGTGTATTGGTGGCACAACGCCCGCGACACGGTGCGCTTCGCCGACGCGCTCGCCGCGGCGATCACCGACGGGCAGCGGATCTTCCTGGAGGTCGGGCCGCATCCGGTGCTGGCCGGGTCGATCCGCGACGGGCTCAGCCACGTCGGCGTGGCCGGGGTCACCGTCGCGTCGCTGACCCGCGGCACCCCGGAGGGCGCGTCACTGCGCACGGCGTTGCGCGCGTTGTACACCGCCGGTGCGCGCATTGACTGGGCGGCGTTCTTCGGTCCCGGCGCCTACACCCCGGTTCCGAAATACCCGTGGCAGCAGGCTGTCTCGTGGGCCGAAAACGAGCGGTCGGCCCGCCGTCGGGTGCACCATGACCACCATCCGATGGTCCGCGAGGTCGGCGACGGCCCCCCGCCCCGATTGGTCGCCGACATCTCGTTCGGGGCACTGCCGTACCTTGAGGACCACGTTGTGGCGGGGGCGGTGCTGTTTCCCGCCGCGGGGTGCGTTGAGCTCGCGCTGGCGGCACGCCACGCCCTCACCGGCAGCCCGCAATGCTCCATCGAGGACCTCGACCTGGCGGCCGCAGTGCCGCTGGACGCCGAAACCGCGGCCCGGCTGGTGGTGACGGCCTCCCCCGACTCGCCGGTGCTGTCGATCTATCACCAGCGTGACGACGCGGCCCCGGCGCTGTGTGCCAGGGCCAGCCTGTTCCCGGTCGGCCGGACCCGTCCCGCAGTGAATGTCGACGCGCTGCGGCGGCGGCTGACCGAGGACGTCGGGCCCGACGCCGTCTACGCCGAGCTGGCGCGGCGAGGCCTGTGCTACGGCCCGCGGTTTCAGGCGGTCGGTGCGCTGGCCCGTTCCGGCGGTGAGGTCCTCGCCCGGCTCGCGCTGCCCGACGCTGTCGACGGACGGGGCTATCACCTGCACCCGGTGCTGCTCGACGCCGCCCTGCACAGCCTGATCGCCGCGGCGGATCTCCCGATACGTCAGCAGCTGATCCCGGTGGCAATCGAGCGCATCCAGTTCTTCGGCGGGACGTTGCCGCCCGCCTACAGCTACGGCCGCGCCGTCAGCGCTGACAGACGCGACGTCCGCGGCGACATCACCGTGCTCGGCGCTGACGGCGCGGTGATCGCCGAGATCACCGGGTTCACCTGCCGGCTGTTGCCCCGCGGCGAGTCCCCGGACCAGCTGCGCCGCTACCTGTTCACTCGCTGCTGGGTTCCGTTGGACGCTGAAACCAACGCCGGGATTTCGTGGCTGGTGCTCAACCGGGCCGACCCCGGGCCGGTGCTCGCCGAACTGGCCCGGCGCTCCGACCCGGTGTGGCTGGTGGACACCCGGTGGGCGGCACCGCCCGCCGACACCGACGACCCGGTGCGCCAGGGTGCGGACGCCGTCGAGGCGCTGCTGGCCACCATCCGCTCGCTGCCCGCCGGCAAGCCGGCCCGCTACTTCGTGGTCACGCGCGGCGCCGAGGCGCTCGCCGGGGACGCCACGCCACCGGCGGTCGACCGGGCCGTGCTGGCCGGCGTGGCCCGCACCGTGATGTCCGAGCGGCCCGACCTGGTGCTGACCCTGGTCGACGTGGATGGTGTCGGCAACGACGTCGCCGAGCTCGTTGCGGTGTTGGGCACAGTGGGCCCCGAGCAGGAGGTCGCGGTGCGCGGCGGCAAGCTGTTGTGCGCCCGGATCGATCACGCGGCCACCGATCTCGTCGAGCAACCGGAGCCGCAGACCGTCCCCGCGCGGCCCGGGTCGGCCTTTCTGCTGGACCCGCGCCCGGCCGAGCATCCGACGGGGTTCGTCGCGGGTGCCCGGTCCGCGCCGGGCGCCGACGAGGTCGAGATCGAGGTCGAGGTCGCGGCGCTCGGCCCCGGGTTACCGGTGGTCGGCCGGGTCGGCCGGGTCGGCAGCGCGGTCACCGGGGTCGATGTCGGCGATCTAGTGCACACCGTGCCGACCGGTCCGCTGCGCTCGCACGTCGTGGCGGCGTGGCGCGCCGTGGTGGTGTTGCCCGACTCCGCGCGGCCGGAGTCGTTCGCCGGGCTGGGCGCGATGCTGGTTGCCTACTGCGGCCTGGTCAAGGTCGCAGCACTGCAGAAGGGTGAGACGGTGCTGGTCCACGACGCGGCCGGGGGTGTGGGTCTGGCTGCCGTCGAGATCGCGACGGGGGTGGGCGCCGAGGTGATCGCGACGGCCCCCTCGCCAGAACAGCGCGACTACCTGCGCAGGCTGGGCATTGCCCGGGTGAGCGACTCGCAGCAGGTGGGTTTCTACGACGATGTGCTGGAGGCGACCGACGGCCGCGGTGTCGACGTGGTGCTCGGCGGCGTCGGCGGCGAGCGGCGGGCCAAGAGCGTCGCGTGTCTGGCCCCATTCGGGCGATTCGTCGACCTGGGCAACGTGGAACGCGACGCTTCGCTGGGGTGGCGCTCACCACAGAAAAACCTGCTCATCGCACGGGTCGACTTCGAGGAGCTCTGCACTGAGCGGCCCGACTACCTCGCCGCGCTCTACACCGAGGTGCTGGCATTGCTGGAGCAGCGCACGCTGGCCGGCCCCCCGGTGACGGTCATCCCGGCCGGTCAGGTGGCGGAGGCGTTTCGGCTGGCCGGCGACGCCCGCCAGGTGGGCCAGGTGTGCGTGAGCATGCGTGACCCGCAGCTGACGCTGCGGCGCTACCCGCCGCAGCGCATCCGTCCCGACGTCACCTATCTGGTGACCGGTGGGCTCGGCGGCGTCGGGCTGCAGACCGCGGCGTGGCTACTGGAGCGGGGAGCAAGGCATCTGGTGCTGGTCAGCCGCCGCGGCGCAGCCTCGCCGGAGGCGCAGGCCTGGCTGTGCCGGCTGCCGCGCGACGTGACGGTGCGGGCGTTCGCCGCCGACGTCGCCGACCGCGCCCAGCTGGCCGGGGTGCTCGACGAAGTCGCTGCCACGATGCCGCCGCTGCGCGGGGTGATCCACAGCGCGGCGGTGTTCGACGACCGTCCGGTGGCCGAACTGGACCGCGGATCGCTGGACCGGGTTCTCCGGCCCAAGGCGCTGGGCGCCTGGCATCTGCACACGCTCACCGGCGCGCTGGACTTCTTCGTGCTGTACTCGTCGATCTCGGCGCTGATCGGCAACCCGGGGCAGGCGAACTACGTCGCCGCCAACGCCGCGCTGGAGGCGCTGGCCGCGCGGCGGCATCACCTGGGTCTGCCCGCGTCGGTAATCCAGTGGGGTGCCCTGGGCGAGACGGGGCTGGTTGCGCGGGACGCCACCGTGGCCCGCCATCTGAGGCAGCTGGGGTTGACCCCGCTCGGCATCGACGCCGCGTTCGCCGCCCTGGGGGTGGTGATCGACCGCGGCGTCGACAGCGTCGCAGTGGTGGATGCTGACTGGCCGCGGCTGGCGGCTCTGATCCCGCCGACGTCCGGGCGGCGGCGTTTCGAGCGGCTGGCCGGGGAGCACGACGGCGACGGCCGAGGCCCGGCGCTGCAGGTGCTCGACGGGCTCAGCGACGCGGAAGCACGTCAGACGGTCGAAGACATCGTGGCCACGATCGTGGCCGCCGAGCTGGGGCTACCGGCGAGCTCCCCGCCGGAGCGGGCGCAGCCCCTGACCGATCTCGGGGTGGACTCGCTGATGGGCCTCGACATCGCCGCGGCCCTGGAGAAAGCGCTCGGGCTGCGGGTGTCGGCGATGGACGTGGCCTCCGGCTGGTCGATCGCCCAGATCGCCGAGATCGTGCTCGACCGCCGTCAGTAGCCGCGGCGCGGGTGCTGACGCTCAGAAGAAGCTGAACAACGCCGTCGCGAGGTCGATCATCACGTTGCCCGTTTGCTCGACCGGCGCCAGCCCGTTGCCGACAAGCGTGGCCAGATCGATGCTGCCCGGCTGCATGATCGAATCTTCGGCACCCAGAATCGAGGCGATGTCGACATTGCCCGTCACGTCGGCGGTGCTGCCGGCGCCGAGGATGTAGGCGATGTCGACGTTGCCCACGGCGTCGGCGCTGTTCTGGCCGCCCAGCGCGGCAGCGATGTCGAGCAACCCGCCGGACGCGTCGGCGCTGCTGTTCGGGCCGACGGCGAGCGCGATGTCGCCCAGCCCTGAAGTGGCGGTGGCGGTACCGGTCGCGAAGGTAAGCCCGTCGATCGACAGGGCGATGTTCGGGTCGAACAGCGGGTCGGAACCGGCCGCACTGGCGGCGGCGGCCCACACGTCGTCGGTCGCCGCGCCGAGCGTGTCGGCGGCGGCGGTCCCGGGGGTGGCGGCCAGCGCCGCCGCGATACCCAGCCCGGTCGCCAGCCCGGCGATCCGGCCCTTGCTGCTACCACGTTTCATGACAATTCTTCCTTCCACCGAAACCGGCTGATCAACGAGTCGGTGCGACCCCCCGATATATCTCCCCTCCGACCTGACGGTCGGCTGAAACTATGCTTAACATATTCTGGGCGGATCCGCTACCGATACCGTCACCGAGATGACCGTCGGAGCCGCCTAGGCACAAGGTCTCTTTGTGATTCCACAACGCGCCGACCGCTACACGATCCGCCGCGGCTGGCGAAGCATTAGCGGGTGAACCGATCGACTGGCGCGGGGAGCGCCGCCGGGACGCGTTATGGTACGGGGCGTGCGGCCGCGCCAGCGGATATCCCGCGCGGCAGCACGAAACGAGAAAGCACGAGAAAGCACGAGAAAGCAGATGTGCCCGTCATGACAGAGTCGCAGACGAGCGTCGGTGTGGTCGCCGAGTCCGGAGCCGACGAGCGGCGTGTCGCCCTGGTACCCAAAGCGGTGGCGCCCCTGGTGAACAGCGGTGTGAGGGTCGTCGTCGAAGCCGGCGCGGGCGAGCGCGCGCTGCTTCCCGACGAGCTCTACATCGAAGCCGGCGCCACGATCGGAGACGCCTGGGCGGCCGACGTCGTCGTCAAGGTGGCGCCCCCTACCGCCGGCGAGGTGTCCCGGCTGCGCTCCGGACAGACGCTGATCGGCTTTTTGGCGCCCCGCAACGCCGACAACCAGATCGATGCGCTCAGGCGGACCGGGGTGCAGGCATTCGCGTTAGAGGCGATCCCGCGGATCTCGCGCGCTCAGGTGATGGACGCGCTGTCCTCGCAGGCCAACGTCGCGGGCTACAAGGCCGTGCTGCTGGCCGCCTCCGAGGCGACCCGATTCTTCCCGATGCTGACGACGGCAGCCGGCACGGTCAAACCGGCGTCGGTGCTGGTGCTCGGCGTGGGAGTGGCCGGACTGCAGGCGCTCGCCACGGCCAAACGGCTGGGCGCGCGCACGACCGGCTACGACGTGCGGCCCGAGGTGGCCGACCAGGTCCGCTCGGTGGGCGCGCAGTGGCTCGAGATCGGCATCGATGCCGCCGGCGAAGGCGGGTACGCGCGGGAGCTGACCGAGGAGGAACGCGCGCAGCAGCAGAAAGCCCTGGAGGTAGCGATCACCGGTTTCGACGTCGTGATCACCACCGCGCTGGTGCCGGGTCGACCGGCGCCCACGCTGGTGACCGCCGAAGCGGTGCGGGGTATGAAGCCGGGCAGCGTGGTGGTGGACCTGTCCGGGGAGACCGGAGGCAACTGTGAGCTCACCGAACCGGGCCACGTCGTCGTCAAACACGGCGTGACGATCGCCGCCCCGCTGAACCTGCCGGCGACGATGCCCGAGCATGCCAGCGAACTGTACAGCAAGAACATCACCGCGCTGCTGGAGTTGCTGATCAGCGACGGCAAGCTGGCCCCCAACTTCGACGACGAGGTCATTGCCGCGGCGTGCGTCACCCGCGCGGCTGGGAAGGACAATGAGACAGATGTATGACGACCTGCTGGCCAATGTGGCGATTCTGGTGCTGTCCGGATTCGTCGGGTTCGCGGTGATCTCTAAGGTGCCCAACACGCTGCACACCCCGCTGATGTCGGGCACCAACGCGATCCACGGCATCGTCGTGCTCGGCGCGCTGCTGGTGCTCGGCCGTGTCGAGCACCCGACGATCGCGCAGCAGATCATCCTGTTCGTCGCGTTGGTGTTCGGCACGCTCAACGTCATCGGCGGCTTCATCGTCACCGACCGGATGCTGGGCATGTTCAAAGGCAAGAAGCGCGCGCCGGTCACGGCCCAAACGACCCCGACGAACGGGCAAGGGCGATGAACTATCTCGTCGCTGTCCTCTACCTCGTCGCGTTCTCGCTCTTCATCTACGGGTTGATGGGTTTGACCGGGCCCAAGACCGCGGTGCGCGGCAACCTGATCGCCGCGCTAGGGATGACCATCGCGGTCGCGGCCACCTTGATCTTCATCCGGCACACCCACCAGTGGCCGCTGATCGTGGCCGGGCTGGTTCTGGGCATCGTGCTTGGCGTGCCGCCGGCCCAACTGACCAAGATGACCGCGATGCCGCAGCTGGTGGCGTTCTTCAACGGCGTCGGTGGTGGCACCGTGGCCCTGATCGCGCTCTCGGAGTTCATCGATACCGACGGATTTTCCGCATTCCAGCACGGCGAGTCGCCGACCGTGCACATCGTGGTGGCCTCGCTGTTCGCCGCGATCATCGGCTCGATCTCGTTCTGGGGCTCGATCATCGCGTTCGGCAAGCTGCAAGAGATCATCCCCGGCCGTCCGATCGGTGCCGGCCGGGCTCAGCAACCGCTGAACCTGATCCTGCTGGCGGGCGCCGTCGCCGCCGCGGTGGTCATCGGGCTGCGCGCCGATCCCGGCAGCGGCGGGGCGCCGCTGTGGTGGATGATCGGGCTGCTGGCCGCTGCCGGGATACTCGGTCTGATGGTGGTGCTGCCGATCGGCGGCGCCGACATGCCCGTCGTGATCTCGATGCTCAACGCGATGACCGGGCTGTCGGCAGCCGCGGCGGGACTGGCGCTGAACAACACCGCGATGATCGTCGCCGGCATGATCGTCGGCGCCTCCGGCTCGATCCTGACCAACCTGATGGCCAAGGCGATGAACCGCTCGATCCCGGCGATCGTCGCCGGCGGATTCGGGGGCGGCGGCGTCACCCCCGGTGGCGGCGACGGCGGCGACAAGGTGGTCAAGTCCATCTCGGCGGCCGACGCCGCGATCCAGATGGCCTATGCCAATCAGGTGATCGTGGTGCCCGGGTACGGCATGGCGGTTGCCCAGGCGCAGCATGCCGTCAAGGACATGGCCAACTTACTGGAGAAGCGGGGCGTGCCGGTCAAATACGCGATCCACCCGGTGGCCGGCCGGATGCCCGGCCACATGAACGTGCTGCTGGCCGAGGCTGAGGTCGACTACGACGCGATGAAGGACATGGACGACATCAACGACGAGTTCGCCCGCACCGACGTCGCGATCGTCATCGGCGCCAACGACGTCACCAATCCGGCGGCCCGCAACGAGCCGAACAGCCCGATTTATGGCATGCCGATCCTCAACGTGGACAAAGCGAGATCGGTGATCGTGCTCAAGCGGTCGATGAGCTCAGGGTTCGCCGGCATCGACAACCCGCTGTTCTACGCCGACAACACCGCCATGTTGTTCGGCGACGCGAAAAAGTCGGTATCCGACATCATCGAGGAACTCAAAGCCCTGTAAGCCGGTTCCGGCGAACCGGAACGGGTCTGCGACTATGCGCCCTACACGGGCGGATACGCCGGCGGCGGATACCCGTTGCCGTCGACGACACCTCGAAAACCCCAGGGCACGTATCGAAAATAGAATTCGAGCTCGTCGGAAAAGTCGTAGCTGGGGTTCGGATCGGGATCCATCTGACCACCTCTTCGGGTCGCGACGTCGGCTCGCTCACTAGTGTAGCCCTATCGGGCCGCGCCGCGACACCGGACAAACCCTGTTACTAGACTACTAACCAGTTGATTGATGCCGGGACGTGCCGGCCGTCCGATAAGCGAGTCGACATGCCATCCGAGAACGGACTCTCCCGCCGTGAGGAGTTGCTGAGCGTGGCCACCAAGTTGTTTGCCGCACGCGGTTACCACGGTACCCGCATGGACGACGTCGCCGACGTGGTGGGACTGAACAAGGCGACCGTTTATCACTATTACGCCAGCAAGTCGCTGATTCTCTACGACATCTATCAACGGGCTGCCGAGCGCACGCTGGCCGCGGTGCACGACGACCCGTCGATGTCTGCCCGGGAGGCGCTCTACCAGTACACGGTGCGACTGCTCGACCAGATCGCCGCCAACCCCGAAGGCGCGGCGGTGTACTTCCAAGAGCAGCCCTACATCACCGAGTGGTTCACCGAAGAGCAAGTCACCGCGGTGCGCGAGAAGGAGACCCAGGTCTACGAGCACGTGCATGGTCTCATCGACCGGGGCATCGCCAGCGGCGAATTCTACGAGTGCGACTCGCACGTCGTGGCGCTGGGCTACATCGGGATGACGCTCGGTGCCTATCGGTGGCTGCGCCCCAGCGGACGGCGCAGCGCCAAGGAGATCGCCGCGGAGTTCAGCACCGCGCTGCTGCGCGGCCTCATTCGCGACGAGACGATCCGCGTCGAATCGCCGTTGGGTGCTAACAGCCAAACCGATACCGCGCCGCGCGATTCCTGATCACCGGCCAGCTTTACATAGATGTCCGCGACCGTCACGCTATAGGGCATGACCACCGATGCTGATCAGACCCAATGGTCGGTGACCGGTCTGCTCGAGCTGTTCGACGCGCGCCCCGACGGCCCCGACCGGTTCACCGCCGACACCGGCCTCGCCGGCGCTGACGAACGGCAGGTGGTCGAAGGCACCCAGGTGCTCGCGCAGACGATTGTCGCGACCGCCAAACGGTTTCCGGAGAAGTCGGTGCGGTCGGCGCACGCGGTGTTCACCCGGGCGGTCACAATGGGGCCACCGGTCGTGTTGGAGTTCGACGTCGTGCACGAAGGCCGGTCCACCGCGGCCGCGGTGGTGTCGGCCATCCAGAACGGTCGGCGTTGCGTGAGCGTCACCGTTTTGGCCGACGTGCCCTCGCCCGACGTCATCCGCCACCACGTTCGGCGGCCCGATGTCGTCGCACCCGCCGCCGCCAACCTGGTCGAGATGCCGATGCGCGGGCGGGAACTGCGGCTGGTCGACGTCGTCGACGTGAACAGTCCCGACGAGGTGGGGCCGCCGGAGTTGTACGCCTGGCTGCACTATGACCCGATCCCGACTCGTGCCGAGTTGGCTAAGGCGTTGATCGCCCACTTCACCGGGCATTTGGGGATCTCCACCACGATGCGTGCACACCCGGGGATCGGCACCAGCCAGTCGCACCGGACGGTGTCCACGGCGCCGATGACGGTCACGGTCAGCTTCCACGAACCGGTCCGCTGGACCGGCTGGCTGCTATACAGCCACGAAAGCACGCAGGTTGGCGCCGGAATGTCTTATGTGCGCGGGCACGTCCACACCGAGCAGGGCGAGTTGCTCGCGTCGTTCACCCAGGAGGCGTTGATCCGGCCCATGCGGCAAACCGACACCGCAATCGCCGTCGAGTCCCGACTGTAGCGGCACTAACTCAAGGGCCGCAAGGGAGTTCGGCAACGACGTCAGCCCGCGTCGGGTCGAAGCTGAGAAATCCCTTGATCGGCGTACTTTCCGGCGGCGGGTCCGGATAACTCCAGGCGACGTCGGTCACCACGGTGTCACCGATGACCGCAGCCCAATAGATGGCCACGCCCTTGTAGTTGCAGTAGCTCGACGTCTCGGTAGGCCGTAACAGGTCGGTGCGGACCAACGACGGATCGACATAGAGCCGGGGCTCCAGCGCGGTCTCGAACACGATCACGGTGTCGTCGGTGTCGACCAGCGTCGTGCCGGCGATCTCGACCCGCAGCCGGCGCTGCGTCGGGCGGCAGTCCACGCGGTGATACGGGTTCGGCGGGTAGTGCACGAGTTTGCGGCCTTCTTCCAGCCAGGTGTCGACCGCATCCCAGGGCACCGCGACGTAGCCGGGCGCTTCGGGCTCGGGCTCGTGGGGCAGCCCGTCGACCTCGTCGGCGGGAAACGCATAGGACAGCGGCCGGTTACGCCGGTGTACCAGCACCGCCTGCTCGGTGTCGATGACCACGCGGCCGTCGCGGACGGCCTGAATGCGGCGCGGGTGCGGTTCGACGTAGACCAGATCGGGGGGCAACGGCGACGAGAACCGCCCAGCCGGATTCGGGCCCAGCGGTCCGCGGCCGGCGAAGAGGCTCACGCCGCCGGTTCCTTCAGACCGACCGCGTGCCGAAGCTGCGCCAGGAATTGATCGCCGTCGTCACTGCGGACAATGTAATGCGACACCGCCACCCGGATCGCGGTCGCCGCCTTGACCGCTGCATTGGGTCCGGTAAGCAGCCGTTGCAGGCGTGCCCGCATCACCGGAATCACCTCCGCCAGTTGGGCGATGGTCACTTCTGGCTCGACGTCGATGATCCGGACACCGGAGTAGGATTGTTGGTATTCGACGATGAACCGCAGCGCGGCATCGAGTTTGGCGGTGCCATGCAGCCCGGCGGTGGCCCGGCTCATGCCGGTGTCGAACAGCTGGCGTTCGTAGGCGCCGAAGGCGGTGAGCAGTTCCTCCTTGGAGGCGAACCACCGGTACAGCGTGGGACGCGAGACGCCGGCTTGCGCGGCGACGTCGGAGAGGTTGAGTTTGGTTAAACCGTTGCGGCTGAGCACCTCCGCGGTGGCCTGAAGAATCCGGCTCTGTGTCGACACGCCGTCGTCTCCCGTCATCGCCGCGACTTCTCGCTGGCCGGCCACCGGCGGTAGCCTGCAGTCTCGTCTAGGGTATCCGGCTAGCTTACAAATCAACATCATCGTGTACGTTAGGAGGCTTACGTGGCCGGACCGCTGGACGGCATCAAAGTCGTCGAACTGGGCGTCTGGGTAGCCGGTCCGGCGGCCGGCGGCATACTGGCCGACTGGGGCGCCGACGTCATCAAGATCGAGCCACCCACCGGCGACCCGGGTCGGCTGTTCGCCGCGATGCTGGGAACCGGCATCAACCCCCCGTTCGAGATGGACAACCGCTCCAAGCGCAGCGTGGTGCTGGACCTCAGCAGCGACGACGACCGCGCGGCCGCGCTGGAATTGCTCAGCGACGCTGATGTTTTCGTCTCCAACGTGCGACCGGCTGCGCTGCACCGGCTGGGGCTGGATTACGAAACCCTGGCTGCGCGCTACCCGCGTTTGGTCTACGGCTTGATCACGGGTTACGGCCTGACCGGACCCGATGCCGACCGCGCCGCCTACGACGTCGCGGCGTTTTGGGCCCGCGCCGGACTGGCCCATCTGCTGACCCGGCCGGGTGACCCGCCCCCGTTCCAGCGGGGCGGCATGGGTGACCACGCCGCGGGCATGACGTTGGCCGCAGCGGTGTGCGCGGCGCTGATCTCCCGCGCCCGCACCGGGTCTGGTCAACTGGTCACCACTTCGTTGTACCGGCAGGGTGCCTACACGGTGAGTTTCGACCTCAATACGTTGCTGCTCACCGGATCCCCGATCGGCGTCGGGCAACGGGAATCGATGGGCAATCCGTGCATGAACAACTACGCCGCCGGTGACGGACGCCGGTTTTGGATCGTCGGGCTCGAGGGCGAGCGGCACTGGCCGCCGCTGTGCCGAGTGGTGGGCCGTCCCGAATGGTTGACCGACCCGCGCTTCGCGCATCCGCAGGCGCGCGCCGCCAACGCCGCCGAGCTCGTCGCCGAATTGGACGAGATCTTCGCGACCAAGCCCCTCGCGCAATGGGCGGACATCTTCGCCGCCGAACCGGATTTCTTCTGGTCGCCGGTCAACACGCTCGAGGACGTCGTCGCCGACGAGCAGTTCCACGCTGCCGGCGGCATCGTGCACGTTCCCGGCGATAACGGCGGGGTCGCGATGGTCGCGACACCGGCCGACTTCCACGGCACACCCTGGGCTCCCCGTCGCACCGCGCCTTCCCTCGGCGAGCACACCGAGGAAGTCCTTGCCGCGCTCGCCGGCCGTCGCGCCTAAAACCTGATCAGTTGCCGAACTTCGGCGCCCCCGGCGAGGCGATCCATCGCGGTGTTGATGTCCTCCAGCGTGATCGTCGAGGACACCAGCGATTCCACCGGCAACCGGCCCGCGCGCCACCACGACACGAAGCGCGGAATGTCGCGCGCCGGCACCGCCGAACCGAGATAGCTCCCGATCAGCGAACGGCCTTCGGCGACGAGACCTAAAGGCGACAGCGCGATTCGGGCGTCCGGGGGTGGCAGCCCGACCGTGATCGTGCGGCCCCCGGGGGCGGTGAGCTCGATGGCCGTCTGCAGCGCGGCGGGATGACCGGCCGCCTCGATGACGATCGGCGCCGTGACACCGGCCTCGACGGCCGCCTCCGGCAGGTAGGTCTCGTGTGCACCGACCGCCTCGGCCGCGGCCAGCTTCGCCGGCAGCCGGTCGACGGCCATCACACGGACGTCGTCGTGCGCCAGCGCGGTCAGCACCGCCGCCATCCCGACACCGCCCACGCCGACGACGGCCACCGTCTGGCCGGGTCGCGGCGAAGCGACATTGATCACCGCGCCGCCACCGGTCAGCACGGCACATCCCAGCAGCGCCGCGACGGCGGGTGGAATGTCGGACGCGACGGGCACGACGCTGGCGCGATGGACGACCGCGTGCGTCGCGAAGCCCGAGACACCCAGGTGGTGATACACCGACCGGCCGTCCCGGCTCAGCCGCATGCCGCCGCCCAGCAGGGTGCCTGCGGCGTTGGCGGCGCTGCCCGGTTCGCACGGGGCCAGCCCCGCGGTGGCGCACCCCGGACAGTGACCGCAGTGCGGCAGGAACGCCATCACCACCCGCTGACCCACGTCAACGTCGGTGACGCCGTCCCCGGTGCATTCGACGATGCCGGCCGCCTCGTGGCCCAGCAGCATCGGCACCGGCCGCACCCGGTTGCCGTCGACCACCGACAGGTCGGAGTGACAGACACCGGCCGCTTCGATGCGGACCTGCAGTTCGCCGGTGCCCGGCGGCGCCAGGTCGAGCTCGGTCACGCTGATCGGCCGTGACTGAGCGTACGGACGGGGTGATCCGATGTGCTCCAGCACGGCACCGCGGATGCGCAGCATGGTGGAATACAACCATGCCCTCCCCCGCCGCGGGTCGGTCCGTCTCGGACAGCCTGACCAGCCGCGACTTCCCCGTGCAGTGGCCGGTGCTCACCCGGTGGGCCGACAACGATATGTTCGGCCATCTCAACAATGCCGTGTACTACCAGCTCTTCGATACCGCGATCAACGGCTGGATCAACACCACCCTGGGCATCGACCCGCTCACCACGCCGTCGCTGGGCATCGTCGCCGAATCGGGATGCCGCTACCTTGCCGAGTTGCGCTTTCCCGAGCAGTTGGTCATCGGATTGGCGGTGACCAGGCTCGGGCGCAGCAGCGTCACCTATCGGCTCGGGGTGTTCCGGGCCGACGGCGATCAGGACGGTCGGGAACAACCGGTGATCGCCGCACTCGGGCATTGGGTGCACGTCTACATCGATCGCACCACCCGCAAGCCGCAACCTATTCCCGAGGCCATCCGGGCGCTGCTGTCGACCGCCCGCGTCACCTGAGGCGCGGCTATGCTCGGCGGATGCCGGTAGTGAGCAAGACCGTCGAGGTGGCCGCCGACGCGGCCTCGATCATGGCCATCGTTGCCGACTTCGAGGCCTACCCGCAGTGGAACAAGGAGATCAAGGGTCTGTGGGTGCTGGCCCGCTACGACGACGGCCGCCCCAGCCAACTCCGCCTCGACGCCACCTGGCAGGGCTTCGACGGCACCTACATCCAGGCGGTGTACTACCCGAGCCCGAATCAGATTCAGACGGTGATGCAGCAGGGCAATCTGTTCACCAAGCAGGAGCAGCTGTTCAGCGTGGTCGAGGTCGGCGCCACCTCGCTGCTGACCGTGGACATCGACATCGAGACCGAGCTGTCAGTGCCCAAGCCGATGGTGAAGAAGATGGTCAACGACGTGCTGGACTACCTGGTGGACAACCTCAAACGCCGCGCCGAGCAGTTGGCGGCCGGTTCCTAGGGTTGCCACCTCCGTCGGCTTGCGAGGGCGCCTGCGCGTGGCGCGCCGCGAGCCGTACTCCCGCCCTTGTCTTTGCCGCGCACAGACTTTACTGTGACGCAGGCGACAGTCGATAGCGATCAAGCCCGGCGGGCTGTGAACGATGCGGAAGGGAATGCCAGTAGTCGATGGCCACCGAGCAGCCCTACCTCGCCCGCCGGCAGAACTGGGTCAACCAGCTCGAGCGGCATGCACTGATGCAGCCTGGCGCGACCGCGCTGAGGTTCCTCGGTCATACCACCACCTGGGCGGAGCTGCATCGCCGCGTCGCGGCGCTGGGAGATGCGTTGCACCGCCGCGGCGTCGGTTTCGGGGACCGGGTGATGATCTTGATGCTGAACCGGACCGAGTTCATCGAAGCAGTGCTGGCCGCCAACAGAATCGGCGCGATCGCAGTGCCGGTCAACTTCCGGCTGACTGCGTCCGAACTCACGTACCTCGTCGAGGACTGCGGGGCGCACGTGATGATCACCGAATCGGTGTTGGCCGCCGTGGCCGCTGCGGTCCGCGACATCGCCCCGCTCCTCGACACGCTCATCGTCGCCGGCGGTGACGGCGAGGGTGGTCTTGTCGACTACGAACAGCTGATCGAAGAAACCGGCGATCCCCACGAGCCGGTCGATATTCCCGACGAGTCGCCGGCGCTGATCATGTACACATCCGGCACCACCGGCCGGCCCAAGGGCGCCGTGCTGACCCATGCCAACCTGACCGGCCAGACGATGACCGGCCTGTACACCCACGGTGTCGACCTCGACGACGTCGGATTCATCGGGGTGCCGCTTTTCCACATCGCCGGCATCGGCAACATGCTGACCAGCATGCTGCTGGGCATCCCCACCGTGATCCATCCGCTGGGCGGATTCGATCCCGGGAACCTGCTCGACGTGCTGGCCGCCGAGAAGGTCACCGGTATCTTCCTGGTGCCCGCCCAGTGGCAGGCGGTCTGCGCTGAGCAGCAGGCGCGTCCCCGCGACCTCCGGTTGCGGGTGATCTCGTGGGGCGCCGCGCCGGCATCAGACACGCTGCTGCGACAGATGTCGGAAACCTTTCCCGGCGCGCAGATCCTGGCCGCGTTCGGCCAGACCGAGATGTCGCCGGTCACCTGCGTGTTGCTCGGCAGGGACGCGATCGCCAAACGCGGATCGGTCGGCAAGGTGATCCCAACCGTCGCCGCGCGGGTGGTCGACGAGAACATGAACGATGTGCCGATCGGTGAAGTCGGTGAAATCGTCTACCGAGCACCGACATTGATGAGCGGTTACTGGAACAACCCGCAGGCCACCGCCGAGGCGTTCGCCGGCGGCTGGTTCCACTCCGGTGATCTGGTGCGGATGGATGAGGACGGCTACGTGTGGGTGGTCGACCGCAAGAAAGACATGATCATCTCCGGCGGGGAGAACATTTACTGCGCCGAAGTGGAAAACGTCCTCGCCGCTCACCCGGCGATCATCGAAGTCGCCGTCATCGGTCGGGCCGACGAGCAGTGGGGCGAGGTGCCGATCGCGGTGGCGGCGGTCGCAGACGACAACCTGAAGCTCGAGGACCTCGACGAGTTCCTCACCGAGCGGCTGGCCCGCTACAAGCACCCCAAAGGCCTGGAGATCGTCGACGCGCTGCCGCGCAACCCGGCGGGCAAGGTGCTCAAGACCGAACTGCGGAGTCGCTACGGCGGGTCAATGCCCGAAAAGGCATTCGCATCAACAGATCCAACACCGCCTGACAACTGACGAGCCTGGCGCAAAGTCGTCTACGACCGAGTCGCGCGGTTACCTGAGCCAGCGCCACCAGATCTCGAGCAGCGGCCTTCGCCGGCTATTTGACCTCAGATTGCCTGCAGTGCAGGAGCGCGGTGGCACGATCGAGCGCGTGGCGGTATTCGCGTTCGATCTGTTCGACGATTTCAGCGACTGGTTCGATCTCGCGCGTGGTATGCAAGCCCTGTCCAGCCGCCCACACGTCCTTCCAGCGTTG